>CACXLJ010000007.1 GCA_902768435.1 uncultured Bacteroidales bacterium | reverse complement strand
CCACAAGGTTAACAAGCGATAGTCTAGTAAACTCTTTTTCATTCTAATCAACAATCTATGTGCAGGGCTGGCCTCACCGCCAGCCCTCACTTTTCCTCACTCTCAACTCTCAACTCTCAACCCTCAACCCTCAACTCTCAACCCTCCCCCCTCAACCCTCACCCTTATATGTTATCACCATTTCCCTCATCCCCATTTCCCTCTATCTTTGCCCGCACGCCCACCCGCGCAAGCGCTCTTTGATATATTACTCCCTCCCCACAGGCAACAGGTATCAACCATACCGATGTCCCGAGCCCTCCAAGATCTCCGATTAACCAGCTACAATGAAATAATAACCGCGCCCCGCGCGGCTTTTTGAAGCTTTTTGACGAACTTTGTTCGCAACTTTTTGATTATTACCCTGTCCCCCGCCGCTGAAAATCAGATAAATCAGATTCATCCGTAGTTTATAATCTCTGTCCCGCCTTGTTTTAGCGCGCCAGCGCAAGAATTTTTACATTTATAATTTTAATGCGAAGCATTGTAATTTTAAGGGCGCAGCCCGTCCCGCAGCTAATTGTCCTCAATTGTCTGATTATAAAGAACGACTCCTCAACTCCGTAGCGCCTTTGCGTGTGTCAGGATTGGAAGACGGCCTCGGTGCGCTGGGCGATGAGTGGCCAGTGGTAGTCGTCGAGGCGGTACTGGCACAAAGACTCGTGTTTTTCAAGGTGTTTGGCAAGCACCTGTGCCAGCGACTGGGCATTGCGGCACTCAAAGTAGCGGTCGTGCGGCAGTTCCACGAGGTGCGAGGCCGGAATGTCGCTCACCACCAGGGGCAAACCGTAGCTCATGGCTTCGAGCATGACCAGCGGAAATCCCTCGACCACCGACGAGAGCACAAACATGCGTGCGTGGCTGTAGAGCTGTCGCAGGTCGTCGCCAGTGGTGTAACCGGTGAAAATCACCTTGTGCTCGGTGTCTAATGCCTTGAGTTGCTCATAGTAGGCCGTGTCGTGGTCGCTGCTGCCGGCTATCACCACCTGCTTCACTTCGGGCAGCGAGGAAGCCGCCTGCACCAGATACTCGAAGCCCTTTTCGGGCGTGAGGCGGCCTACGCCCAGCAGGTAGGCGCCAGGCTCGATGCCGTGTTTTTCAATGAAATCGGTCGACTCGGTGCGCGTCACGCGATGAATGCCGTTGGGGATGTAGATGCTCTTTCGTTGCACCTTTTTGCCGTACTTCTGCATCTGGAACTTGTTCACAAAAATGATGCGGTGGCTGCAGCACAGCGAGATGCTCTCGCACAGGCGCAGCAGCGTGCGTGCCAGGCGACCCCACTTGGCGTGCTCATAGTTGGCGCTGTGGTAGGTCATGACCACCTTGAGTCCCATGAGCCGCAGCAGGGGAGTGAACATGCCGGGCCCGATGTTGTGCACATGCACAGCCTGCGGCTTGCGGTGAAACAGGATGTGCATCACGCACAAGAAGGTGTGTAGCACGGCCTCGAAACCCTTGATGCGGGTCGAGGGCAGGTCGATGAACTCGATGTTGGGATAGTTCTTGTTAGAGTACTGGGTGAGGTAGGGCTTGCGGCGGTACACGCGCAGCCGCACATCGGCCGAGAAGCAGGGATAGATGTTTTCGCAATGCATCTCAACGCCTCCCTGAATGCCAGGAAAGCCTCGAGTTCCTATCACGGCTATCGTCTTCATCGGGCAGTGAATATCACGCTATGGGTAGAGAATTGCAGCGCGCGCGTCAGGCGGTTTAGTCCCAGCACAGATCCTTGCCGCGCCAAATGCGCCACTTGTTCTTCATGATCCACTTGATGGGCACCCAGGGCCGACGCTTCATGTCGTGGCGTTCGGTGACGATGAAAGCGCAGTTGCGGTCGCAATGCTTCACTTTCTCCAGCGCTTCCTTGGCCTTGTCGCTGTTCATGATTTCGTCGAACGACTGCTCCTTGATGTTGCCAATGACCCACTCTTCCTTGCTGCCGTTGCAGGGCGACACATTGCCCCACGGGTCGATGAAGAAGAAATCGGTCAGGGCACCGCAAGCGGGGCGGTAGCCGGCATCGTCGCCACGCAGGCGGCGGTGAATGGAGCGGTTGAAGTAGGCGCGGCCATAGTCTTTCAGGCGGTCCTTGAAGTGGCGGCGTTTCGAGGTGAGCAGAGCCTTCACGAAGATTTCGTGCTGACGCAAGGCGTCTTCGCTCACAATCTGGTTGTCTTCTTTATGAAAATACCATGAGTTGTGCACAGCCGAGTTGCCCAGTTCCACATCGAGTGCCACACACAGTTCGTAGAGCGACACAAGGTCCTTGTAGTTGTCGGGCGAGATAACGACCGAGAAACCAATGTTCTTGCACTTGGTCTTCTTGAGTTCGAGCATGGTGCGCAGGGCGTGGTCGAAGCCGTTGGGCAGGCCTCGTTTCGAGTCGTTGATTTGTGGCAGCCCTTCCACACTGACCCTGATAAGAATGTTGGGGTACTTGTTGGCAAGTTCCACAATCTTGTCGGTGTTGTAGCCGTTAGTGCTCAACTCCAACAACACCGATTTAGGATATAGAATCTCAAAAATCTTGTCTATATCTTTTCTTATGGTAGCCTCTCCGCCTGTGATGTTGATGCGCAGGCCGTCGGGCAATTTTTCATAGAAAGAGGCGTCGATCTCTTCCTGCGGGTGAGTCTGATGCTGCCAAATGTTGCACATGTTGCACTTGGCGTTGCAACGAAAGGTAGTAATCAGGCTTCCTTGTATGATATTTTTCATATAGTTTTAAATGCGTACTGCTTTGATAACTCAAAAAGCGTCTGTTTCAACGCGCAAAGTTACAAAATAAAAATAAGAAAAACACTTTTTAGGCACATCAATTCGTTTTTTATTGATATTTTGTGTGGCGAATGCCGATTTTTGCCGCTTTTTTGGGGATGTAGACCAGTTGAGACTCCAGTAATTGGTGAATTTTTTTTTAGTTTCGCCCAAAATGAGTAATTTTGCCGTGAAATCAGCAAAACTAGGTTTTGCTCACTTTTGCAATCATTTATAGCAACAACAATAAACAAACAATTTGTAATGATTTATCCTGTTTTTTCTCCCGAGGAAGCCGCCGAATACATCCAGAACGGAATGACAATCGGCGTCTCTGGTTTTACGAGTCCGGGTTGCCCCAAGGTGGTGCCCCCTGCTATTGCAGCCAAGGCTGTGCGCGAGCACGAGGCCGGACGCGAATTCAAAGTTAACATCTTCAGCGGTGCATCGACCAACGACAACATCGATGGCGAACTCACCCGCGCCCATGCCATCAACTTCCGCGCTCCCTATCAGTCGCTCGGAGACATGCGCAAGGGTATTAACACCGGCGAGATTCACTACAACGACCGTCACTTGAGCGAGATGTCGCAAGAGTTCCGCTATGGTTTCTATGGCAAGATGGATGTTGCCATCATCGAAGCACAGAGCATCACCGACGACGGCGATATAGTGCTTGGCCCTGGCGTGGGCAGCACACCCACCTGGCTCAAGATGGCCGACAAGGTGATTGTTGAAATCAACGACCAGTTGCCCGAGACCCTCTACGGTCTGCACGACATCTATATCCCCGCCGATCCCCCTGCACGCCGCGAGATTCCTATCTACAAGGCAAGCGACCGCGCAGGTTCACCCTATGCCCATGTCGATCCCAAGAAGGTGCTTGGCGTGGTGAAATGCTCAGCCCCCATCGGCAAGGAATCGCCCTTCACTCCCGTTGACGATGTGACCCGCAAGATTGGCGAGAATGTGTGTGACTTCCTCGTGAACGAGATGAAACAAGGTCGCATTCCCAAGACCTTCCTCCCCATCCAGAGCGGTGTGGGCAACATTGCCAACGCAGTGCTCGACGCGCTTGAGAACAGCCACGAGATTCCTCCCTTTGAGATGTACACCGAGGTGGTGCAAGACAGTGTGCTCAAACTGCTTGAGAGCGGACACTGCAAGTTCGCCAGCACCTGCTCGCTCACCTTCTCGGGCAGCGCTATGGCTGAGTTCTTCTCAAAGCCCGAACTGCACGACAAGGTGGTGATGCGTCCGTGCGAGATTTCGAACAACCCCGAGGTGGTTCGCCGCATAGGCGTGATTTCGATGAACACAGCCATCGAGGCCGACATCTACGGCAACATCAACTCGAGCCATGTGAGCGGCACACGCCTGATGAACGGCATTGGCGGCAGCGGCGACTTTACCCGCAACGCCTACACCAGCATCTTCCTGTGCCCCTCGATCAAGAAGGACGACTGCATCAGCACCATCGTGCCTCTGGTAACTCATGTCGACCACACTGTGCACTCGGTTGATGTGATTGTCACCGACCAGGGCGTGGCCGACCTGCGCTTCAAGGATCCCATCCAGTGCGCTCATGAGATTATCGAGAATGCCGCACATCCCGTCTATCGTCCGTTGCTGCGCGAGTATCTGAAGATTGCCAAGGGTGGTCACATTCTTCAGGATCCCGACATTGCACTCGCATTCCACAGTGCACTTGCCAAGGAAGGCGACATGCGCAAGGCCGATTTCTCGAAGAAATAATTTGAAATCAAAAATATTTGGAAGCTCTTGATAATCAGTAGTTTCTATTCTATAACAAATGCCGGAATCTTCACCGATTCTGGCATTTTTTTGCTTCTAAACCAATGATGATTGCAGCCCGTGACCCGCTTGCGCAGCCCAGGCAAACTGCTTTTGCCACTCGCATGTCCGCAAGTGGAATAGGGGCAATCAGCCCTATTATTTTAGATAAACATAGTATATTTAATATAAAAAAACAATATTTGTTTCGTTTACTCAATTTATTATAGTAATTTTGTTGGTTGCAAACGCGCACAAAGTGCGATAAATTGAGAAAGATATGCAAAAAGATGGACATTTGCGATGGCTGTTTGCGCTGGTGGCGATTGTTGCCTTGAGCTGTATGGATGTGTTTACACATGCTAAAGAGTCTCATTTCCTGAAAGTAAGGGAACAGAGCGACACCACCAACATTACTGATTCGACCGATACCATAATCCCAGTAGACACGACCGACACAATCCCAGTAGACACGACCGACACGATTCCAGTAGATACGACCGACACGATTCCAGTAGATACGACCGACACGATTCCAGTGGACACGACCGACACAATCCCAGTAGACACGACCGACACAATCCCAGTGGACACGACCGACACAATACCAGTGGACACGACCGACACAATCCCCGTCCCAGTTGACTTGGGCGAGGATTCACTGCTTGTGTATATTCCTGACAGTGCCATGTTTATGATTCCGGTTACTGTCAAGGTGACAAGCCATGAGGATAGGACCGTGCAGTTGGGCGACGGTGATTCAGTGGCTATCGACAGCACCACAGTCGGGTGGCTGTTGCTGCCGATTCGCGTGTACATCGACAGTGTGGAATATGCTGTAACGGGCATTGCCGCTAATGCTTTCAGGAATTGTCGTGGCATCGCGAAGGTCGACATACCCCCGGCCGTAGAGCGGGTGGGGGACTATGCATTCTACAACGACACATCGCTGAACGAACTCCTCATAACGGGCGAAGACTATCAATTGACCGAAATAGGCCGAGCAGCATTTGCTGGCACAAGGCTTGCTGAGATGCCGCTGTCGGCCGGGCTTTTGAGCATAGGTGACTCGGCATTTGCCGGTTGCGACTCCTTGCGCAACATAGTGTTGAACGATAGTTTGACGAGCATCAAATCCAGCATGTTTGAGGGTTGCACCTCGCTCACCTCGCTCACGATTCCCGATGGCGTGTTCGATATAGGCCGTGCGGCCTTTGCCGGTTCAGGCTTGGTTGAAGCGTCGTTGCCCGATGCGCTGGTTCGCATGGGCGACTCGATATTTGCCGATTGCCGTTCGCTGGCTACAGTGAAACTGCCCGACAGTTTGAGGCTCATCAGACCCAGCATGTTTGAGAACTGCACCTCACTCACCTCGCTGGCGATTCCCGACAGCGTGTTCAGCATTGGTCGTGCTGCGTTTGCGGGCTCTGGACTCGTTGAGATGTCGTTACCCGCAGGATTGCAGAGAATTGGAGATTCAACCTTTGCCAACTGTGAGCATTTGTCGACACTTGCGTTTAACGATGCATTGCTGTCGATAGGCTCGGCTGGTTTCAAGGGCTGCAAGGCATTAACGCAACTGCAGTTGCCCAATCAACTCATGTCGGTTGGCGCCAGGGCATTTGAGCAATGCCAGGGTCTGCGTTACTTTGTTACAGGCGATTCGCTGCGCATGTTAGGCGACGAGGTGTTGTCGGGCGACAGCAGTCTCTTCTATGTTGACTTGCGCAAGTCAAGGAGTCTGGCACTGACCGAGGTCGACCGCAATGCGGGCGTCTTTGGCGGCACGCCCATGCCTGTGATCGTCTATACGCCCAATGGCAATGATGTGGCTACGGGTGTGAATGTGATCAACACGGTTGCCAGGAATATAACTTTTAGCGATGGGTTGAATGTGGCAGGAACATCGTTGGATGCCGAGGCGTCGCGCAAAGGCATAAGCACTTACCTGTTGAATCAGTATTATGGCGATACCATCTTTGGCCAGTTACTGAATTGTGACTCGATTCGGTTCAATTATCCGTTGCCCTACAGCGATTGCCCGAAAGATGTACACAAGGTTGACTTTGTCGTTCAAGGCAGCGTGCGCTGTGAGCGCTATGTGAATAACGGCGACACGCTTGCGATTCCCTCGAGCAGCGATTTAGGAATTGAGGCTCCAGTGATGGCTTGCATGTATGTTGACGAGGAGGGCGTCGAGCAGGAATTCACATCCATGACGCCAGTGGTCGGTGATATGACGGTTGATGTTATAATTGGTTTTAAGCCAGGCGATGCCAACTACGACGGCACAGTAGATGTTCGTGACATCACTGCTTTGATTGATATGATTATGGGTGCAGAACCCAGTTCGTTTTTTGTAGGGAATGCCGATCTTGACAGCAATGACGAGATTGATGTGCGTGATATAACAGCGCTGATCGACATGATTATGGACGGCGGCGGCGATCAGCCAAGTGCAACCAAGGAAGTGAAGATTCTGTGCCTAGGCAACAGTTTCACGATCGATGCCATGGCCTATGTGCCTTTCATCCTGCGCACTCTTGCCCCACAGGTGCGTCTCAAGCTGGGCATGCTGTATGATGGCGGTGCCACATTGCAAAATCACTATGAATACCATTTCAAGGACTCGCTCGATTACGGGTATTTCTACAAATACAATGGCTCGGGCAGGTGGCGTAATACCAAAAACTATCAACTGAAGAGGGCATTGGATGACGAAGATTGGGATATCATCATGTTGCAGCAAGGCAGTGCTGAATCGCGTGATTATGCACTGTATCAACCCTATCTCGACAGTATTATCGTGTGCTTGAACGACACCATTAACCACCCCTTCAAGATAGCATGGCTCTCGATACCTGCTTATGGCGAAGGGTACGGTCCGCTCAACGGCTCAACGAGCAATGAAATGTTCTATGACATCATGGCCTGCACCGATAGTGTGATGACCCAAACCAAAATTGATTACCTGTTCCCGTGCGGAACGGCTATACAGAATGCACGCACCACCGAACTCGATAAATTGGGGCGCTACCATCACCTGACTTATGACGGTATGCACATGCAAGAGGGCATACCTTGTGTCATCGAAGCCTATGTGGTCGTTCAGGTGCTGCTGAACCAGCTGGGCATCGATGTCTCGATTGACGATGATTTGGTGAATATTACAGAAGATTGGCTTCAGCAAAACTCTATACCGCAGCTTGGCGGGCAACCGGTGGGAATGACTCCGGCTTATAGGGAGCTGGCTAAGTATTGCGCCAAGATGGCGATTAAGTCGCCTATGGAGATAACCGATTGCTCGAATTTCCTTGCTTGGTAGTTCTTGTGATGCGTAAATGACATAATATCAATATATTTGCTTTTGATGTTGAAACACTTGAAAATATTGCTTTTGATGCTGTTGTGGCTGGCATTAAGGCCGCAGCAATTGGTAGCGGCCATAGAGAAGGTCGACAGCATCAACGAAGCTGGGATCATCACGGTAGACCTGTTAATGACCAGCGACGATGGCGTGGAATCGATGGTTCCGGCAACTTTCAAGCTCATTGAGTCCGACACTGTGTTGCTGCAGTTGGGCGATGGCAAGAGGGCTGCGATACCCACCGAGTCGAAAGGGTCTATCACCATTCCCCACGAAATCACCGTTGATAGTACAACCTACTATGTGACAACCATTGCCGACCGCGCCTTTGCCCTTTGCCGAAATCTCACTGTGGTGACATTTGATTCAGGTATTAGTTATTTTGGGTCATCGGTATTCCTGAAGTGTGAGCTTTTGCGAAACATTGTTATCACGGGCAATGTTTACCAGTTGCAATCCGATATGATATCCAAGTGCCCTGAAGTGCAAAACCTGCGCTTCTCATCCAATGTGCTGCTCGACACATTGCCCGACCGTTTCTGTGCCGGGATGTCGAAACTGCGCAATGTGTCACTGCCCCGAAATCTCAAGCACATAGGGTCGGAGGCGTTTATGGGTTGCGTAGGGCTAACTCAGATAACATTGCCAGTCATGCTTGAGTCGATGGGCGACCGCGTGTTTGCGGGTTGCTCAAGGTTGATGACTTTTGCCACAACCGATTCGTTGAAGTCTATGGGCAACGGTATTTTTGAGGGCAGCGTAGATTTGCGTTATGTGGATTTGCGCAAGTCGGTCGGTCTCATCTCACCCGACTTGAAGCGTGACGGGGGGCTGCTGGCTTCAGTTCCCGAGGAAGCCATCGTGTATTTGCCTAAAGGCATGGCCAGCACCGAGGAAATGAATGTGGTGGCAACCGACACCACCGGTGCCATGACCTGCTCCATGTTTGTTGTCAATCACGAGGTTTACTCGTTAGAGCGCTGCCAGAGTGGAGAGGCCACTTACTGGCTCAACAGGTATTTCGGTGGCAATTCGTTTCGTCAAGCAATAGGGGTAGATGACTATCCCATACCGTCGCTTGAATATTTAAAGCGAGTGTTCATGGTAACCTTCCAGTACGAGGATTCGGCGTGCGTATATCGCTATGTGAACACAGGGAAAACCGTTTCGCTGCCCACAAGCGAGGAGATGGAAATCAATTATAACCTGTTGACCTATTATTACAAGTATGCTAATCGTCAAACACCCTTCACCTCACATGTTACTGTGTCACAGGATATTCTGGTGACTGTTGGACTGAAAAGGCTCAAGGGCGATGTGAATGGCGATGGCGTGATTGATGTGCAAGATATCTCTGCAATGATCAATGGTATTATGGGAATGCCATCTGATGATTATTATGCGATGAATGCCGATCTTGACGATAGCGGCGAAGTGGATGTGATTGATATCACTTCTCTTATCAACAGCATTATGCAGGGCAACCACCGCGACCTGCTCGATGGCGGACTCAACATACTTGTCTTGGGCAATAGTTTCGCGTGCGATGCCTATTCCTATGTGCCCTATGTTCTGCAACAGTCAATGCCGTTTGAGGATGTATATTTTGGCATATTGTTCCATGGTGCAGGTTCCCTCTTGAATCACTATAATAACCACATGGTCAACAAGAAGCCCTATGAAGTCTATTACAATTTTAATATGACCGGAAACTGGCACGCTATGGGGGGCAATGTTGCATCGGTCGATTCGATACTTGCAAGCAGGGATTGGGACATTGTGTTGCTTCAGCAGTTGAGTTCTCAATCTACCAACTATAATTATTACCAGCCTTATTTTAACAATCTTGTTGACTCCATCAAGAGCAAGGTGCCTGGTGTGCACATTGGTTGGCTCATCAATCCTTCGTATGCCGAAGGCTATATAGTGGGCGATGACAGTTATTCGAGCGACACCATGTTTGTTGATGTTGCCCAATGTGTCCAAAGACTTCTTGACGAGACCGAACTTGACTTTGTGATACCGGCTGGTACTGCCATACAGAATGCCCGTCACACTTCGCTTGACGCGCTGGGCAAGTTTGGACATCTTTCCTTTGATGGGCGCCATCTTCAAGACGGCTTGCCATGCCTGATCGAGGCTTTGACGGTGGCACAGACTCTTGCCGACTACATAGGTGAAGATGCGCCAGTCGAGGATGTGGACCTTGCTGTGACCGACTCTTGGGCAACGAATACCGCGGTGATTCCTCAATTTGCGGGCCCGGTGATAGGCATGTCGGCAAGTCAGGTGAGATTGGGCAAGAAATGCGTGAAAGCAGCCATCGAGAATCCGCTTGAGGTTACGCTGGTGACTGAAGGTAGCGGCAAAGGTCAGGATGGTGACCAAGTCACGGAACAATGACATAATTTTATTTAGTAACTGATATTTTTTAATTTAACAATTTCAAAAAAGAAAAAACATTATGAGTAAGACAGGACAAAGAACAGAACTTGGGCAAAAGCAGCGTCAACGCCTCTTGCCATGGCAGTTATTATTGGTGCCTATGCTTGAGAAGACGGGTGCTGAGGTGCTTGATTTTGTTAAGAATGAACTGGACGCGAATCCGGCGCTTGAGGTAAAAGAAGAACCCGAGGAAAAGGACTTTGAGAAGACTGAGGACGGGAAGGACTTTCGCGAGACTTCCGACGAAATGCAACGAAACGATTATGGCGATGATGATCAGGCGCCCATGTATAACGGCAACAACAGAAGCCGTGACGATGATTATTATGAGTCTCCTGCCGTGGCCGAGGAAACGCTGGGCGACTATCTGATGAGTCAGGTTCGTGAGCGTGAGATTACCGATAAGGAACAATTGATTGCTATATATATTATTGGCAATCTTGACGATGATGGTTACTTGCGCCGCAGTCCGCATGCAATAGCCGATGACATCACTTTCTCAAGCGGGGTAGAGGTGGAAACCAAAGATGTGAAGGAAGTGCTCTCGATGGTGTATGAATTAGACCCCCCTGGTGTGGGTGCCGTTGATTTGCGCGAGTGTATTCTGTTCCAACTGAAGCGTTTCGATAACTCGCCCAGCAATGAGTTGGCTTATACCATTGTTGACAAGTATTTCAATGAATTCAGCCACAAGCACTACGACAAGATATGTACAGCATTGAATGTAACTGAATCGCAATTGAAGTTGGCCATTGATGTAATCAAGAAGGTGAACCCTAAACCAGGCAGTGCTTTTGCCAGCACTGAGACTGAGCGTCGCACTCAGCAAGTGACTCCCGATTTCGAGATAGAGATTGATGATACTGATCCCGATAACCCCGAATTGACGATGACACTGGTCAACAATATTCCGGAACTGCAGATATCGGAGAGTTACTCGTCAGTTTATCAAAAGATGATGCAGCGTGCCGACAAGAAAGCCGCTCAGAAAAGCGAAGATGCATTCGTGAAGTATGCCTATGATCAGGCCAATGACTTCATTAGCTTGCTGCGTCGCCGTCAGGAAAAACTGATGCTCACCATGGAGGGCATCATGCACATTCAACGCGAATTCTTTCTCACAGGTGACGATCGCAAGTTGAAACCTATGGTGCTGAAAGATATAGCCGAGATTACGGGGCTTGACCCCTCGGTGATTTCTCGCGTGACATCGAGCAAATATGTGACCACACCTTGGGGCGTGTTCACCCTGAAGCATTTCTTCTCTGAAGGACTGATGCATGATGATGGCGAAGAGGTGTCGACACGAGAAATATGCTCGGTGCTGAAGGAACTGATCGAAGGAGAGGACAAGCATCACCCGCTGAGCGATGAGAAACTGTGCGAAGAGTTGACAAAACGCGGTTACAATGTGGCACGCCGCACTGTCGCAAAATATCGTGAGCGCCTCAAGTTCCCGGTGGCCCGACTGAGAAAAGAAATGTAACGAATCAGAACCCGATATATGTCACAACTAAAAAACTCATTACCTGGCAGCAGAATTGTGGAGTATGGCGCCCACTTCTTTTCGGCAGTGCTCAGCCCTATGCTCATGCCCACCTATGGCGTGTTTCTGGTGCTGTGGTGCTCGTTCCTGAATGCCAATCCTGTGGGCGACCGCGTGGCTGCCCTGATGGTGGTGTTTGGCATCACTTGCATATTGCCCATCGTGTTTATTGCCTTGCTGCACAATTTCAAGGTAATCAAGGATAAACGCTTGGACGAACGCGCCGAACGCAGCATTCCCTATGTTTTTGCCATCTTGTGTTATGTGGCCGCCTTTTTCTACCTCGACCACATCCACGCGCCTCAGTGGTTCTCGGCATTTATGGCCGGTGGAGCGCTGGCCTGTGCGGTGTCGTTTGTAGTGAACCTGAAGTGGAAAATCAGTGCGCACATGGCAGGCATGGTTGGCGTTGTGACATTACTCTTTGAGTTGCACAATCCCACTAACAGGTTGGAGGCTTTCGATCTTTCGTGGATATTGTGGATATCGGTACTGCTGGCAGGCGTGCTGGGTTCGTCGCGCATGGTGCTGGGGCGTCACACGCTGGGGCAGGTGCTTGCCGGCGCGGCCAACGGAGTGGTATGCGTCAAGCTGGCGATGATGATGTTAGGCTGAAGGCTTTTGTAAATAACATGATATAACACTATCTATGAAACCATTAGTGAGTATTATTATGGGTAGCACGAGCGACCTTCCGGTAATGGAGAAAGCGTGCAAGTGGCTTAACGAAGTCCAAATCCCCTTTGAGGTGAATGCCCTTTCGGCTCACCGCACGCCTGAGCAGGTTCAGGAGTTTGCCGAACAGGCTGCCGGTCGTGGTGTGAAAGTCATCATTGCCGGTGCCGGAATGGCGGCAGCGCTTCCTGGCGTGATAGCCGCATCCACCACCCTGCCTGTGATTGGCGTCCCCATCTCGGGCATGCTCGACGGCCTTGATGCCCTGCTGAGCATGGTGCAGATGCCTCCGGGCATCCCCGTGGCAACGGTGGCAGTGAACGGTGCGCAGAATGCGGCTGTGCTGGCTGCACAGATGCTGGCATTGGGCGATGCCGAGATTGCCGCTCGCGTGAAGGCCCAGAAACAGGGTCTGGCAGGCAAGATTGTGAAGGCCAACCAGGATCTTGCTGCTATAAAATATGAATTCAAGACCAACTGATTGCTAACAGCAGAGGGGCAGGTCATAAATACTTTGCAACAATGATGAACTACAGGCGTCGCAAAACGGTGAGTGTGAACATCGGGGGTATTCCTCTCGGTTCGGATTATCCCATCAGGGTGCAGTCGATGACCAATACCTCGACCGACGACATCGAGGCGAGTGTGGCACAATGCCTGCGCATTGCTCAGGCGGGAGCCCACTATGTGCGTCTCACCGCTCAGGGAGTGAAGGAGGCCGAGAACATAGGCGTCATTCGCCAGCACTTGCGTGAACAGGGCTGTGATGTGCCGCTTGTGGCCGACATTCACTTCAATCCCAAGGCGGCCTTTGCCGCAGCACAGGTCACCGACAAGGTGCGCATCAATCCTGGCAACTTCGTTGACCCAGCCCGCACTTTCAAGAGCCTTGAATACACCGACGAGGAGTATGCGGCCGAACTGGAGCGCATCCGTGAGGCACTCATTCCCTTCATCGCACTGTGTCGCAAGCATGGCACTGCGGTGCGTCTGGGTGTGAACCACGGTTCGCTCAGCGATCGCATCATGAGCCGCTATGGAAACACGGCGGCGGGCATGGTCGAGAGCGTAATGGAGTTCTTGCGTGTGTTTGTGGCCGAGCGGTTTACCGATGTGGTCATCTCTATGAAAGCCTCTAATGTGGTGGTCATGGTCGAGGCTGTGCGCCTGCTTGTGGCAACGATGGATGCCGAGGATATGCACTTCCCTCTGCATCTGGGGGTTACCGAAGCGGGTTTTGGCGAAGATGGCCGCATCAAGAGCGCTGTGGGCATCGGAGCCTTGCTGAGCGAAGGCTTGGGTGACACCATTCGTGTGTCGCTAAGCGAGGAACCCGAGTGTGAAGTTCCAGTAGCGCAAAAGCTGGTGGACTATGTCACTTCGCGCGAAGGATTACCGCCCATTGATGGCGAGGTGAGCCGCCGCTTCAATGCCATAACGCCCGAACGCCGTGCCACGATTCCTGTGGGCGAGGTGGCAGGAGGCAAATTGCAGCCCGTGGTGATTGCTTCGTGTGCGCCTTCTCGCACAACGCCCCAACCTGATTTCTATTATAGCGAGGCTGGTGCTGTTGACGATGAACATCGCTTTATTGTGCCGCTCAAGGCCTATACAGGCAAAGCCAATGAATTCCCGCTCTGTACCACTCTCAACGAGTTGGAGCAGTGTGGTGAAACCCGCATGAAATGGTTCCAGATGCCTGCCGACACGGCAGTGGAGCACCTGGAACCCTTGCGCGGGCGCACCGATGTGGCGCTGGTGGTGACTCCTGCCCATGCTCAGGTGAGTATGAGCATCGAGGCATTACTGCATCGCCTGGTGGATGCCGACCTCAGGTTGCCTGTGGTGCCGCGCATTGCCTATGCCGACGACGATTGCGAGTGGCTACAGGTGAAGGCTGGTACCGACTTTGGCGCACTGCTGCTGCATGGCTTCAGCGATGGCGTGTGGCTCGAGGCGCCGAAGGCTGCGAGTGCACAGGAAGTAGTGGCCTGCGAGTTTGCCTTGCTGCAGGCGGCACGGCTCAGAATGAGCAAGACCGAGTTCATCTCGTGTCCAGGCTGTGGCCGCACCATGTTTGACTTGCAGACGACCGTTCGCCGCGTGCAGGCGGCAACCGAGCATCTCACACACCTCAAAATTGGGGTGATGGGCTGCATTGTGAACGGTCCCGGCGAGATGGCCGATGCCGACTATGGCTATGTGGGTGCCAGTCGCAACCGCATCAGCTTATACAAGAACAAGACTTGTGTTGAGAAAAACATACCCGAAGAGGAGGCCATTGAGCACCTTGTGGCACTCATCAAGAGCGAGGGCGACTGGCGCGACCCCTCTTAATCTTCGTCGGTGATAGGAACGGCCTTGATTGACCCCAGTTGGCGCAGTTTGATGTTCGACGGAGTTCCTTTGTAATGCACCTTTCCTGAGCCAGTTCCCTTGAGCACGAGGGGACCACCAGTGCTGTTACAGTAAATGTGCCCAGTGCCCACAATCGAACAGTTGATGTCGTGTGCCTCAAGGTTGCGCGCCTCAATCACGCCGGTACCCACATTCTTGCAGTCGAGTTTGCCCGTAGTGCCGCTCACGGTAATCTTTCCCTTGCCAGTGAGGATGTTGAGGCTTGCCTCCTCGGCATCAAGTCCATTCACTGTGATGGAGCCGTTATCGTAGGTCTTGGCAGTGAACTTGCTCACAGGACGCAGTTGCAGAATGTTGACGGCGCCCTTGCCCTCGTTGCTCACCTGCAGCAATTCGGAAGAATAGAGCGTGATGACTGGCAACTGGTTGGCACGAATACTTTTATCATTCAGCTTGATGGAGAGTTTCCCTTTAGCACTGTTAGAGAGCACGATGGCATGGGCCACATCGGGATGTGCCGTAAACACGGCATAACCTGCTGAGTCGGTCGAGAACCGGTAGTCCACGCTCAGGTTGTCGCTCACATTGAGTTCGTAGAAGTTGCCCACTTCTATCTTGTATTCCTTTTCCTGCGCTTGTGCTGCGTTGGTGGTGCACAGCATGGCAACAATGGCGAGTGTGATCTTGAGGGAGTTCATAGTGCTGTGGGTTTTATGCTTGTTGGGATAAATACTTTTGTTCGATGAGGTTGAGGATGTCATTGAGTTCGTCGAAGGTCTTGGCACGCAGCATGGCGATGCGGGTCTCTCTGAAGTTGTAGATGCCTTTGAACAGCGGTGTGGCGGCAAGATGGCGGCGAATGTGCAGAATGCCGCGGTACTCGTCGATGCGGTTGATGCTCTCGTTAATCTGGCGGCGGATGAGTGCCATCTTCTCTTGTGGGGTGATGACGGGCATCTCGCCGGTGGCGAGGTAGTGCTTCATCTCCCTGAAAATCCAGGGTGCACCGATCGAGGCTCGGCCCACCATGATGCCGTCTACGCCATAGCGGTCGTAGTATTCGGCAAGTTTCTGCGCCGAGGTAATGTCGCCATTGCCAATGATGGGGATGGTCATGCGTGGATTGTTCTTCACCTCGCCAATCAGGGTCCAGTCGGCCTCGCCGGTATAGAGTTGAGAGCGTGTGCGTCCGTGAATGGTGAGCGCCTGTATGCCGCAGTCCTGCAGTTGCTCAGCGAGTTCCACGATGTGCCTGCTGTTGTGGTCCCAGCCCAGTCGAGTCTTGGCAGTGACGGGCACCTTCACGGCATTGACCACGGCACGGGTGATGTTGAGCATGAGCGGCACATTGCGCAACAGTCCGGCACCGGCACCTTTCGAGGCCACTTTCTTCACGGGGCACCCGAAGTTCAGGTCAATCACATCGGGATGCGCCTGTTCGGCAATCTTGGCAGCCTCTACCATGGGGTCGATTTCCTTGCCATAGATCTGGATGGCGGCGGGGCGCTCGGTGGGAGCAATCGAGAGCTTGCGCACCGTCGACTGTATGTTGCGGATAAGTGCATCGGCCGAGACAAACTCGGTATAGACCATATCGGCACCCTGTTCGCGGCAAATCTGCCTGAACGAGAGGTCGGTGACATCCTCCATGGGAGCGAGCATCACGGGTCGGTTGCCTAAGTCAATGTTCCCTATTTTCATAGTTGATTGCGCCTGTATCTGTTATTCACAGTGCGAAATTAATGATTTTCTGTGATATCACAAAGTTCACTTCGTGAAAACTCCACCCAAAGGTTGTTTTGTATGTTGTCAAGGCTCTTGTCGTTGAAATAATGTGTAACTTTGCAGTATGAAAATGAATAGGGAGATATTGAGGATAGCATTGCCGGCGATTATCGCCAATGTGACGGTGCCGCTGTTGGGTCTCGCCGACACGGCGATTGCGGGTCACCTGAGCAGCACTCAGGGGGCGGCCTACATTGGGGCCATCTCGGTGGGCGCAATGATGTTTAACCTCATCTACTGGAACTTTGGATTCCTGCGCATGGGCACCTCGGGGATGACTGCCCAAGCCTATGGCGCCGGCGATGTGGCCGAGCAGGCTCGACTGCTGCGCAGTTCGTGCGGGCTTGCGTTGCTCATCAGTCTGATCATCGTGGTGCTGCAGTGGCCTTTGCAGTGGCTGGCATTGTGGGCGATAGGCCCGTCGGCCGAGGTGCGCGACCTGGCGTTGAGTTACTTTTACATAGGCATTTGGGGTGCGCCGCCCATCTTCATCATGATGTCGCTCAAGGGGTGGCTGCTGGGCATGCAGAATTCCACCTACCCTATGGCCATCTCGATAGGAGTGAATGTGCTCAACATTGTGGTGAGCGTGATAGCCGTGTACTTGCTGGGTGCAGGGTTCAAGGGCATTGCGATAGGTACGGTGGTGGCCGAGTATGTGGGGCTTGCCATCTCGGTGTGGATGGTTTGGCACAAGTATTGCGACATAGTGCGGCGCATCAGGTGGCGCAAGTTGTTCGACTTCACGGGTGCTGGCAAGTTTATGCGTGTGAATGCCGACATATTTGTGCGCAGTTTTGTGCTGATGCTGGTCACGCTATTCTTCATCTCGGCAGGAGCCCGAAGTGGCGACATGATACTGGCTGTGAATGCCTTGATGATGCAGTTGTTCACGCTCTACTCACACTTTATCGACGGTGTGGCATTTGCTGGCGAGGCGCTAGTGGGCAAGTACTACGGTGCAGGTAATGTGCGCCGCATGAACTTGTGCGTGCGTCGGCTGTTTGCGTGGGGCAGTGTGGTGATGCTGGCGTTTGCGGTGGCTTATGCACTGTTTCCCGAACCCATCTACTCGCTGCTCACGAGCGATGCCGGCGTGGTGCGTGCCGCCATGGACTACCGCTGGTGGTGTGTGGCGATACCAGTGGCAGGTATGGCCGCCTTTGTGTGGGATGGGGTGTATATAGGTCTGACCGCCTCGCGCGCCATGATGGTGGCGGTGTTGGCAGCGGGGGCCACCTTCTGGCTGTCGTTCTTTGCCTTACCAGCCGATTGGGGCAACGACCGGCTGTGGCTGGCATTTATCCTGTATCTGGTCATGCGCGGCGTGATACTCACGGCATGCTATCGGCATTATGGGCAAGAAAAAATGAAAAACTTGAGGTAATTGTTTCACATTTGTGCATAAATGGTTAAATTTGCAAAATAAACAATCATTGACGACTATGATACAGCGCATTTGGATTAACCAGAATGGAGTGCAGAGCGGTCCGTTCACGATGGAAGAACTGGCTCAAAAGGCTCCGTTGAGCCGCAACACCTATGTGTGGTTCAAAGGTATGGCCGACTGGCAAACCATAGACAAGGTGGCCGAACTTGCCGATTTGGTGCAGCCCCTGACAGCTGAAGCAAGTGAGGCGCCAGAATCCGCCGAGTCTGATGCTGCAACTGCCGAGATGGCATCATTTCCACCTGAGATGCCCCCAGTGCCCGAGTTTGTTCAGCAGCCGCAGTACGGTCCCATGCCTCAGTATGCAGCGCAGCAGCCTGCAGTGGTGCCTAAGCGCCCGCCGCACAACCTGTTCTGGTCGATTGTGGCGCTCATCTTTTGCTGTTCCATTCCCGCCATTGTGGCCATCGTTTATGGTGCATTGGTAAGTTCGAAATACAATCAGGGTGACTATGTCAAGGCACAGAAGTACAGCGACATTAGCGCATGGTGGTGCATTGCAGCCATTGTGCTGGGTGTGTTGTCGCTGCCCTTGAGCATTATTATGACCATGGTGCAATGAACAAGCGCCGTGCCTTGATAATCATTACAGCGGTGGTGGCAGTAATTGCCGCCATCGTTTATTTCTATTTCGACCCTTCGTCGTCGCGATTGTTTCCTCGTTGTCTGTTTCTTGAGACTACTGGTGTGAAATGCCCTGGGTGCGGCAGTCAGCGCGCCATTCATGCCTTGCTGCACGCCAATGTGGCAGCAGCGTGGCAGTTTAATGCCATGGTGGTGATTGCCATTCCGCTCATTGCCTTTTATGTGGTGGTAAGTGTGCTGAAGGACCGCTGGCCGCGGCTTTATCGGGTGCTGTTTTCGCGCACGGTCTTGTTTTCGTTAGTGGGCCTGATTGTGCTGTGGTGGATGGTGCGCAATGTGGCTGACTGGTGAAAATGACCAAATAAAGCATGAAAAATCATAGAAAGCAAGGAAAAAAATCCTCATTTTGAATGAAATTCAAAACTAATTCCCTATCTTTGTAAGTTGAATCAAAGGCGAATTAAAAAAGACACAAGTAAACTATATTTTATTAACTAACATAAACTTAATTAACATGAGAAAATTTTTATCTCTTTTCACCATTTGTCTTATGGCGGTGACAGTGGCACGCGCCACCGAGACAACTCTGATGGTTTCAGACCTGTACGGCAATCCAAGTGCCAATGTGCAGCCTGCAACCGATGTTTCGTCAGATGGTTTTACCTTCTCTTTTGCTAAAGGTAATTCCGGAACTGAACCCATGTATCATGCGACTAGCAAGGAAATGCGTCTTTATGGTGGCACTAAAACTAACCTTGACGGCAATACCATGACAGTAACATCTACTGTCAACATAACCAAGATGGTATTGTCTGGGGGCTCTTCATTCACCTATGGCGAGGTTACAGCCAACACGGGTAGTGTGAGCTATGACAAAAATAGCAGCACACTCACCTGGACAGGTAGTGCCAAGAGTGTGGTGCTCACCGTGTGTCGTGCCGATGCCAACACAGCAGCCCAGTTCCGTTTTGCCAAGGCAGTCTTGACCAGCGACGGTCAGGGCGAAGTGACTGTGTCAACACCCACCTTTACTCCCGCAGCGGGCACCTACTACACACCATTTGATGTGACCATCAAGTGCGGTACCAACGGCGCTAGCATCTATTACACGCTTGATGGTTCAACCCCCACAACCAGTTCAACCCAGTACACTGCTCCTATCCACATCACTGCTACCACCACGCTGAAGGCTATTGCCGCAGCCGAGGGCAAGGTGAGCGAGGTGGCTACTGCCGAGTATGAGATGGGCACTGCAACCAGCGTTGCCAATATTGCAGCTTACCAGAAGGTGGCCGACAACACTGTGGTAGTCTTCACAAATCCTGTTACAGTGTTAGGTCATAACGGCAACAACCTCTATGTGAAGGATGACAGCGGCTATGCTTACTTCTATGGCAGCAACATTGGCCATAGTTACAAGACTGGCGACATCATTCCTGCAGGCTTCACCGGTGAGAAAATCACTTATAAAGGCGAACCAGAACTCAAGATTTCGGCTAGCAGCAACTTCCAGGCACCTAGCGGCACAACAACCGTGAATCCTGAGACCATTCAAGTGAATGACATCGAGGCTTCACTCTTTGCACACTATGTGTACATTGCTGGTGCACAACTCAACCCCAAGACCTATGTCATCAAGGACAACAGCGGTGAAGGATCTTACTATACCGGTATGGGTGCATCAACTGCCGACTCGACCAAGACCTACAATGTGTGGGGTATTATTGGCTCTCATGTTAAAAACAATGAGACCATTTATCAAGTGCTCCCCATGAAGATTGAGGATGTGAACGGCGGTGGCACCGGCGAAGGCATTCAGACGATTGCCGAGATGGTGGCTCTTCCTAAGGGCACATCGTTCACCTTTGCTAATGAAGTGGTGGTAACCTACCGCGACGCCAACGACAAGCGCTACCTCTACATCAAGGACGCTACTGGTTCGGCCCTTATCTTTGGCAGCGACTTCGAGTTCAACCAGGGTGATGTGCTTGCCGGCGGATGGCAAGGCACCATGGACAACTACAATGGCCTTATCGAGGTGAAAGAGGTTACAGGTCTCACGGCTACCGGCCAAACCCAGTCGGTGACTCCCGTTGAGAAGACTGTGGCCGATATCACTGCAGCCAACCAGAACATTTACTGCGTGATTAAGGGTGTGAAGATCACTGAGGTGAACGGCCGCAACTTCAAGATTGGCGGTGCTGCAGGTTACAACACCTTCTATAACACCGTGGTACTGCCCACCGACGAAACAGTTGACTATGATGTTGAGGGCTTCATCTCGGTGAACAAGAACAACCCGCAGTTTATCCCTACCCGCTTCATTGGCGACATCACTGTGCCTGAGGTGGAAAATATCAACGAACTCTATGCGCTCAATTCAGGTGTGACTGCCAAGATTACTGGCGACCTCATCGCTCTGTATCAGAACGGCAATAACCTTTATGTGAAGGATTCTGAAGATACCTACTCCCTCGTCTATGGTTATCTTGAGAACGAGTTTGCTAACGGTAACATCATTCGTGATGCCGAGGCTTATTGGACAACTTATCAGGATGCCAAACAGCTAATTCCCGTGGGCAGCACCTTTGTGAAGGCCGAGGACGGCACCAAGGTTGATCCTGAAGAGATTGCCCTGGAGGAAATCTCGCAGGCAGATATTCACAAATATGTCTGGATTAAGAACGCAACGCTGGTGAATGACTCGACCAATTACTACACCATCAGCGACGAGACTCTTGACATGACGCTGTTCAACAAGTTCAACAAGACCGTGACTATGCCCGAGGTGCTCGAAGGCAAGACCTTTGAGGTGAAGGCATTCGTATCGCTCTACAAGGGTGTGCTCCAACTCTATCCTGTAGAAGTGGTTGATCCTAGCGCTCTGCTTCAGGGTGATGTGAACCGCGACGGCAAGGTGAATGTATCTGATGTTTCAGTTCTCATCAATATGATTCTGGGTATCACCGAGAAGGATATGGAATCAGCCGATGTGAACCGTGATGGCAAGGTGAATGTATCTGATGTTTCAGCCCTCATCAATATCATCTTGGGCATTCACTAAACTCGACAACAATCTGGGTTAACCCAGAGGTAGACATATAAAAACGCAGGGATTGGCAGTGGTTCAATCCCTGTGTTTTTTGCTTGAGAATCTCTTGGTCTCAGAGTTCTCGGTGCTCTCGGAGAATTATCTGATTACTGACAACTGCTAACTGTCAACTGAGAATCAGTAGAGCGGGAGGGCGGTGTTAAGGTCGCGCACGATGGTTTCGTGGCTGGTGCCGCACTGGTTGCGGTCTTCAATCACGCTCTTGAGCATCGGTTCCAGTTTGGGGAAGAGTTCCTCGACGAGAAAGTCGGTGATGCGTCCGCCCTCGCCGTGAAACATGTCGTTCAATGCCGTCTTGAATTGCTGCTTGAAGGCCTCGGTGATGTGTGTGTTGTCACGGCTGCTCTCGTCGGCTTCCACAAATTCCATGAATGCCATTTGCAGAGTTTCCTTGAAATAGCGCATAGCAATCTTTTGAAGATCCTCGGCCGACTCGGGCAGTTTGATGGGGGCTTCCATCATGGCGAGCATGCCAGCCACCTTGCCGAGTTTGCCGTCGAGTTTCGACCACAGCCGGTTGGCAACCGTTGCTGCCATCGATTCGGCTGCATGTGCCAGTTTGTTGCGTCCGGCTTCCTTCAGGTTGCGGCACGAGGGCACCGATGTGATGTACTCGGTGGTCACAAGCAATCGGTCTCTTTCTGCTGATGGGGAAATCAGGCGATAGGCAAAGGGGTAGGTGATGGCCGAGCCTGTGGCAATCTCGTAGATGGAGTCGTTGCCGGCAATATTATGGTTCAGGGCAATGTCGTTCACATGCAGGTGCCCGGTGAGCACGAGGTGGATGCCAGCGGCCATGAGTTGCTCGCGCACTTCAGCAGCATTTTCCACAATATAGTTGGGCATGAGCGCCTGCTCCTTGTCGAAGTGCTGCACGGCGTGGTGGTGCATCGCTGCCATCACTTGCTTGCCCTCGGCGCGTGCCTGGGCGGCCTGCTCGGCAATCCATTGCATGGTTTCGGGTTTGATGCGTCCGCCGTTGTGGTAACTGTCGACCGAGTCACCTCGGCTCTTGAGCAGGTTCTCCTCGTCGCGGTTGCTGTCGATGGCAATGAGCACCAGGCCCGGGAGCACCTCGGTCACATAACTCAGCGAGTTGGGGTCGTATTGCGAGTCGTAGGCGTAGCCGAAGTCGGCATACAGGTGCGTGAAAGTGTCGCGGTCGATGGTGGCAACTGCTTGGGTTTTCTTGCCATTGAACGAGCAGGCGTTGGGGTTGCTGATGTCGTGGTTGCCGGGAATGACGAGCACCTTGATGCCCAGTTTGCGCAGCCGTTGCAACTTCGAAATCACATACTCGTGACTCTGCAGCTCGCCGTCTTTTGTGAGGTCGCCAGTGATGAGCACAGCACCGGGCCGTAGCTGTTCGGCTCGCTCTACGATGGCATCGAGAATTTCGCCGCTTTGTGCTATCATGCGCATGTCGTTCTTCTCATAGTTTTCAAAGGTGCTGCCGCTTTTTGTCACCAGTGATGGTGCCATGGTGTGAATGTCACTCACCACAAGTATTTGCTTGACGAGTTCAGACTGGACGAAGTGCGTGCGAATCCTCTCGTCGGCCTTGCCGGCAGTTGCTGTGAGCAGCGCAAGCGCAATGAAGCAAAGAATACTTTTCATTTTTCAGGAGTTGATAGTTGATAATTATGATGCAAAAATAATAAACTTTGGAAAAATATGTCGTTTCCATGAAAAAATAAGTAACTTTGTAATGATGAAACCCATCTTTAGCATAGTGACCGTGACATGGAATGCTGCCGGCGTGATTCAACCCACACTCGACAGCGTGAAAGAGCAGTCGTGCAGTGACTATGAGTATGTTGTTGTCGATGGCAAGTCGACCGACGACACCCTCTCGCTGGTGCGTGCTGCCGCTATCGATAACACGCGCATCATCTCGGAGCCCGACGGCGGACTCTACGATGCCATGAACAAAGCCATAGGACTGGCGCAGGGCGAGTACATCATCTGGCTCAATGCAGGCGATGCCTTTGCCGCGCCCGACTCGCTTGCACGCATGGCTGTGCTTGCGCAGGAGCATCCCGATGTGATTTATGGGCAGACGCAGGTGGTCAACAGCGAGCGGCAGGTAGTGGGCAAGCGGCATCTCACGGCTCCCGAGCATCTCACAGCCGACTCGTTTAAGCACGGCATGCTGGTGTGCCACCAGGCCTTTGTGGCAAGGCGCACCATTATGCCGAAATATGACCTGCAATATCGCTTCAGCGCCGACTATGACTGGTGCATCAAGGTGCTCAAGGCCTCGCAGGCGAATGCCTATGCCGGCAGTGAACCCCTCATCAGTTTCCTTGACGAGGGCACTACCAGCCGCAACCACAAGGCATCGCTCAAGGAGCGTTACCGCATCATGTGCAAGAACTATGGCACCTTGCCCACCCTGTTCAGGCATGTGGGCTTTGCGGTGCGGCACTTGTTGCGCAAGTGCCGTTAAGTCGGCAAAATGTGTTTTTTGGTGAAATTTGATTTTTTCACAGATGTGTGCCAATGTTGTGCACATGTGGAGCGCTAAATTTGCAGTGTGAGATTTGTGAAATTGGCATTGATTTGCTAAATTTGTAACATGAAAGCAAGCAATTCTTGCCTCAAAACAAGAAACTTAATAATAACAAAACGATAAATAAAACTATGGAAGAAAAAACAAACATGGAGCAGGCTCAAAGTGGCCGCCAGCCGGTATCGCCCGAGAAACTCAAGGCGCTGCAGGTAGCAATGGACAAGATCGACAAGACCTATGGTCGCGGTTCAATCATGAAACTCGGTGACGAGAGCATCGAGAATGTGGAGGTGATTCCTTCGGGGTCAATTGGACTGAACTATGCGCTGGGCGTGGGCGGTTATCCGCGCGGACGCATCATCGAGATTTATGGTCCCGAATCGAGCGGCAAGACCACGCTGGCCATTCATGCTATTGCCGAGGCGCAGAAGATGGGCGGCATTGCTGCCATTATCGATGCCGAGCATGCCTTTGACCGCTTCTATGCCGAGCAACTCGGGGTGGATGTGAATAGCCTTCTCATCTCGCAGCCCGACAACGGCGAGCAGGCTTTGGAGATTGCCGACCAGCTCATTCGTTCCAGCGCCATCGACATCATCGTGATCGACTCGGTGGCTGCCCTCACGCCCAAGGCCGAAATTGAGGGCGAGATGGGCGAGAGCAAGATGGGCTTGCAAGCAAGGCTCATGAGCCAGGCGTTGCGCAAACTCACTGCTACCATCAGCAAGACCAACACCACTTGCATCTTCATCAATCAGCTGCGCGAAAAACTGGGTGTCCTCTTCGGCAATCCCGAGACCACCACGGGCGGCAACGCACTCAAGTTCTACTCCTCGGTGCGCATCGACATTCGCCGACTTGGCCAGATTAAGGATGGAGAGCAGGTGCTGGGTAACCTCACCCGCGTGAAGGTGGTGAAGAACAAGGTGGCTCCTCCATTCCGCAAGGCCGAGTTCGAGATTCTCTTTGGCAAGGGCATCAGCCGCATTGGCGAGATTATTGACCTGGGCGTGCAGTTTGGCATTGTGAAGAAGAGCGGTTCGTGGTTCTCTTACGAGAGCACCAAGCTGGGTCAAGGCCGCGATGCTGTGAAACAGCTGCTTGCCGACAATGTGGAACTTGCCGATGAACTCGAAGAGAAGATCTTTGCTGCCATGCGTGGCGAGACTCCCGAGCCAGCAGCCGACTGATGCTGATTGCCGAGAATCTAACTGTTCAGGCATTTCAGCAATAAGAATGAAAGCACTTAAACAATACCTGAAAAACACCAAATTTTAGAATTCTCATCATGATGTAACGAGAGGCGGAGCCACCCACTGGCCCCGCCTTGATTTTTTAAGGCGAAATATAGCCTATCTAGATAATATAGATTAACTAGAGAATCTAGAACTGTAGCGATGAGAAGCAGGTTTAGCGGAGCTTGTGGCGGGCGTAGTGGGCGCGGGCGAAGGCGAAAAAGGTGGCGACGCTTGCCACATTCACGATGACCATGGTCCAGAAGGCGGGCAAGTAGCCGAGCGCATCGGCAATAATGCCGCCTATGAGCACGCCCAGGCCCATGCCGATGTCCCACGAGATGAGGATGCTGGAGTTGGCTGTGCCACGCTGGTCGTTGCGGGCCAGATTGATGAACATGTTCTGGAACGCGGGCCACATGTGGCCGTTGCCCAAACCGATAAGGATGGCGGAGCCAAAGTAGCCAATGTCGTTGGGGCACACGACAAACATCGTGTAGCCCACCACCGATATGCACATGCCTGCGCTGGCATTCTGCACAATTTTGCCTTGGCGCAGCGCTTTGGCGCCTTGCAGGCGTGATAGCATCAGGCCGATGGAAATGAGCATGAACCATGTGCCTGTGCCACCAGTGCGGTGCAGTATCTCCTTGCTGTAGATGGCAAGGTAGTTGCTCAACACGCCAAAACAGAAACCGAATCCCGTCATGCAGATGGCAAGAATCCATCCTGGCGTGAGGAAGAAGCGGTCGAGCGACACCTTCTGCTTGTTCTTGACGATGGCGCGCGGATTGAGTTTCACCGTGGCGTCGACCACAAGTCCCAGGCCGGCAATAATGAGCGACAAGAAGAAGAGCAGGTCGAAGTTTTGGATGTAGTGGTAGATGTAGAGAGCCACCGAAGGGGCGATGGCCATAGCCAGATTGTTGCTCAACCCGTAGTAGCCTATGCCCTCGGTGCGGCGGCTCGAGGATAGCACATCGATGGCTACGGTGCTGTTGGCCACGGTGACTGCGCCGAAGGGTGCGCCATGCAGGGTGCGCACAATGGTGAAGAGCAGCAATGTGCCAGCCACCAGATAGCCTGCAAAGAAGATGAAAAACAGGAAAAAGCACACCATGAGCACCTGCTTGCGCGGGAAACTGTCGACCACATAGCCGCTGAAGGGGCGCATAAGCATGGCGGTGACCGTGTAGCCCGAAAGCACCAGTCCAATCACATCCTTGGTGGCGCTAAAGCGTTCGCTCAGGTAGAGCGGCAGCAGCGGGGTGAGCAGATAGAAGGCGAAAAACAGCAGGAAATTGGCTGCCATCACCTTGATGAAATTACTGTTCCACAATATGTCTTTAGGTTCGCCTGTGGATGCGTTCATGGTGTAGTTGCGTTTTTTCGCTTTATGTACTTTTACAAAAGTGCAACCTTGATTATCAGATGGTTAAATATTGACCTTATGACCTATGAGCGTGGCGCTGGTGTATTTCTCGACTTGGCAGTGCACAAAATCGCCAATGCGCGTGTCGCCTGCAGGGAACACAATCACCTTGTTTTGCTGGGTGCGTCCGAACATGTCGTCGCGTGAGCGCTTGCTGTAGCCCTCTACCAGCACCTCGAAGGTCTTGCCCACATCGTTGCGGTTGCTGCACTGCGAGAGTTCGTTCTGCAAGGCAATCATGCGGTTGAGGCGGTCGATTTTCACATCTTCGGGCACATTGTCGGGCAGATTCTTGGCGGCAAAGGTGCCGGGACGCTCGCTGTACTTGAACATGAAGGCCGAGTCGAAGCCCACTTCGCGCATGAGCGAGAGTGTCTCCTGAAAATCCTCTTCGGTTTCGTTGTGGAAACCGGTGAACATGTCGGTCGAGATGCCGCAATCGGGCATCGCCTCGCGAATCTTGGCGATGCGGTCGAGATACCACTCGCGGGTGTATTTGCGGTTCATGAGTTTGAGCACCTTGTTGCTGCCGCTCTGCACGGGCAGGTGAATGTGCTTGCAAATGTTGCTGTGGCTTGCCATGGTGGCGATAATCTCGTCGGTGAGGTCCTCTGGGTTGCTGGTAGTGAAGCGCACACGCATTTCGGGAGCAGCCTCGGCCACGATGGCGAGCAGGCGGGCAAAGTCGACTGGCGATGAACCGTCGGCAGGTTTGTAAAGATATGAATTCACATTCTGCCCCAGCAGGGTCACCTCCTTGAACCCTTTCTGCTGCAGGTCGGCAAGTTCGTTGAGAATGCTCTGTGGCTCGCGGCTGCGTTCACGGCCGCGGGTGTAGGGCACGATGCAATAGGTGCAGAAGTTGTTGCACCCGCGCATGATGCTGATGAAGCCGCCCACCTTGTTGCCGCCCACGCGCTGCGGAATCACATCGCGATAGGTCTCGGTGGTCGAGAGTTGGGTGTTGATGGCCTTTTCGCCGTTCTCGGCCAGCGCAACGAGGCTGGGCAGTTCCAGATAGGCGTCGGGACCTGCCACCACATCCACATCATAGTCGGTGATGAGCGTGTCCTTGAGTCGCTCGGCCATGCAGCCTATGATGCCCACAATGAGCCGGCGTTTGCGCTGACGGCGCAGGGCATTGAGTTGGTTGAGGCGGGCAAAGATGCGCTGCTCGGCATTGTCGCGCACCGAGCAGGTGTTGATGAAGATGGCATCGGCATGATCAAGCGTGTCGGTGGTCTCGTAGCCTGCCATCTGCATCACCGAGGCCACCACTTCACTGTCGGCTACATTCATTTGGCAGCCGTAGGTCTCGAGCAGCAGATGCTTGCCGCTTTCCTGCGCGTTATAGGTCAAGTTCAGGTCCATCGCAAAAGGTTGCGTTTAGTCGATGATGTCGAATCCGGTGTAGGGTTGCAATGCCTTGGGAATGCGAATGCCCTCGGGCGTCTGGTTGTTCTCGAGCAATGCGGCTACGATGCGGGGCAATGCCAGTGCCGAACCGTTCAGGGTGTGGCACAGGTGGGTCTTCTTGTCGTCGCCACGATAGCGGCATTTGAGGCGGTTGGCCTGATAGGTCTCGAAGTTCGATACCGAACTCACCTCGAGCCAGCGCTGCTGGGCTGCCGACCACACCTCAAAGTCAAAGGTGATGGCGCTGGTGAAGCTCATGTCGCCGCCGCACAGGCGCAAGATGTGCCAGGGCAGTTCGAGTTTCTCGAGCAGCGACTGCACATGGTCCTTCATTTCCTCGAGAGCCTGATAGGAGTTTTCGGGTTTCTCGATGCGCACGATTTCTACCTTGTCGAACTGATGCAGGCGGTTCAGGCCTCGCACATCCTTGCCATAAGAACCGGCCTCACGGCGGAAACAAGCCGAGAATGCGCAATTCTTCTTGGGCAGTTCGTCCTGCGGGATAATCACATCGCGGTAGATGTTGGTCACGGGCACCTCGGCAGTGGGGATGAGGTAGAAGTTGTCGACCTGGCAGTGGTACATCTGACCCTCCTTGTCGGGCAATTGACCAGTACCCAGACCCGAATCTTCGTTCACTACCAGCGGCGGTTCAATCTCGGTGTAGCCAGCCTTCGAGGCCTCGTCGAGGAAGAACTGAACGAGCGCGCGCTGCAGTTTGGCACCCTTGCCAATATAAACGGGGAAGCCTGCGCCAGTGATTTTCACGCCCAGGTCAAAGTCAATGAGGTTATATTTCTTGGCGAGGTCCCAGTGGGGCAGGGCGTCGGCAGGCAGTTCGGGAATGTTGCCACCAGTCTTTTCCACGATGTTGTCCTCGGCAGTCTTGCCTTCGGGCACGCCCTCGTAGGGCACATTGGGGATGGAAAGCAAGATGGTAGTGATTTCGTTTTCGATGGCCTTGAGATTGTCGTCAATCTCCTTGTTGGCGGTCTTGAGTTGAGCCACTTGTGCCTTCACTTGCTCGGCCTCGTCGCGGCTGCCTTGTTTCATGAGTGCGCCAATCTGGGCTGCCATCTTATTGAGTTGAGCGGCATTGTCGTCGCGGTTCTTTTGAGCGGCGCGGCGCTGCTTGTCAAGGTCGACAATGCGCATGATGGGTTCTTGAGCGTCGAATTGCTTAATGGCTAATCGGCGGATGACCTCTTGCGGGTCGTTGTTGATGAGTTGTAGCGTGAGCATAATATTGAAATATAACTAAAAATGCAGTAAATAAATAACTGCCGCACCCTGTTAAGGCTGTGCGGCAGTGCAAAATTACACAATTAATTTGTAATTAATGGTGTGTATTGTGGAGAAAATGTTTAACTGTCAAATTCAATGGTGGTGGCAGTGCCTTTCTTGGCAGGTGCCGGTTCGGCTTTGCGCACGGGTGCAGTAACAGGATTCTCCTGCATTTCCTTGAGTCTTGACTTGGTTTTCTGGCTACGATCCACCACAGGAACCTTCTCGAGCAGGTCGATGATGTCGTCGTTGTCGATGTCGTTAGGCCTGAACACGAAGAAGCGGGCTTCGGCCATTTCGTTGTTCTGCTGGGTGATCTTGTCGGTGCCGTACTCTTCCTTGATGCGCTGAATTTCAGTTTTCTCGGTGGTTGCGGTCTTGACAGGCGCTGCTTTCTCGGCAGGAGCCTCATCGCCAAGCGTCACATCAAATCCGGCAGCCAGGATGGTGATCTTGATGCGCTCGTCGAGCGTGTCGTCGAATGCAACACCCCAAATGACATCGACCTCGGCGCCAAAGTTGGTCATGAACTGGCGCATCTCGTCGACCTCGGCCATGCGGAAGGGGTTGTTGGAGTTGGGGTTGAAATAGAAGTTCATCAAGATGCGTTTCGAACCGTAAACATCGCGGTTGCGCAGCAGCGGTGACTCCAGCGCATCTTCGATGGCCTTGGTCACGCGGTGCTCGCCCTCGCCGTAACCCGAACTGATGATTGCCACGCCGCCATCGCGCAGGGTGGTGTTCACATCGTTGAAGTCGAGGTTAATCTTGCCGTCGGTGGTGATGAGTTCCGAAATGCTTCGGGCGGCAATCGAGAGGGTGTCGTCGGCCTTGCCGAATGCGTTCACAAAGTCGAGGTCGGGATATATCTCGGTGAGTCGCTCATTGTTGATGATGAGCAGTGCATCTACATATTCTTGCATCTCATCGGCGCCATTGAGTGCCTTGAGAATCTTCTTGGTGCCTTCGAACAGGAAGGGGATGGTCACGATGCCAATGGTGAGGATGCCCTTGTCGCGGGCGATGCGTGCCACCACAGGCGCTGCACCGGTACCTGTGCCACCACCCATACCAGCGGTGATGAACACCATCTTGGTGTCGTCGTCAAACAGGGCGGCAATGTCGTCGGCGCTCTCTTCGGCAGCGGCTTTAGCCTTGGCAGGGTCGTTGCCGGCACCCAGACCGAAGGTGGTGTTGGGGCCAATGAGCAGCCGGTTAGGCACTGGAGAGTTCTGGAGCGCCTGACGGTCGGTGTTGATGACCACAAACGACACTCCGCTGATATTTTGTGCATACATGTGGTTGATGGCATTGTTGCCGCCGCCACCCACGCCCACTACTTTGATGATGGTAGGCATCTTATCGTCGATTTTGAAACTGCCCGAGCCTTGTTCGATGGTATCGAGAATGTTGCTGTCTATGTTGTCTTTTAAGTTAGGCATAATTCAGTAATTTTTTTGATGAAACAATTGAATAATTCACTCGGGTTATTGTTACATGGTTTCGTTATCGCCTTCTTCGAGCAATCCGCTCAGCTTATCTTTAAAGAATTTCCACCTCCCTGGCTTCTTTCCGCTTTTCTTGTCTTTTTTAACCTCGGTTTCTTCGGGTTGCTCGTCAACTTGAGGTTTTGGTGCAGTGTTGACGCGGAGTCCGGCACCATCGTCGTAGGAGTTGATTTCCATGCAGGTTTCACCTGTGGGGAGAAGTTCGGCGCCTTTAGCAAGCAGTGACAAAATCTGAATGTATTCGGGCTTGTTGATGGTGTAGTCGAGGATGTTGAATGTGTGGGGAACCGTTCCGGCCTTCACGGTGATTTTTGCGGTTTCTTCCAGTTTCTTGTTGAAACCTTGCAGTTGAGCGCCACCGCCAATCACCACAATGCTCTTGATATCTTCGATATTGAGGTTGGCATAGGAGATTTGCCTGATGATGTTGGCAATGATCTCGCCGGCTCGAGCCGAGATGTACTGTGAAGCGTCGGCTGAGTTGACACCTTCAATATTGGTCGATTCGTTCGAGGGTTCGAGCGGATTGTTGATGTTTTTCTTGACACGCTCGGCCACATCTTCAACAACCGAGAGTCCGTTTTCAATGTCTTTGGTTATATTGCGTCCGCCCAGCGGGAGTGTCGTGAAATAGAGGAGAGAACCGTTTTTATAGATTGATACTTCGGTGGTTTCGGCACCCAAATCCACTAACATGCAGCCCAGCGATTTCTCTTCGGGCGTGAGCACTTTTTCGGCAGTGGCAAGCGGGGTCACGATGTAGCGGCGCACCTTCACCACATTGTCGGTTACACGCTTGAGGCTAATCTTAATGGCGGGTTTGGCCACGATGCGGTTGAGCTTGATGCTGATTTTAGAACCGAATTGTCCGCTCGGATTCTCGGTTTCTTTCTTGTCGACATAGAAAGCGCGCGGAACAATGTCGATGGTGTCGTAGTTGCTGTTGTTGCTGCGAAGCGAATCTTGGATGATGCGCTCAATGATTTGGTCGGTAATGGCATTCGACGAGTCCAGGTCACGGCTCACCTCTGAAATCTCAGAGTGAAGCGACCTGCCGCTGATGCCTACAAAGACATCTGAGATGCGTCCGTCTATCCGGTTTTCGAGCTTCTTGAGAATACGAGTAATGGCCCCTTTTATATTCTCTACATTCTTCACTTCGCCATGTCGCACACTGTTGATGAGGCGTTCTTCCTCAAGCATGCGCACAGTGACATAGCCCGACGAAGATTTGTCGGCAATGGCTCCTACTATCTTGGAGCTGCCAATTTCAAAGGCTACGATATATTGGTTCTTCTCCATAATGTGTAATGATTAATTATGTGGATTATTATTTTTCTCTTTCTCTTTGTTGTTATTGTTGTTGCTGTCGTTGTTTTTGGGCTTCTCGCTTTCGGCGGGTTTCTTTTCGGCCCCTATGGGTCGCTGCTCATCGCCAACGGTCATGGTCTCGAAGTCGGGGGCGGGGTCTTCGTCTTCATAGTCGGTGTTGAATTCGGGCACCACCTTTTTCTTGGCCAGGGTTGCCACCACCTGATAGTTCCACTTCACCGAGATGGTGTCGTAGGTGTTCCATCCCTTTTCGGGCATCACCTTGCGGTAGAAGAGCATGAGTTTCCTGAACTTCTCCTTGTACTTGTCGACGCTGCCCATGTTCACGATGTGTCCGTTGAAGCAGGGAACAATCATGATGTTCTGGGGGTCGCGATACTTGTACATGGTGACAATGCTGGCAAGTGTAGAGTCGTGGTTCACATAGTCGACCATAGGCAGCAGTTTCTCGGGACCGAATTCCTTGGTGAAGTGACCCTCGACAATGGGCACATCGGTAAAGAAGTTGACCGTTGCAGGAATCCTCTTGCCCTCGCGGTTCACATAGTAGGAGTCGTCGCCGTCAAACACACGCAGCACCGGTATGAGTTGCTTGACCTTGATCTGGAAAACGCCGTTTTGCCCCTTGATGCACTGGGCCGATTCCAGGAACTGTGACTTGGAGAGCGCCCTCTCGATGCTGTCGCTGTTGATTTGCCACATGGGCAGTCCCACAATCTTGAAGTTCATCTTCTGCAGGTCGTTGATGACGCCCTGAGGGGTGACAAATGTAGCCTTTTCATTGTTTTCAATGACCACATCAATCGATTTGCAGAGTTGTGCCGAAGCCTTGTTGCGAGCCCAGAACACACCCCACACGAGCAGTGCCGAGATGATGAGCAATATTATGTATCGGACTATTTTCAACGCTTCTGTTTTTTAACTTCTTGGCAGATTTGGGGCAACAGATTGATGATGTCACCGGCCCCGACTGTCAACAAGATATCAAAGTTACACAATTTTAGCGAATTAATCAAATTTTCTTTGCTATAAATCGTTTTTTTCGGACAAGTGAGGTCTTTGAGGATGATTTCGCTGGTCACACCGGGTATGGGTTCCTCTCTTGCAGGGTAGATGGGCAGCAAAATCACCTCGTCGGCGAGCGACAGGGCGCGGGCAAAATCGGGTGCAAGGTCACGCGTGCGCGTGTAGAGGTGCGGCTGGAAAATGACCGAGATGCGGCGGTCGGGATACAGGTCGCGCACCGACTTGATGCTGGCCTCGATTTCGTTGGGGTGGTGGGCATAGTCGTCGATCACCACTTTGCCGTGCGGGCCGTCTTCCTTGAGCCAGAACTCGAAGCGGCGCTTGGGACCCTGGAAAGTGGCCATAGCCTGTTTCATGGCCTCTTGGGGCACATGAATGAGCCAAGCCACTGCCATGGCGGCGATGGCGTTCTCGATGTTGATGCTCACGGGCACACCCAGGTCAACATCGGCAATGATGCCATCAGGATGCACGAAGTCGAACAGGATTTTGCCATTGCCCTTGCGCACATTCTGGGCGTGGAAGTCGCCCTTGTCGAGCGAGTAGGTGTAGGTGTATACTCCTTCTTGTACGCGTGGTTTCAAAGCAAGTCCCTCGTGCACAATGAGTGAGCCGCTGGGCTTGATGAGACTGGTGAAGTGTGCGAAACTCTCGAGATAGGCTTCATAGGTGCCGTAGATGTCGAGGTGGTCGGGGTCGGTCGAGGTCACCACGGCAATATAGGGCCTCAGGTGGTGGAACGAGCGGTCGAACTCGTCGGCTTCAATTACCGAGAATGGGCTGCTCTCTGAAAGCAAAAAGTTGCTGTTATAGTTGCGCAGCACACCGCCCAAAAAGGCGTTGCTGCCCATTCCTGATACTTCAAGGATGTGTGCCATCATGCTCGAGGTGGTAGTCTTGCCGTGTGTGCCGGCAAAGCACAGGCCCAGCGTGTCGTCGGTGACGATGCCCAGCAGTTTGGCGCGTTTCACTACCTCGAATCCGTTGTTCCTGAAATATTGCATGCCGGCATGACTGTCGGGCACAGCAGGGGTGTACACCACCAGTGTGGTTTCGGGGTCGCGGCAATAGTCGGGGATGAGGTCGGGGTTCTCGTCAAAAGTGATTTCCACGCCTTCGTCCTGCAAGGCCTGGGTGAGTTCCGACGGGGTACGGTCGTAGCCGGCAATGCGTTTGCCCTTGGCCAGGAAGTAGCGCTCGAGGGCTGCCATGCCTATGCCGCCGGCTCCAATGAAGTATAATGAACTGAAGTCTTTCATGAAAGCAAGTGTTTTAATCGGTAAGAATCTTTTCAATTTCGTCGACAATGTGCTCGGCAGCATTGTTGAGCGCCATTCTCTTGACATTGATAGCAAGCGTGTCGAGCAGATTTTGCTCGGCTACCACGCTCAGCATCTCATCCACCAGCTTGGCCTCGGCCTCGGCGTCGGTAATCATGCGAGCCGCATTCTTGTTGACCAGTGCAAGGGCATTCTTGGTCTGGTGGTCTTCAGCCACATTGGGCGAGGGTACGAGAATCGAGGGCTTGCCCAGCAACTGCAGTTCAGAGATTGAACTGGCTCCGGCACGCGAGATGACGAGGTCGGCGGCGCGATAGGCAAGGTCCATCGAACTGATGAAGGGCATTTGTTTCACATTCTTGGCTCCCGACTGGCTCAAGGCTGCCGCACAGCGCTCGTTGTAGATTTTGCCTGATTGCCAGAGCACCTGCACATCGGGCGAGTTGGCAATGCTGTTGAGCCCGGCAATGATGCTGTTGTTGATGGTGCGTGCACCCAGGCTGCCGCCCACCACCAGAATGGTCTTCTTTCCCGGGTCGAGTTGCAGTGCCTCGCGTGCCTCTTGGGGCGACGAGGTGCATTCGAGCAGGTTGCGCCTCACGGGGTTGCCGGTGAGCACTATTTTCTCGGCAGGGAAGAAGCGCTCCATGCCCTCGTAGGCCACGCAGATGCAGTTGGCCTTCTTGGCCAGCAGCTTGTTGGTCACCCCAGCATAGGAATTTTGTTCCTGCAGCAGGGTGGGAATGCCTTTTTTCTGGGCAATCTTGAGCATGGGACCGCTGGCATAGCCGCCCACGCCTATGGCGATGTCGGGCTTGAAGTCGCGCAGAATGCCCTTGGCAATGCTCATGCTCTTGCGCAAGCGGTAGAGCACCTTGAAGTTGCGCCAAATGCGTTTGCGGTCGAAACCGCTCACGGGCAGGCCCTTGATTTCATAACCTGCCGCCGGCACGCGTTCCATCTCCATGCGTCCCTCGGCACCCACAAACAGGATGTGGGCTTCGGGGTAACGGCGCTTGATTTCGTTGGCGATCGACAGGGCTGGGAAAATGTGTCCGCCTGTGCCACCACCACTCACGAGAAAGTTCAGTTTATTTCCATTCATTTTTGCGAATCAATTGTGTTGGATTCTCAGCGCCAAGACCTTCGGGCAGCTGATTCTCCTCCGATTTGTTACTCTTGTTGGTTCCGTTGGCAATGGTTCGGCTCACGCTGAGCATGATGCCGAAGGCAATGCTAGTGACGATGATTGAGGTACCGCCCTTTGAAACAAGCGGCAAGGGTTGTCCCGAAACGGGGAACACGCCCGCATTGATGGCCATGTGGAACAGGGCCTGGTAGGCAATCATTGAAGCCATACCAATGATGAGCAGTGCCGGCAGCACGCGCCGGCATCGGCGCGCAATCATGGCCGCTCGTGCCAATAGCCACAGATACAGGATGATGACGAACACGCCGCCAATGAGTCCCGTTTCCTCGACGATGATGGAGTAGATGTAGTCGCTGAATGCCAGTGGCAGGCGGCTGCATTCGCGCGAGTTGCCGATGCCCACGCCGGTGATGCCGCCGTGTGCCTGCGCCATGCGCGAGAACATTTCCTGCTGGTTCTTGTCGGTCAGCGGGCGGTAAACGAGCGAGTCGCTGTTCCACCACTCCTTGACACGGTTTTTCCAGGTGCCGCTGCGGTCCACCTTGTTTTTCGAATCAACTACCATGTTATCGGCAATGGTGTCGCCTTCCATCACCACATTCTCGGCAGCAAGCAGATTGGCCTCCTTGCTGTCGTTGTTCTTCTTGATGAGCATGAAACACCCGAATACGATGCCGTAAAGCACCATTACGCAGATGATTTTTTTCCACCGGGTGCCGCCTATCAGCAGCATCGACATGCTGATGCACATGAGCAGCAGCGTGTTGGTCAAACCGCTCTGCAGCAGCAGACCGCCAAAGACCGCCACTATGAATGCCGCCATGATGATGCCGCCGGTGGTCACATCCTTGTTCTTTTGCGAGCGTGCAAGAATGTAGGCCAGCAGCGTTACAATCGACAACTTGGCGAGTTCGGCAGGCTGCAGGGTGAATCCGCCCGGGAGCGAGATGGCTCGCTGGGCGCCGTTAATCACCTCACCAAAGAGCATTACATAAACAAGGCAGATGATGGTGAACACCCCCAACCCCGGTATCATGAGTGCCAACAGGTTCTTGCTGTTGTAGTTAGAGCGGTACAGGAAAAAGACGCACGCAAAGCCCACGGCAAGAAACACACAATGCTTGATGATGGGCATATAAACGCCGGCCTTTGCCACTTCGCGGCTCGATGCGCTGTACGACTCGATAATCGAGATGATGATGAGCGTGAAATAGATGCCCCAAATCCAGGGGTCACCATATTTCTTGGTCACCTCTTCATATTTGTTCACTTTATCGTGTTTGACTTCTGACATGGGGCGGGGCATTAAGAGATTTTGTTCACATTTTCTTTAAATTGCTCACCGCGATCTTCCATGTTCTTGAACAGGTCAAAACTGGCACAGCAGGGCGACAGCAGCACGGTGTTGCCGCTCTCGGCAAGGGCGTGGCACTTCTCCACACACTCGGCCATGCTGCGGGCATCGGTCACAACGGGCACTTTGCCGTCAAAGAAGTTGTGCAGCTTGGCATTGTCAACGCCCAGGCACACAATGGCTTTCACCTTTTCCTTCACCAGGGGCTCAATTTCGCTGTAGTCGTTGCCCTTGTCCACACCGCCCAGGATGAGCACCACGGGTTCGGTCATGCTTTCCAGGGCATACCAGGTAGCGTTCACATTGGTGGCTTTGGAGTCGTTGATATAGGTCACACCGCCCACTTTCCTGATGAACTGGAGCCTGTGTTCTACTGCCTCAAAGTCGGCAAGCGCGGCGCGAATCACCTCGTTCTTGATGTCGAGCACCGATGCCGAGAGGCTGGCAGCCATAGAGTTGTAGATATTGTGCAATCCCTTGAGCGAGAGTTCGCTGCGATTTATCTCCCAAGCATTCTCGGGCAGGTTGAAGTGGAGCACATCGTCGGCCATGAAGGCGGCACAATTCTCGTCGTTGCGTGCGGTGAAGGGCAAGAGTCTTGCCTCGGTGTTCACCTGCTTGAGTTGTGCAGCGATAATGGGGTCGTCGTACCAAAAGATGAAGGTGTCGTCGCTCGTCTGGTTCTGCATGATGCGGAATTTGGCGGCGGCATAGTTCTCCATCTTGAAGTCGTAGCGGTCCAGGTGGTCGGGCGTGATGTTGAGCAGCACCGCCACATTGGCTTTAAATTCATACATATTGTCGAGCTGGAAACTGCTCAGCTCAATCACATACACATCGTGGTGCGTGGTGGCTACCTGATAGGCAAGGCTGTTGCCCACATTGCCTGCAAGACCCACATTGAGACCTGCTTTCTGCAGAATGTGGTAGGTGAGCAGTGTGGTGGTAGTCTTGCCGTTGCTGCCGGTGATGCACACCATCTTGGCGTCGGTATAGCGGCCTGCAAACTCTATTTCACTGATGATGGGAATGTTCTTGGCAATAGCCTTTTTCACAATGGGTGCCGTCTCGGGGATGCCCGGGCTCTTGATAATCTCGTGTGCAGCGAGAATTTTTGCCTCGGTGTGGCCACCTTCTTCCCAGTCGATGTGGTACTCTTCAAGTTTTTCCTTGAATTTGGGTTTGATGGTGCCCATGTCCGAGAGCCACACATTGAACCCTTTCACTTTGGCAAGCACAGCAGCGCCCACGCCGCTCTCGGCGCCGCCCAGAATCACGATGTTTTTAGTTAAATTGTTCTCCATTTTATTTTAATCTATTTTTGATGTGTAAATTAGCGAATTTTGAGAGTTACGAAAGTAATTACAGCGAGGAAGATGGCTACCAGGAAGAAGCGCATCACAATCTTCGATTCCGGGATGGCTCCCTTGGGATTTTGCCATTTGGCATCGACCTGCCCGGCTGGCACCTGGAAGTGGTGATGCAAAGGCGTCATCTTGAAGATGCGCTTGCCCACGCCGCTCTTGCGCTTCGTGATCTTGAAGTAGAGCACCTGAATCATCACCGAGAGATCTTCAACAAAGAAGATGGCGCACAGGATGGGAATGAGCAGCTCCTTGCGTATGAGGATGGCAAACACGGCAATGATGCCACCCAGGCACAGGCTGCCCGTATCGCCCATGAACACCTGCGCCGGATAGGAGTTGTACCACAGGAAGCCGATGGTGGCGCCGATAAATGCCGCAGCATACACCACCAGCTCTGAACTGTCGGGGATATACATGATGTTCAGGTAGGTAGAGTAGATGACATTGCCCCCCAGGTAACACATGATGGCGAGGGCAACGCCTATGATGGCCGAGGTTCCGGTCGCAAGTCCGTCAAGTCCGTCGGTCAGGTTGGCACCGTTGCTCACTGCAGTAATCACGAAGATGGTGACAAGGATGAACACAATCCATCCGCCAGTTTGCGCGCTGTCGCCCATCCACTTGGTGAGGTAGGCATAGTCGAAGTTGTGGTTCTTCACAAAGGGGATGGTGGTTTGCGTCGACTTGATGTTTTGCGCCTTGTGTTCGATGACCAGTTCGTGTGTTTCAGGGTCGACCACTTCCACATTCTCGCTCATGACAACGGCAGGGCTCAAGTACATGGTGAGGCCCACAATGAGTCCCAGACCCACCTGACCCACAATCTTGAATTTGCCCTTCATGCCCTCTTTGTTGTGGTGAGCCACCTTGATGTAGTCGTCGGCAAAGCCCAGCGCACCGCACCAGATGGTCGACACAATCATGAGAATCATGTACACATTGTTGAGTTTACCCAGCAACAGGCAAGGAATGAGGATGGAGATGATGATGATGATACCGCCCATGGTGGGGGTGCCTTTCTTCTCCAGTTGCCCTTGCAGACCCAGGTTGCGCACGAGTTCGCCCACCTGCATGATTTGCAGTCGGTCGATGATGCGGCGGCCTATCACAATGGCGATGAACAGTGACAGCAGCAGTGCAAATCCTGCCCTGAATGTGATGTAGTCAAAGAGTCGTGCACCTGGAATGTTGTATTCCTGCAGAAAGTGAAATAAGTGGTAAAACATATTGCGATAGATTTAGAGTTTTTCGTTCTTGAATATTTCCTGAATCACTTCACGGTCGTCGAAGTGATGCTTCACGCCGTTAATCTCCTGGTAGTCTTCGTGCCCCTTGCCGGCAACCAGCACCACATCGCCCGCCTTGGCAAGCATGCATGCAGTGGCTATGGCCTGACGGCGGTCGGTGATTTTCACCACCTTGGTGCTCTGGTAACTGTTGATGCCGGCCTGCATGTCGCGCAGTATGGCTTCGGGGTCCTCGGTGCGGGGGTTGTCGCTTGTGAGTATCACCTTGTCGCTGCGTGTGGCAGCCTCGCGCGCCATGATGGGGCGTTTGCCCTTGTCACGGTCGCCGCCGCAGCCGCACACGGTGATGATGTCGCCCTTGCCGTTCAGCACCTCGCTGATGGCATTGAGCACATTCACCAGTGCATCGGGGGTGTGGGCATAGTCGACAATGGCCGTGTAGCCACGGGGCGAACGCATCGTCTGGAAGCGTCCGGCAACGGGCTTGAGCAGCGACATCTTCACGAGTAGTTCGTCTTCGGGGAAACCGAGCAGTGTTGAGGCGCCGTACACCGAGAGCAGGTTGTAGGCATTGAAACGGCCGGTGAACATCACCTCGATTTCCTTGCCATTGATTTCGAGCAGGGTGCCGTCGATGCGGTCTTCAAGCATTTTTCCCTTGAAGTCGGCTATGCTGCGCAGTGAGTAGGTGTACTTGCTGGCCTTGGTGTTCTGCACCATCACCTGGCCCACCTTGTCGTCGATGTTCACCAGCGCAAAGGCTGTGGCGGGCAGGGCGTCGAAGAACATCTTCTTGGCCTCGATATAGTTCTCGACGGTCTTGTGATAGTCCAGGTGGTCGCGGGTGAGGTTGGTGAAGATGCCACCCTTGAAGGTGAGGCCGTCGATGCGGTGCTGCGAGCATGCATGCGAACTCACTTCCATAAAGGCATAGTCGCAGCCTGCCATCACCATGTCGTGAAGCATGCTGTTCAGGGTTATATGGTCGGGGGTGGTCTGCTTGGCAGGAATCACCTTCTTGTCGATGATGTTCTGCACGGTCGAGAGCAGGCCAGCCTTGTAGCCCATGAGTTGTGCCATTTCATAGAGCAGCGTGGCGGTGGTAGTCTTGCCGTTGGTGCCGGTCACGCCCACCAGTTTCAGTTTCTCGGAGGGGCGGTCGAACCATTCCGAGGCGAGTTTGGCAAGTGCGATTTGCGAGTCGGCTACCTGCACAAAGGTTACGCCCTGTGGCTGCTCGTCGGGCAGGTCCTGGCACACAATGGCTGCTGCCCCTTTGGCAATCACATCGGGAATAAAGCGGTGGGCATCGACTGCAACACCCTTGACGGCGATGAACAGTGCGCCTTGGCTCGCTTCGCGCGAGTCGCATGTGATGCCGCTGATAGTCACTTGCTCGTCACCCACAATTTTCAGGGTGTCGATGGCCTGTATTAATTGCTTTAGAGTCTTTGTCATGATGTATTGTTGATTTAAAGTTAACATTATCTGAGAGTTAGCAATATTTGGTCGCCGCGGTGATAGGCACTGCCAGCCGCCAGGCTCTGTCCTGTCACACAGCCGTTTCCGTGTACGCGCACATTGATGCCGCGGCGTTCGAGCGTGGCCACTGCGTCGCGCACATTCAAGCCCAGCACATTGGGCACGCCCTTGTTGTTGTCTTTAGCCTTGGCAAACACCTTGAGGGCGCCCAGGCCGATGCCGTTGCGCAGGTTCTTGTTGCGCTCGGGGTTGAGCGTGGCAAAGAGTCGGGGCTGCTTGTCGGCATTCTCGTTGTTGGCCTTGTAGTCGCTGTCGGTGCCCAGCATGCCGCGGGCATACATGCGCAGGGCAATGTTCTTGAGCACGGTGCCGCTGCTGGCTCCCGCCGAGGCGATTTGACCGCCACGAATGAGCACCATGCACGAGTATTTGGGCTTGTCATAGGGGAAGAATCCGCAGAAGGCATATCGCTTTTGACTGCCGTAGTGGCCGCCTTCCAGGGTATAGGCAGTTCCGGTCTTGCCGGCAATCATCACTCTTTCGTCCTGCACCCACTTGCGGGCGGTGCCTCGGCTGCCCCACACCACCTCGCGCAGACACTGGCGCAGTTTGGCGGCGTTCTCAGGCGAGCAGATGTGTTCGCGAATGTAGGTCACGGGCACGATGGAGTCGGGTTGCCCTTCGCGCGAGTATTTCTTCACCAGGTGCGGACGCACAAACTTGCCGTCGTTGGCAATGGCGTTGTAGATGGCGAGTGTGCGCAGCGGCGGGATTTCGGTGGTGTAGCCGAATGCCATGCGCGAGAGCGAGATGCGGCCGCCATTGTCGTTCTTGAGTTTCGGGAATCTGGGAATCATTTCACCCCCGATACCCGAGTGGAACTCGTCGAAGAATCCCATTTGCTCCAGACGCTTGCGGAAACCGTCGGGGTTCTCGCCATATTTCGAGATGATGATTTTCGACATGCCAATGTTCGACGAGCGCTCGATGATTTCCTTGGGCGAGAGGGTGGCGCTGCCGTAGTGGTCCTTGATGGGGCGGTTGCAGTAGTTCCACACCGAGCCGGTTGCCCATTGCTCGTCGATGCTCTTCACAATGCCGTCTTCCAGCGCCACCAGCATCGAGATGGGTTTCATCACCGAGCCAGGCTCGTAACCCGTCACAGCATTGTTGCGACCTTCAACATAGTCGGTCCCTTCTTCGTTTTTCTCCAGGTTCGATATGGCCTTGATTTCGCCGGTTGCCACCTCCATGAGCACGGCGGTGCCCCACTGGGCCTCGCTCTTCACGAGCATGCTGTAGAGTTCGTTCTCCACGATGTCTTGCAGCTGAATGTTGATGGTGGTGGTGATGTCATAGCCTTTCACGGCAGGCACATTTTCCCAGTCCACGATGCTGTTGGTGAGCTGGATGCGCTTGGCTTGCCCGGGCACGCCGTAGAGGGGCGTGTCGAGTGCCATTTCCAGGCCCGAGCGTCCGTGAATGCTTTTGCTTGTCTTGTCCTCACCGGTGCTGCCGATGCTTCGTGATGCCATTTTTCCATAGGGTTTGCAACGCGACATCTTGAGTTCGGCATAAAGCCCCGTCTTGCCGGGCTTCATGTTGAAGAACGGGAAACTCTTGATGCGCTTGTATTCAGAGTGGGAGAGTCGAGAGAACAGGCGGTAAGCGCGTTTGCCCTTTGCCTTGGCGGCGAGCAGTTCGTTGCGCCACTGGTCCTGTGTCTTTGATGGGTCGAAACTGTGCAGACTGTCGCACAAAGCCGGCAGCGAGTCGGTGAAGGCTTGTTGGTCGAATCCCGATGTCTTCCAGTCGACGCGGGCGGTGAAGAATCGCAGGTTGGCTGCGAGCACCGAGCCGTCGTCGGCCAGAATCATACCTCGTTCGGGTTCGATGATTGTAGTGTCAGAAAGAATCTCGGCTGCTTTCTTGTTCCAGAGCGAACCGTAGACCACGGTGGTCTTGAACATGTCATAGATGATGAGTGTCGAGAAAAGAAGCATGAAACCCACTATCAGTGAGTAACGCATCAAAATGTGTTTTTTGTTTGACTGTTTCATATTATTCAAATAATTTGTAGGGTGGCTGATCGGGTGATGTTAGTCCAAGATGCATCGTGTCTACAAGATTCTTCATTTGGCTTTCGCGTATCATGGAGTTGTATTTGGCGCTGGCCGTCACACAATCGGTGCGCGCATTGTCGAGTTCAAGTCGCAGTTGCATCACTTGCTGCAGATGGTTCTGGCACATATACTTGTTGCTGATGTACATGAGCATGAGCACGATGAAGGCGAGCGCATACACCCAGTTCTTCTTGAAGAAGTTGAGCGTGAGAAAAATGCGTCCTTGCACAACATTGCGCACGATTTTCGAGCTGTTATTGTTTTGTGATGCCATAGTCTGTTTATTATCGGGGTTTTGTGGTTTTTTATATCTTCTCGGCCACGCGCAGTTTGGCGCTTCTCGACCGTGGGTTGTTTGCTATCTCGGCTTCGTCGGGCACTATCACCTTGTTGTTCACAAGTTTCCAGGGCGTGTTCACCTGACCGAAGAAGTCTTTCTCAATCTTTCCCTCAATGTTACCGCTGCGCATGAAGTTCTTCACCAGGCGGTCTTCGAGCGAGTGATAGGTGATGATGGCGAGGCGGCCACCGGGCTTGAGCACCTCGAGCGACTGGTTGAGCATTTGCTTGAGCACATCAATCTCGTGGTTCACCTCGATGCGCAGTGCCTGGAACACCTGTGCCAGTTCTTTCTTTTCCTGTGCAGGCCTGATGAATGGCTTGACGATGGCAAGCAACTGGGCGGTGGTGCCTATGGGGCTGCTCGAGCGGCTCGTGACAATGGCGTGTGCCATGCGGCGGGCCTGCTTCAGTTCGCCGTACAGGTAAAGGACATCGGCCAGCTGCTCCTCGCTGTAGTTCATCAGCACCCATGCGGCGTCGTGCTGGGCGTTCTTGTTCATGCGCATGTCCAGGGCGCTGTCCTCAAAGCGGAACGAGAATCCGCGCTCAGCGTCGTCGAAGTGGTGGAACGACACGCCTAGGTCGGCCAGGATGCCATCTACCTGCTCGCAGTGATAGTAACGCAGAAAATTCTTTAGAAATGCAAAGTTTCCGTGTACAAATGTAAACCGCTCGTCGTCAATTCGGTTCCTGTAGGCGTCAAGGTCTTGGTCAAAACTGAATAAATGTCCCTCACTACCAAGTTGTTGCATGATAGCGCGGCTATGGCCGCCACCACCAAAGGTGGCGTCGACATAGGTCCCGTCGGCCTTGATGTCAAGGCCTGCCATACATTGCTCAAGAAGCGCCGGAATATGGTAAGTTTCACTGTTCATGCAACAAGCGTTAATAGTATTGATTTAGAAAGAAAAAGGAGCCGATGAGCATCCTTTTTTTAATTCGCTTGTAAAGTTAGTTATAATTTATGGAAGTTTACAAATCTAAACAGCAAAAAATTTTCATTTACACACAAAAAGTTATTAACAACCCCACGCAAAGGCCGATGAATACTAGGTTTTGGTTAAATGTAAAATTTTGTAAAAATATTTGGATTTGTAAATTTTTGTGTTTTTCGGTAGTCTTTGGCGGTTTTTTTGTTTTTTGCTGGTTTTTAGGTCTGTGTTTTTGTGTGTGGTTTGTGCGTGTGGATTATTTTCACTATTTTTGCAAGAAACTAAACACCGTCATGAAACAGTATCTCGACCTGCTGCGTCATGTGATGCAGAATGGCACCCTCAAGACCGACCGTACGGGCACCGGCACCAAGAGCATCTTTGGCTATCAGTTGCGCTGCAACCTGGCCGACGGCTTCCCTCTGCTCACCACCAAAAAGGTTCATCTCAAGTCAATTATCTACGAACTGCTGTGGTTCCTGCAGGGTGATACCAACATCAAGTATCTCAAAGATCATGGCGTGAGCATCTGGGACGAGTGGGCCGACGCGAATGGCGACCTGGGTCCCGTCTATGGGCACCAGTGGCGTTCCTGGCCCGATGGCCATGGCGGCACCATCGACCAGATTGCACAGGTGGTCGATTTGCTGAAGCACAACCCCGACTCGCGCCGCATCATGGTGAGTGCCTGGAATGTGGCCGATGTGCCCAGCATGAAGCTGCCTCCGTGCCACTCGCTCTTCCAGTTCTATGTAGCCGACGGCAAGTTGAGCCTGCAGCTCTACCAGCGCAGTGCCGACCTGTTTCTGGGCGTGCCCTTCAACATAGCATCCTATTCGCTGCTGCTCATGATGATGGCGCAGGTCACAGGTCTGGAACCCGGTGAGTTTATTCATACCTTTGGCGATGCGCACATCTATCTCAACCATTTAGACCAGGTGCAGTTGCAGTTGAGCCGCACGCCGCGTCAGTTGCCGCGCATGGTGCTCAACCCCGAGGTGAAGAGCATCTTCGACTTCCAGTACGAGGACTTCACACTCGAGGGCTACGACCCCTATCCCGGCATCAAGGCACCTGTGGCTGTGTAGCGGGTTGAGAGTCCCCTAACCCCCTGAAGGGGGAACTGGTAGTCTTTCCAGCCGCTCTATAAGTCTAGAAAACCTAGAAAATCTAGAGAATCTAGAATATCTAGAACATCTAGAATATCTAATAACTGCTAACTAACAACTGACTTATGAAAAAGAACCTCTCGGCAATAGTGGTGGTGGCCGAAAATGGCGCGATTGGCAAGAATGGTGACCTGTTGTGTCACCTGCCTGCCGACCTCAAGCACTTCAAGAATCTCACCATGGGTCATTCCATCGTGATGGGCCGCAAGACCTTCGAGTCGTTTCCCAAGGGGCCGCTGCCAGGCCGCCAGAACATAGTGGTGACGCGCAACCGCAACTATCGCCCCGAGGGCGTCACGGTGGCACACACCATCGATGCGGCACTCCGCAAGGCCGAGATGCCCGGCGAGGTGTTTATAATAGGTGGAGCCCAGCTCTATGCCGCCACCATCGACCGCGTCAGCACGCTCTATCTCACGCAGTTGCACGCCACCTTCCCCGATGCCGACGCCTTCTTCCCCACCATCGACCCCGAGCAGTGGCAAGTGCTTGAGCAAGAGGCGCATCAAGCCGACGACCGTAACCCCTACGACTACACCTTCGTCACACTCAAAAAGATTAGTGATCAGTGATGACTCTCACTTTTTGTGCTTGTCATAATAACATTAAGGGCTGACCTAATATAAAAGTGCTTGATGTTTGTTTTGATTATCATTAATACTTTCTAATTAATGCTTTAGGTTCTCTCTTGTATTCCATTAGACCTCCTTGTTGGGCTAACGAATATAGTGTGTCAACGATATGAAGAAATGTCTTAGAGAACACTTTAAAGGTCACATTGTCTTCTCTTCTTATTCCCAAATCCTTCAATGAAATCACATCTTCAATAGTTTTTCTTCTTGTTCTGTAAATCCTGATTGTTATATCAGGAGGTGGTGGTGTTTGGTCCATCTCCAGTTCTCCTTTGACAATTTTTTCACAAACCTTTTTCTGTTTTGAAATATACAGTGAATCTATTTCGCTCAATAGCTGAAGACTTTGGGCCTTATTTAAAGGTGCTATTGAATCATCGGGATGGCAGAAAAGTGAACTTTTTGGATGAAAATAGTACTCGATTTCCTGTTTACAGGGAGTGATGTTTACAATAAGTTGAGTATGGTAAAATGGCAGAGTCAATTCTAAACTGATGCTATCAGCCTTTATATTGGACAAATAGCGAGCAAAATCCGTCCCTTTTGTCTGCATATCTGAAGACAAAGAGAATATGGATACGAAAATCACTGTTATCGAAAGTAATATAAATCGTTTCATTGATTCTTATTATTTAATCGATTTTGCTGTTTTGGTTTGGTGCAAAATTACTACCATAAAATGGACAATCCAAATTTTTTGGGCAAAAAAAGCGTTTCAAATTTAATCATTAACCGCATATTATTCAACCATTTAAGATTTTTAGGGGAGTATCATTCCGTTTTTGCCCTGCTCTTTAACCCGACTTTTCTACTGAGAAAAGAGTTTTTGCCATTTACAACCCTCCTCCCATCCCATATCTTTGCCCATGCGTCCACCCGCGCAAGCGCTCTTTGACAAGTCCTCTCATCCACCACCCCAAAAGATAAATTTCCTGCGAAGCAGGCTTTTTGAAGCTTTTTGACGAACTTTGTTCGCAACTTTTTGATTATTACCCTGCCCCCGCCGCTGAAAATCAGATAAATCAGATTCATCCGTAGTTTATAATCTCTGTCCCGCCTTGTTTTAGCGCGCCAGCGCAATCATTTTTAAGTGCGAAGCATGTCTCATGCACGATCGCAGTATGATTATCAACGAAAGTACACAAAAAGCCTCGAAAGTACACATTCTCTCCACAAAAGCAGTACAATGTTTATTGCCATCATGTAGGGTCGCAACCTGTGGCGACCGCACCCTACAAAGCTGTTATTCAGGTTGGTATCATTTAATCGCCGGGGATAAGGTACGCCTTGTCGGCCACAAAAATCCGCAACTTTCCCGCCTTTCCCAGAATTCCACGATTTCCCCTTTTTCCCAGAATTCCACAATTTCCTTCTTTTCCAAAAAAATTCATCTATCCCGAGTGCTCCGAGCCACCCAGTCGCAAGCCCCGTAGGGGCGTGTGAGAATAGGCAGGGGCGTGAGCCCCTGTAAACAAAGCATGTTTTATCCATTAGCCCCGTCAGGGCGACAGAAAAAAATATGATAGATTTGTTCCTGGATTAGTGGAATTTCTCGCGCGCAAGCGCCACCCCAAATAACCAGTGATTTAGCGAATTACGGCGTTGATGCCCCAGTAGCAGATGATGCCTGTCAAATAGCCCACGAAGGCTATCCATGTAATTTTTTTCAGATACCAGCCAAAGGTAATGCGTTCCAGGCCCATGACTACCACACCTGCGGCTGAACCGATGATGAGCATGCTGCCACCCACGCCGGCACAGTAGGCCAGCAGTTGCCAGAAGATGCCGTCAACGGCAAAGTCGCCCACTGCTGCTATGTCGTACATACCCATACAGCCTGCCACCAGCGGCACATTGTCCACAATACTCGATATCACGCCAATGGAGCCCGTCACCAGGTAGTGGTTGCCTTTGCTCACATCGTTGAGCCACTGGCCGGTGGTAGTAAGCACACCTGTCTCTTGCAGACAGCTCACTGCCATGAGGATGCCCAGGAAGAAGAGGATGGTGGCCATGTCGATGCTTCCGAGCACACGGGTAACGCGTTTCTTGAATTTCTTTTTCTCGTTTTTGCGACGGCCGTAGAAAAACTCGGTCACGAGCCACAACAGACCCAGCACCAGCAAGATGCCCATGAACGGGGGCAGACCTGTTAAGCCCTTGAAGATAGGCACGAAGATGAGGCCGCCCACACCCATGAAGAACACTGTGCGGCGCTCGTGCTTGCTCAGTTCCTGCTCCTCGGCGTCGCCGTCGTTTTCAGGCATCTCCAGTTTGCCCTTGAGCGAGTATTGCAAGATGAAGGCGGGAATCACCATCGACACGAGCGAAGGCACAAAAATCTCGGTAATCACACCGGTCGAGGTCACAGCGCCCACATTCCACAGCATGATGGTGGTCACATCGCCGATGGGCGAGAACGCACCACCCGAGTTGGCGGCAATCACCACCATGCTGGCGTAGATGAGCCGGTCGGTGCGTTCAGCCACCAGTTTGTGCAGCACCATGATCATCACGATGCTGGTGGTGAGATTGTCGAGGATGGCACTCAGGAAGAATGTCATGAACACAATGCGCCACAGCAGTTTACGCTTGTTGGTGGTGCGCAGCGAGGTGCGCACAAAGTCGAAGCCGCCGTTCTGGTCAACCAGTTCCACAATGGTCATTGCTCCCATCAAGAAGAATAGCGTCGACGAGGTCTCACCCAAGTGATCTTCAATGATTTCGGTCGCTTTCCTGATGATGTCTTCGCCACTTTCAAGTATGAGGTAGGCATTCGGGTCGATCATGAACAGGGTCCAGCATGCAATGAACATGAGCAAGGCGATGGCAGCCTTGTTCACTTTGATCACGCTTTCAAGGGCTATGCATGCATAACCTATAATGAACACGATGACGATGACAAGAGTGAGCGTTGACATAATATATTAATGTGTAACTTGAAAACCATGACGGTTTTGGGTGCAAAGATACTATATTATCACGGATTAAAAAACGAAATAAAGAAATATTTCAGTAAATAATCGCCATCTTAGTCATAAACTACTAAAAAATGTTAAATGCGTAATTTTTACACAAGAAATTTTGCCGTTTCAAAAATTGGCACTATTTTTGCAGTGTAAAACTTACACGAGAAAACTTCAAAAACTTCACGAAGAGATTTCATAAACCGTTTACTAACTTTTTTAACGAAAAAACAATGGAAGAGCAAAACGAAAACAAAAAAGCAAGAATCTACAACCTGATTATTGTGGATGAAAGTGGGTCGATGCAGAATCTGGTGCATGCAACAATGGGTGGAGTGACCGAGACAATTAACAGCATTCGCAGTGCGCAGCAGCAGTTTGCCGACACGCAGGAGCACTTCCTGACGCTGGTCACCTTCGACGACACTCACGGTCAACGGGAATCGGTGCGCACGCTCATCGACTGCAAGCCCATTGCCGAGGTTGAGGATTTCAAGGAGTATGACCCATGGGGCGGTACGCCGCTCTACGATGCCATGGGCAAGTCGATTACGGCTTTGTACAATCGCATCAAGGACGACGACGATGCTTCGGCGGTGGTTACCGTGCTTACCGATGGACTCGAGAACGCCTCGGAAGAGTGGGATGCAAAAGGGGTGAAGGAACTCATCGAGAAACTGAAAGGCGAGGGCTGGTCGTTCTCCTACATGGGCAGTGCGCACAATGTGAAGGGCGTGACCGTAGAACTCTCGATCGACAACTTTGTCGAGTTCAGTCATGACGAGATGGGTATGGACAGTTCATGGGCGCGCGATAGCTCGGCTAAGCTTCGCTACTACAGGAGAATGAATGATGAATATCGCAAGGGTCGCAGTCACTCTAAGGAAGAATGGATGAATAAGAAGCGTGAAATGGCCAATGACTACTACATGGATCGCGTGACACCCGATCACATCAGCACGCTCCAGCCGGACGAGATTTTCGTGTTCGGGTCGAATGTGAACGGATTCCACGCCGGCGGTGCAGCAGCAGCTGCTATGCACAACTTTGGCGCCGTGTGGGGTCAGGGCGAGGGCCTGCAGGGACAGAGCTACGCCTTGCCAACCATGGAGGGTATGGATTCGATGAGGGCTGCAGTGGAGCGATTCACGCAGTTTGCCGCTCAGCATCCTGAACTGAGGTTCTTGGTGACCCGCATTGGTTGCGGCATCGCCGGTTATCGTGTGCAGCAGGTGGCACCGCTGTTCAAGGATTGCATCAGGCTCGAGAATGTGGCACTGCCTGCCGACTTCTGGGCAGAACTGGGCCTGAACATGAACTTCTGAGATTCAGACAATTTGGCAGTCGTTTCGGGTTAAACCGAGATGGGTTTAATGTCCGATTCGTTTGAAAAGGAAATCCCCGTCAGCACATGCGTCTGACGGGGATTTGCCATTGGTTATAATAGGAGTGTTATGGTAATAGTTCAAGTATGAGTGTCTGTCGGGCCGGTACGGCTAGAATGTTGGTGAGACTGATTTTGAATCCGTTAGTCACCTCAACACCGTAGGTGTGGTTGCCAATAATCTCGTCATAGCGCCTGGTGTTGAATATCTGCGAATCGCTGGTGCCGTTCACAATGGTGAGCACGGCATGGTTGCCCAGCTGGCGTGCCAGCACATAGAAACCGTTGTTGGGCAGGAACTGAATCTGTTTGCCCTTTGTTATCAGGTCTTTGCCTGCGCCGTTGCGCCAGTGCAGCAAACTGCGGAGCCAGTTGTACATTTCGTTCTGCTCCTTGTTGCGTCCTTCGGCAGTGAAGCAGTTGTGCTCATCGCCCGGGAATCCGCCCGGGAAGTCCTTGCGCACATTGCCGTCGGTCACAGCCTTGGTGCCGTTCATGAGAATCTCGGTGCCGTAATAGAGCTGCGGTATGCGGTTCATGGTGAGCAGCAGGGCAAGCGCTTGCTTGAGTTTGTCGGCATCCTGTCCGTCTTTGAGGAAGCGGTCGGTGTCGTGATTCTCGATGAACGCCATCACGCTGCTGGGATCGGGGTAGAGGTAGTCAAACACCAGGTTGTTGTACACGCGGTTGAAGCCGCGCCACTGGTTGTCGGTTTCCTCCACGCTTGCCGAGTCGATGGCGGCACGGAAGGCGAAGTCCATCACCGTCTTCAGGTGGCTATCGGTCTTGGCCACCTTGCTGCCTTGCTGCCAAGCGGCCGTGTAGGCAGGCTGTTCAAACCAGGTTTCGCCCACAACATTGAAGTTGGGGTACTCGTTGTTGATGATCTTCATCCACCGTGCCATGGGTTCGGCGTAGGCGTATGGGTAGGTGTCCATGCGAATGCCGTCGATGCCCACTGTCTCGATCCACCAGATGCTGTTCTGGATGAGGTAGTTCATCACATGCGAATTGTTCTGGTTGAGGTCGGGCATGGTTGATACAAACCAGCCCTGCACGGTCTCCTTCTTGTCGATTTGGCTGGCATAGGGGTCGAGCACGGGCGCCAGCTTGTAGCTGGTTTGCTGGAAGCTGGTGCCGCGAGCATCGCTGGTGCCTTTCGACTTCTTGAGCCACTCGTGCAGGTTGAACCAGTCGTTGGTGGGCATGTCGGCCACCCAGGGATGTTCAAATCCGCAGTGGTTGAAAATCATGTCCATCACCACCTTCAGCCCCTTGGCATGGGCTTCGTCGACGAGTCGCTTATACTCGTCGTTGGTGCCGAAACGGGGGTCAACGCGGTAGTAGTTGGTGGTGGCGTAGCCGTGATAGGTGTCGTTCCAGGGACTCTCGGGGGAGTCGTTCTCGAGCACGGGCGTGAACCACAGGGTAGTCACTCCCAGATCGTTGAAGTAGTCGAGGTGTTGGCGTATGCCTTCCAGGTCACCGCCGTGGCGGTAACTTGGGTGATTGCGGTCGCACACCTGGCTGCGCATCCCGCGCACCTTGTCGTTGGCGGGGTTGCCGTTGGCAAAGCGGTCGGGCATGAGCATGTAGAGCACATCGGCATTCGAGAAACCCTGCTTACCGCTGTTGCTGCGCGGCTTGAAGACGAAGGGCACGGTCTTTTTCTTCTTCTCGAGCTGGAAGTTGAGGTTCATGGTGCCTGGTTGCACCCCGTGCAGACTCATGCAAATGATGAGGTAGTTGGGGCTCTGCAGCTGTGCGATGCTGTCGATGGTCACCCCGGGGTAGTCGGTGGTGACGGTGGCGGCACCGATGCCCTCGCCATAGACCATGATTTCGAGCGAGTTGTATTTGAGTCCTGCATACCAGTTCTCGGGCTCAACCCGGTCGATATTGAGCTTGGCAGCCTGCGCGGCAAAAGCCACAAGAAGCATAGCGGCTAAAAAAACTCTTTTCATTGTTGTTGATCGTTTAGCGTTGAAATAATGTTACTGTTTAGTCGTGCATGATGAGGGCGGTTTGGCTGGGAATGCGAATTTGAGTGCCTTCCATCACATCAATGCCTTTCTCGTTCACAAATCCGCAGTTCACCACCACGGTGTAACGGCCTTGTGGCACATCAATCACACACTCCTTGCGGCTGCCGTTGAGCACCACATAGATGTTGTTCCACTCGTCGCCGCCGGCATGATTCTTCAGGCGGTATGCCACCACATTCTCCTGTGAAGGCAGGAACTCGAGGTGACGGCGCACCAGGTCGGCATCGCCCATGTGGAATGCAGGGTGATGCTTGCGCAGGCTGATGAGCCCACGGTAGTAGTTGAACACCTGCGGATACTTGAAGCGGTTGTTCCAGTTGAGCTGATTGATGCTGTCGGGCGACTCATAGCTGTTGTGCACGCCTTTCTTGTTGCGCAGCAGTTCCTCGCCGCTGAGCAGGAAAGGCACACCCTGCGAGGTGAGCACGGCCGTCTGTCCCAGCTGGTCGAGGCGAATGAGTTCGCTCTCGCTGATGCCAGGGATACTGGCTTTCAGTCGGTCTACGAGGCACATGTCGTCGTGGCAGCTCACATAGGCAATCATCTGCGTGGGCTGGTTGGCCCAGGCCACATCGGCGTAGTTCACCTTCTTCATGTCGACCTGCGGATGGCTGATGGCACCCACGATGCCATATTTCACGCTTTCCTCGTTGCCAGCCACGGCACCCAGGAAGGCGGTCTTGTCGTCGCCGTCCCACGGGCCGCGCAGACCGTCGCGCATTTCGTCGCTAAAGGCGGCGATGCCTGGCATTTGCTGAATGTGGGCCTTCATGCCGAGTTTCTCTTGAGGATAGGCGCACGAACCGGCACTCCAGCCTTCACCATAGATGAAGATGTCGGCAGGCACAGCCTTGCGAATGGCATTCATCGTCTCGATGTCGTGCACGCCCATCAGGTCGAAGCGGAATCCGTCGATGTGATACTCGTCGACCCAATACTTCACGCTCTCGACCATGAACTGGCGCATGAGCGGCTGCTCACTGGCGGTCTCGTTGCCGCAGCCCGAGCCGTTGCTGTAACTGCCGTCGGCGTTCTTGCGGTAGAAGTAGTCGGGCATGGTGCGCTGGAAGTTGCTGCCGTCAATGTTGAAGGTGTGGTTATACACCACATCCAGTATCACCTTGATGCCGGCACTGTGCAGCGCCTGCACCATTTGCTTGAACTCGTTGATGCGCACTTCGGGTTTGGTGGGGTCGGTCGAGTAGCCGCCTTCGGGCACATTGTAGTTCACCGGGTCGTAGCCCCAGTTGTATTGCGGGGTGTTGAGACGCGTCTCATCGACCGAGGCGTAGTCGAACGATGGCAGGATGTGCACAGCGTTCACGCCCAGTTCCTTGAGGTGGCCAATGGCCCACTCCTCGGTGAGTGCCATGAACTTGCCCGGGTAGTTGCTGCTCACGCGCTTGATGTGCAGCTGCGGGTCGAGATTGATATTGCGTGCTGCCGAGAAGTCGCGATGGTGTAGCTCATAGATGATGAGGTCTTTGGCGGCAATGGCGGGTCGCTTGTCGGTGCTCCAGCCAGCGGGATTGGTGCTCTTCATGTCGATGATGGCGCCACGCTTGCCGTTCACGCCCACAGCTTTGGCCCAGATGCCCGGAGTCTCGCCGTAGAGTTTGCCGTTCACTTTCACCTCAAAGGTGTAGAACTTGCCTTTCAGGTCGCCCTTGACGGTGGCATGCCACGAGGTCTTGTCCTTGGCGGGCGACATCTTGATGGTCTTGGCTGCTTTTCCGCCAATGCCTTCGTTGTAGATGCGCAGCGTCACCGCCTGGGTGTTGCCGAGGGTGGCGAGTCTGAATGTGGTGGCCTGCGGGGTGTAGGTCATCTCGTTGCCCTTCTGGGCGTTGGCCGTTAAAGTCCCCAAGGTCATCATTATAATAGCGATTAAGTTGATGATTGTTTTCATTTTCTTGTTATTTTGCCATGATTGAAACAACAAAGCCGCCACCAGGGGCCTCAGTCATCTTGAGCACATCGCCCTTCTTCACCGTCTTGCGGGTGATGACATAGGCCTTGGGATTGGTCAGGTAGTGAGCATTCTTGGCGTCGGCATAGATGGTGGCCTCGTATTTGCGACCTGCATTCAGGAAGTCGAGTTTCACATCCACCTTGTGTCCTTGCTCGTCGCACTTGCCGCCCACGAACCAGTTGTCGGTGCCTTTGGCCTTGCGGGCCACAGTGATGTAGTCGCCCGGTTCGGCATCGATATATTTCGAGTCGTCCCAGTCGATGGCCATGTCGCGGATGAACTGCAGGGCATCGTCAAACTTCTCGTAATTCTCGGGCAGGTCGGCAGCCATTTGCAGCGGGCCGTGCATCACCAGGTAGATGCCCAGTTGGCCAACGAGGGTGGAGTGCACATTGTTGTGGTTGTCGCTCCACTGGCTCAGATCGGTTTCAAAGATGCCCGGGGTGTAGTCCATGGGACCGCCTTGCAGGCGGGTGAAGGGCAGCACCACGGTGTGGTCGGGCTTGGTGAGGTGGAATGCCTCATACTCGGTGCCGCGTGCACTCTCGTTGCCCACCAGGTTGGGGTAGGTGCGGCACAGGCCCGTGGGACGCGTTGCCTCGTGTGCATTCACCATGATGTGGTGCTTGGCGGCCTCTTTCACGGCATGCAGGTAGTGATTGTTCATGTACTGGCCGTAGTGGTGCTCGCCACGCGGAATGATGTCGCCCACATAGCCGGTCTTCACGGCGTCGTAGCCATACTTGTCCATCAGTTTGTAGGCATCTTCCATGTATCGCTCATAGTTGGTGACGCTCGAACTGGTCTCGTGGTGCATGAGCAGTTTCACGCCTTTGCTGTGGGCATACTCGTTGAGCATGTCGATGTCGAAGTCGGGGTAGGGTGTCTGGAAGTCAAACACATCATACTTCCACATGCAGGCCCAGTCTTCCCAGCCTGTATTCCAGCCCTCTACGAGCACCTCGCTCAGGTTGTTGCGCGCTGCAAAGTCGATGTAGCGCTTCACATCGGCATTGTTGGCACCGTGGCGGCCGTTGGGGCGGGCGGTCGAGAAGTCGGTCTTGTAGATGTCGACCGAGGGGAACTCGTCGGTGTAGTTCCACGACTTGCGGCCCACAATCATTTCCCACCACACACCGCAGTACTTGGTGGGGTGAATCCACGACACATCGTCGAGCGCGCAGGGTTCGTTGAGGTTGAGGATGAGGCTCGACGAGAGCATGTCGCGAGCGTCGTCGCTCACCAGCACGGTGCGCCAGGGTGTCTGGCAGGGTGTCTGCATGTAGCACATGTTGCCCACGGCATCGGGGGTGAGCCACGAGGTGAACACCATGTTCTTGTCGTCGAGGTTCAGGTGCATGGTCGAGTAGTTGGTGCAGGCAGCCTCGTGCAGGTTGATGTAGAGGCCGTCGTCGGTCTTCATCTGCAGCGAGGTTTGCACGCCGGTGGGCGAGAAGGGAGTCTGCGAGGCATTGTCCCACACCACGGCATCGGTCATCTTGTTGGGCGTGTAACCGCTGTTGGGGTCGATGCAGCGGGTGATGAGGCCTCTGATTTCAGATAGGCGCGACTGCTGCATGGGATACTCTTGCGTGTCGTAGTCGCCCGTCTGCCACCACGCCATGTGGTCGCCTGTCATGGCAAACTCGGTGCATTCTTCCTTGATGATGAAGTAGTTGAGGTTCTCCTGCTGGGGAAATTCGTAGCGCAGTCCCATGCCGTCGTTATAAACGCGGAAGCGTATGATAACATCACGCTTGGTGACATGCCTCTTCAGTCCCTCGACGGTGGGGTCTTCGGACTTGGTGAACACTTCGTGCTCCTGCACAAGATACACGGCCAGCTCGTTGTAGTGATTGCGTATGTTCTTGTACTGGCCCCACACGGGTTGCCAAGTCTCGTCGAACGAATTGGTGAACGCATCATAGAGGGTGAACTCGTCGAGCAGGTCATACTCGTCCATCTTCATGCTGGCGTGTTTGTCCTTGGCCAGTTTGAATCCCAGGTGGCTGGGCTTGATCACTTGTTTGCCCTTGTACGAGAGTTCGTAGGTGGGTTTGCCGTTCTGCTCCAGGTAGAACTTGAGCAGCATGTTGCCATCGGGCGATTTCACCTCTTGTGCGTTTTGAGCCAGCGCCATCAGGGGCATGAGGCAAGCGGCAAGCAGTACTATGATTGTCTTTTTCATTTTCGTCCGCTTTGAGTGATGAAAATCTTAACCTTGTTATTAAAGTCCACACTGTTCATGAGTTGCTCAATGGTCATGTGCATGCGGTAACGCCAGTAGTGACGCGGATTGGCCGGGATGTTGATGCGCTCGGCATTGGCGTCGGGCAGACGCAGACCCTCGTCGATCGACAGCCAGTCTTGCAGCGAGAGCAGACACAGCATCGAGGGGCAGTTCAGGTGATTGCGCACAATGTCGGCAGCGAGCCAGTCGGGCAGTGGGTGAGGAGCGGGGCCTTCACGGTGCAGCACTTCGTTGAAGTAGGCCTGTGTGGTGTCCCAGTCTTCGTCCCACCACTGGCGCAGTGTGGGCATGTCGTGAGTCGAGATGGTGCTCACCGAGCGATAGGGGTTGGCATAGAGGTTGCCGAAGCGCAGTTTGTCGTCCTTGGGCATCGACTGAATCTCGAGGCTCAGGATGCGCAGTTCGTTCATGACCCATGCCACGCAGTCGGGCACCATACCCAGGTCTTCGGCACACACGAGCATGCGGGTAGCCTGCACCAGTTTGGGCAGTTTCTTCATGGCCTCGTGATACCAGAACTCGTTGTTGCGGCGATAGAAGTAGTCGTTGTAGAGACGGTTGAAGGCAGCCTTGTCGCTGTCGTAGAGTGCCTCGTAGATGAAGTCGTGCTGCACGGCGATGCGCGGGTGGAACAGGTCGGGATTCTTGCGGTCGCGCACAAAGAGCACATCGCTCACCAGGGCCATCAGGCCGTCGCGAATCCACTTGTCGTCGTCGCTGTCCTTGCCCTTGAAGGCGGCCTCAATCTTGCGCTGGGTGTTGTATTCCTCCTTCAGGCGATAGATATCGTTGTGCAGGTGGTCGAGATATTCGGCACGCACCTTGTCGGCCAGGTGGCCAAAGATGCGGTTCACCACCCAGTGTGCGATGAAGGGCTCGGTGAAGTAGTCCTGGAAGTGCAGGCCGTAGCTCTCAATCTCCTCGCGGCTCATGCCTTGCGAGGGCGAGAACTGGCCCAGCAGTCCGTAAACGGCCTCGATGGGAATTTCCCAAATGCGGAAGAAGCCCAGCACATGGTCGATGCGATAGGCATCGAAGTACTCTGCCATCTTGGTGAAGCGTTTCACCCACCACGAGCAGCCGTCCTTGAGCATCTCGTCCCAGTTGTAGGTGGGGAAGCCCCAGTTCTGGCCGTTGGCCGAGAATGCATCGGGTGGAGCACCCGCCTGGCCGTTGAGGTTGAAGTATTTGGGCTCTACCCACGCTTCTACACCATCGCGGCTGATGCCAATGGGGATATCGCCTTTCAGAATCACATTCTTGCTGCGGGCATACTCGTGTGCACCGCGCATCTGCTGGTCGAGGATAAACTGCACGAAGTACCAGTAGGCTACTTCCTTATAGAGCTTGGTGCGCGGGTTGGCCATCGAGGCGCGGGTTTTGTCGTCGAAACTGCGATGCTCGGGCCACTCGCCAAAGGTGGCGGTGCCATACAGGTCGCGGTAGTGGCAGAAGGCAGCATAGGGTACCAGCCAGTGCTCGTTGTTTTTGAAGAATTCCTTGAATGCCTCGGTCTTCATCATTGTAGCACCTTCCTGGGCAAAGATCTCGTGCAGGAATTCGTGCTTGGCGGCATTCACGCGCTCATAGTCGATTTGCGGCAGGTCGTTGAGTTCCTTCTGCAGCTTGTCGAAGTGAGCCTGACGCTTCTTGTCCTTGAGTTTAGGCAGCTGGCGCAGATCTGTGTACTGCGGATGCAGGGCATAGATGCTGATGCTGTTGTAGGGGTAGGAGTCAACCCAGGTCTTGCTGATGGTGGTGTCGTTGATGGGCAGCACCTGCAGCGCGCGCTGGTGTGTCGAGGCCACCCAGTCCACCATGTTCTTCAGGTCGCCAAAGTCACCCACACCAAAGCTGCCCTCGGTCTTCAGCGAGAAGATGGGCACCACGGTGCCGGCCAGCTTGTAGGGATGCAGGGCAAAGTAGGCAGGGTCGAGTTCATACACCAGCACATCGCCCTTCTTCATGTCGGGTAGCACAATGGTGCGATTCTCGCCTTCTTCCCACAGGGGATAGGGATCGTTGTCCTCAGTGTCGAGCGACACAAACTTGAAAGTGAACAGGCGAGTGTCTAACTTCGACACATCGATGCTGGCCACCCACTCGTTGTGCGAGTGTTCCACCATGTTCACGGGGTTAATCACCGACCAGTTGCCCAGTGCGTCGCCTTCGCCTGCAATGGCGAGTTTCTCGCCTTGGCGCAACTGCGGGGCACGCACTTTGATGCGCACCGTCTGTTCAAACTCCACCTTCTTGCTCATCTGCAGCGGGCGCGAAGCCACGCAGTCGGTAAATGCCGAACTGTACAGGTAGCTGTCTTCGGGGATGTCGATCCAGTGGTCATACACCGTGTAGCGGCTACCGCGGGGTGCCACCAGTTCCAGGCGGTGGGGAGCCACCAGCCACTCGTGACGCAGTTCCCATCCGTCACGGTTCACACTGTAGTAGTAGTCAATGAAATCACAGTCTTTGTCGGCAAAGTTCATTTCGCAGAACCAAGTCTTGCCGTTAACGGTTGTCAAGGGCTGATGCACCGTTTGGGTGGCATCGCCATGAGGCATGATGTTGAGCATCATTTCCTCACCATAGTTGGTTTGGTAATCGATAAAGAATTTTACTTTCATAGATATATATTGTTTTTGAATTCAGATGCACTGATTTGGGTTAATAGTTATTAGTGTGTAAATTTACAATCAATGTCTAATAATATGTTCACACATTATTATAAAATAACCGATTATTTCATGCAATCGTTTGCAATATCCCGCCCCCAGCCCCCCTGTAGGGTCGCCACCTGTGGCGACCACCCCCCTGCCCTTTTTGAGGGTCGTTAGGCTCGACAACGATCAGGCAGGAGCGTCAGCCTGTTGTCCATGATTATCAGTCACATCGTCAACAAAAATTTGTGCCACTTTCTTGTTTCCCCTCTTCAGGGAGACCAAAGGGGGGCAAAACAAAGTGTGCCGCCCGGTGGGGGCAGCACACTTGGTGCGATGAATAGCGCACAAAGCGCACTTTTACTTCTTGTCGGTGAGTTTTGCCTTGATGGCATCGAGTTCGGAGCGAATCTCTTTCTTGTTTCCGGCAATCTGTGCCTGGAGCTCGTTGAGCTGGCTGCGGATGCCCTTCATGATCTCGCGGTTCGACTCGCGGTTGATGAGCGGCACGAAGAGGGCTCCAAGGATGAGGAATACACCGGCCAGAATGAGCATGTGGCCCTGCACACTGCCCAGCAGCGAGAGGAGCACGCCACCCAATGCGGCGGCCACAATCTGCGGGATGCAGATGGTGCAGTTGAACAGGCCCAGATAAGTGCCCATGCGGTTGCTGCCCTCGAGTGCGTTGGTAATGAGGGTGAATGGCATGGCAAGCATAGCAGCCCATGCAAAACCAATCAGGAAGTAGGGCAGGAAGAGCATGTACTTGTCACTCATCATGGGAACCATGATAAAGCCGACAGCTCCCACGAGCAGACTCACGGCATAGGCCCACTTCACATTCTTGAACTTGGGCAGGAACACAGCCCAGATGACACTGCCAATGGCCTGCACGGCAAAGAGCACGCCCACCCAGTCGCCAGCGTTCTGGTAAGCCTTGGTGGCGGCATAGCCCTCGGCATGCATATCTACGCCAAAGGCGGTCTCGGCAATGGAGCCATTGGTGTAAGTCCACATGTACATGAAAGCTGCCCAGCAGAAGAACTGCACAATGCCCACTTGCATGAACACCTTGAGCGGACTGGCTTTGTACTGTGCCTGACCCTTGGCGGCTGCCTTGGCATTCTCTTCGTTCTCGGCATTGGCGGCTGCCTGGAACTCGGCCATCTCGGCAGGAGTGTACTCCTTCACCTTGATGGTGGTGTAGAACACGCAAGCAATGAGGATGGCGGCACCGGCATAGAACGACCACTTCACCGAGTCGGGAATTTCGCCCTGCGGAGCAATGCTCTGGATGCCAATCCAGGTGAAGATGATGGGGAAGAGGTAGCCCACCAGCGAACCGGCATTGCACAGGAATGACTGGATGGAGTAGGCTTTGGCTTTCTGTTTCTCGTTCACCATATCGCCCACCATCATCTTGAAGGGCTGCATGGCCATGTTGATGCTGGTGTCGAGCAGCATGAGCGAGATGAGACCAAAGGTCATGGCGGCGCCCACAGTGAGGCCGAACGAGCCGGCGTTAGGCAGCAGACACATCACGGCAACAGCCACGGCAGCACCCACAAACAGATAGGGGATGCGGCGACCAAAGCGTGTCCAGGTCTTGTCGCTGAACAGACCCACGAGAGGCTGTACAATCATACCCATGAGCGGCGGCAGAATCCAGAAGTAGCTCAGGTTGTGCGGGTCGGCTCCAAGGGTCGAGAAGATGCGGCTGATGTTGGCGCTTTGCAGTGCGTAGGCAATCTGCACGCCAAAGAATCCGAAACTGATGTTGAACAGTTTCCAAAATTTCAAATCCGGTTTTGTTTTCATATTGTAGAATTTTGATAATTAAATCGTTTTGAGCGCAAACACGATGGTGTGTCGGTAGGTCTCGCCTGGGCTGAGCACCTGCGAGGGGAAGTTGGGATGGTTGGGTGCGTCGGGCATGCCCTGGCACTCGATGGCCACGCCCTCGTAGTCGTTATAGGGGCGCAATCCACCCTTGTTCAGGGGCGAACCGGCGAGCCAGTTGCCGGTATAGACCTGTGCGGCGGGCTGTGTAGTCGAGACTTCGAGCAGACGGCAGCTGAAGGGTTCCATGAGGCGTGCCACGAGTTTCAGTTCTCCCGGTTTCCAGTCGTCTACCACCCAGCAGTTGTCATATCCCTTGCCGTAGTTGAGTGCGGGAAAGTCCTTTTTCAGGTGCATCCCCAGCCGTTTGGGCCTTGTGAAGTCCATGGGCGTGCCGGCCACGGGAGCCATCTCGCCTGTGGGGATGAGGGTGTCGTCGGTAGGCAGGTAGCGCGAGCACATGAGTTGCATGTGGTGGTTGAGCACTGTGCCACGGTTCTCGCCACACAGGTTCCAGTAGGTGTGGTTGGTGAGGTTCACCACCGTTTTCTTGTCAGTAGTGGCACTGATGTTGAGCCGCAGTTCGTTCTTGTCGTTCCAGATGTACTCGGCACGCACCTGCAGGGTTCCGGGATAGTTCTCGTCGCCGTCGGGGCTGGTGAGCGTGAATACCACGCCGCTCTCGGTGGGTTCGCTTTGCCAAATCTTGTTGCTGAAGCCCTCGGGACCGCCATGCAGCGCGTTAGGTCCGTTGTTGATGGCAAGCTGGTAGTCGGTGCCGTCGAGGTTGAACTGACCGCGCGCAATGCGGTTGGCATAGCGGCCGGGAATTTTGCCGGCACAGGGGCCGTCGTAGAAGTAGTCGGTGGGTTGAGCGTAGCCCAGCACCACATCGGCCAGGCGTCCGTGACAGTCGGGTGCTGTGAGCGCCACGATGCCAGCGCCAATCTCGCTCAGGCGCACAGCGGCGCCAGTGGCATTTACCAAGGTATAGATGTTGAATCTTCCTTTGGCTGATTCTATAGTTTCTTTCGTAATGGTCATGATAGAGTGTTGAGTTTTAGTTTTCAATTATGGCAAATTTACACATTATTTATTCAGAATAAAAATAATTTGCTGCTGCTTGTTGCATTTCGTTGTGCAATCGTTTGCTTAGCAGCTTTGTTTTACCGGGTAATGACTGGCAAAAATGTGCTAAAATCAAAAAAATGGGGTGTAATAATTGTCAGTTGCCAATAATTTACTATCTTTGCAGCGCATTTTTAGGCGCAAGTCTACCAAAAATAGCTGCTCGGATGGTGGAATCGGTAGACACGAGGGACTTAAAATCCCTTGGCCATTACGGCTGTGCGGGTTCAAGTCCCGCTCCGAGTACCGAAAAAAACTGCTGACGAATTTCGCCAGCAGTTTTTTGTTTCTTTCAGGGCCGCTCTCGCCACTAGTCTTTCTAGAAACTCTAGTTGCTCTAGATGTGCTAGTTCCCAGCAATGCTTAGTAGGAGGTGATGAGGTAGCCACCGTTGGTCGAAGCATAGACCTTGTAGGTGCGTAGGCCCACCTTTTGCGCCAGTGCTGTGCCTTTGACGGGGCCACCTGAGCCAGTGAGCACATTATAGCGTGAGTTGCACTTGGGGCAGAAGGCCTCAAAGTTGTCGGGGTCAATGCTCAAGACCACATCGGCCCTGTACTCGACTGGGCATGCGAGGTCGTAGGCAAGCGGCTCGTAGGTGCTTGTCGACACATCAAGTCCCTTGATGAGCAGCACACCGCCATAGCCTGTGTAGGTGTTGGCAGTGTAGGCAAAGTTCTTGGGCAGCTGTTTCTCGCGGTTGAAGATCATGTATTCGCCCACGCCGTTCACCCCATAGGTGGTCCACAGGGCGTAGGTGCCCAAATTGATGCGCACCATGAAGTTGGGAACTACATGGTTATCGACCTTGTTGCACGAGGTGCAGGTGGCGAGGCATGCGATGGCTGCCAGTATGATTGATATTGGTTTCACGCAGTGAGAAAATTGGGTTATAATCAATGGCAAAATTACAAATAATCGCGAAAATGTCGCGAAACTGCCCAACTTTTTTCGGTTCCTGCACCGCAAATCAGGCCACATTCCCTCATAAAACTGGCAGTAATGCGCGATTATTCCCTCATAAAATTGGCAGAAACACGCGATTATTCCCTCATAAAATTGGCAAATGGGCGTGATGAGGGTGTGGATGGATGATTGCGAGATAGTGAGGAAAACACTACTGAAAACGGTTGGAAAATATTTAAAATAAGGGTTCAAATCTTAAAAAATGCAAAATTCAAGAAGATTTTTCCCGAAAAATTATGTTATATAACATGGGACGCATTAACTTTGCATCGGTTTTTCATGGTATTAGTTTTTAAGGTTATGAAAATCCAGGCGCCGAGATGGCGATTGCGCATTTTCATCATTTAAGGTTTATGTTAATGGTATTAGAAGGTTAATTAGTTAAGCAATCCTCGATAGTGATATTGAGGATTTTTTTTGTCCCTATCGCTTTGAAATAAGGGAATTATAGTCTATATTTGTGGGTAGAAACACTAAACACTAAAGAATTATGAAGAAAATTGCTTTATTGATGGCGATAGTGGTAGCCGCATTGCTGGTGAGTTGCCGCACAACATCAAGCGTGACCAGTGGCATGAGCAAGGCCGAGCGCAAGGCCTATGTGGCCGAGCAGGTGTATAACGGCCTGAACGATATGCACTACACCATTGAGGTGAGTCACATGACTCAGCGGCGTGGTGGCATGCGCACATTGTCTCATGGATATGAACTGGAGATAAAAGGCGACACGGTTATTTCTTATTTGCCCTACTTTGGCGAGGTCTATGCCACCCGGTCGGTGGCTTATGGTCAGCAAAAAGGACTCAACTTCACAAGCACTATTTATAATTATAACGCTGTGATGGTGAAGCCGGGCGAATACCACATTCAGTTTGAGACCGAGACCGAAGAAGACCGCTTCCTGTACACGATTCAGATTTTTGACAACGGCAAGAGCTACGTTGATGTGATGGGCGAGAACCGCACCGGCATTTCGTTCACCGGCGACATGAAAATCGCTTACTGAGCCGTGCCTATTGCAGGCTGAGCACTAATTGTGCAACTTTTTTGCCCATATTATACCATTTTAATCACATAAAATGGTTAACTTTGTGTGCAAATACAATCATTTAAAACATATTGAAGTGATGAATTTACTGAAACACTTATTGTTGCTGCTGTGCTGCTCGGCTGTGCTGACCACAGGAGCCTGTAATAAATCAGAAAAGACGGGGAGCACCGCTGCCCCCGCCACCCAAGTGACTAAAACCCAGCCGGTGATAACGGGTGCTGCCTGCACCGACCAGTATGTGCCGTTGCTCAAGGGCAAGCGCATAGCCCTGCTGAGCAACCAGACCGGCACGGTGGGCGACAAGCATGTGCTCGATGTGATGCTCGAGAAAGGATTGAATGTGACCGTCATTTTCTCGCCCGAGCACGGATTTCGCGGCAAGGCCGATGCCGGTGAACATGTGAGCAGCAGCGTCGACGAGAAGACGGGCATCCCCATCGCCTCGCTCTACGACGGCAAGTCGCGCTATCCCAGCAAGGAGACGATGGACAAGTTCGATGTCATTGTCACCGACCTGCAAGATGTGGGACTGCGATTCTATACCTATTATGTAACGATGATCAACCTGATGGAGGCCGCTGCCGAGCACGGCAAGGATTTTGTGGTCTTTGACCGCCCCAACCCCAACGGCATGACCGTCGATGGCCCCATCCTGGACATGAACCTCAAGAGCGGTGTGGGCCGTCTGCCCATCCCCACAGTCTATGGCATGACCATGGGCGAACTTGCTCTCATGGCCAATGGTGAGGGCTGGCTCAAGAATGGCGTGAAGGTGAAGAACCTGCAAGTGATTCCCTGCAAGAACTACACGCACCAGACGCGCTATGAGTTGCCCATCGCCCCGTCGCCCAACCTGCCCAATATGCTCTCGATTTACCTCTATCCCTCGCTGTGCTATTTCGAGGGCACGACGGTGAGCCTGGGGCGTGGCACCGACTTCCCCTTCCAGTGCTACGGGCATCCGCAGATGACGGGTTACGACTTCTCGTTCACGCCCGTGAGCCGCTTCGGCGCCAAGACGCCGCCGCAACAGGACAAATTGTGCCACGGTGTGGACTTGCGCGGCCTCGACCCCGAGACGGTGATTGCACAAGGCATCAACCTGGAATATGTGATTGATGCCTACAACAACCTGAAGAAGGCTGGGGCGCAGTTCTACCTGAAGAACCGCTTCTTCGACCTGCTCATGGGCAACACGCGCGTGCGCCAGATGATTGCCGAGGGCAAGACCGCCGCACAAATCAAGGCCACCTGGAAGGAAGGCATCGAAATCTTCAAGAAGCAGCGCAAGCCCTATCTGCTCTATCCCGAATAACTCAACTGACAACTGAAAACTGATAACTGTCAACTGAAAACTGACAACTGACAACTGACAACTGATAACTGACAACTGAAAACTGACAACTGATAACTATTCACTATTCTACTATAAAATTATGAACAACGCTTGGATTGTACTTGCCACCATTGTTGGCTATTTCATACTCTTGTTTATCATCTCGTGGCTTGCCTCGCGCAAGGCCGACACCTCTACTGCGCTCACCGGAGGCCGGCAGGCGCCGTGGTTCATTGTGGCAATCGCCATGATTGGCGCACCCATCTCGGGTGTGACCTTTGTTTCGGTTCCGGGTCAGGTGGCCACCAAGTCATTTGCCTATATGCAGATGGTGCTTGGTTTCGCCGTAGGCTACTTTGTGATAGCCTATGTGCTGGTGCCGCTATTCTTCAAGCGCAACCTGGTGTCGATCTATGGCTACCTGGAGCAGCGATTTGGAGCGAGCACCCACAAGACGGGAGCCTGGTTCTTCTTCGTGAGCAAGATGCTGGGCGCTGCCGTGCGCTTCTTTGTAGTGTGCGTCACGCTGCAGTTGCTGGTGTTTGACCCGCTGGGCATTCCCTTTGTGTTCAACATCATCGTGACCATCGCGCTCATCTTCCTCTACACGCTGCAGGGCGGCGTGAAGACGGTGATATGGACCGACACGCTCAAGTCGTTCTGCCTCATCATGTCGGTGGTGCTGTGCATCTACTTCATTGCTAAAGGCTTGGGTTACAACTTGGGCGAGATGTGCTCGGCGATTGCTAACGACGACTCTTCGCGCATCTTCTTCTTCGACAACCCCAAGGAGGGCACCTATTTCTGGAAGCAGTTCCTGGCTGGCATCTTCATGGTGATAGCCATGACCGGACTCGATCAGGACCTGATGCAGCGCACATTGGCGAGCAAGAATGCTCAAGAATCGAAGAAGGGCTTGATAGTGAGCGGCATTGTGCAAGTGTTTGTAGTGGGCCTGTTCCTGGTGCTGGGCACATTGCTGCTGCTCTACAGCCGCAAGAATGGCATTGAGATACCGCAAAAGACCGACGAACTCTTTGGCAAGGTGGCCTTCCACAGCACTATTCCCGTGGTGGTGGGTGTGCTGTTTATTCTGGGTCTGGTGTCGGCAGCCTACTCGGCAGCCGGTTCGGCACTCACAGCACTGACCACCTCGTTTACCGTCGACATTCTCAAGACCGACCAGAAGGGCGACGATGCCCAGCTGGCTCGCACCCGCAAGCTGGTGCATGTGTGCATGGCGGTGTGCATGGGTGTGGTCATCTATGTGTTCTACCTGCTGAGCAGTGAGGATGCCATCAGCGCTGTCTATAGCATTGCCAGCTACACCTATGGCCCCATCCTCGGCCTGTTTGCCTATGGCATGTTCTTCCGTGGCAATGTGCGCGACAAGTGGGTGCCTGTGGTTTGCATCCTTGCACCGGTGCTGAGCTGGGTGATGCAGTGGTCGCTCAACAGGTATTGCGACTATCAGGTGGGCTTCGAACTGTTGCTCTACAATGCAGCATTCACCATCATCGGCCTGCTGCTGTTGCGCACCGGCAAAAAGCAGGATGCTACGCAGCAAGTGGCTCAAGAAGTGTAATCACGCAAACAACTGAAAACCATGGCACGCAGAAACCTTATCACAGTCTATATCTGGATTATCGACACCATCCAGCGCTATGGTGCGCTCACACTGGCGCAACTCAACGAACTGTGGAAGAAATCGCCGGCGGGCGACGGCAACCCCATACCCCGCCGCACTTTTTTCCACTATCGCGACGCCATCGAGGAGATGTTCAGCATCTCGCTCAAGTGCAACCGCTCCACCTTTGAATACTATATCGATGAGGAGGAGAGTGAGAATGACTCGCGCATGCAGCAGTGGCTGCTCGACAGCATGTCGATGAGCGGCATGCTGACCAACTCGCGCGACATCTCCCATCGCATCGTGCTCGAGAATGTGCCATCGGCGCGCCTGTATTTGTCGGTGGTGATCGATGCCATGCGCGACAACAAGCGCATCAAGTTCAGTTATAAGTCCTACAAGCGCGTCAACGCTGTCGACGGCATCGTGATAGAACCCTACTTTGTGAAGATTTTCAAGCAGTTGTGGTATGTGGTGGGCATGAATGTGAAAGACGGCATCATCAAGACCTATGCGCTCGACCGCATGTCGAAACTGGTGATTACGCCCGAAACCTTTGAAATGCCCGAGGGCTTCGACCCTGCCGATTTCTTCAAGGACTGCTTCGGCATCACCACGAGCCACACCGCGCCCAAGGACATTGTGCTGCGCGTGTCTACTACGCAGGCCAAGTATTTCCGTGCTTTGCCGCTGCACCCCTCGCAGCAAGAGGAGATTCACGACAGTTATTCGATTTTTCGCTACAAGATGCGCATGACCTATGACCTGAAAGAAGAAATCATGTCGCATGGCAGCGATGTGGAAGTGCTGTCGCCACCCGAATTCAAAGCACAGATTGTGAGCGAATTGAAAAAAGCCCTCGCCAACTACGCCCCCGCCTCCCGCCAGTAATCCTATCACTGCAATAATGTTTGCGAATATCACACACGGGAATACTTCGCAGCAGATTCTATTATGGCAATCAACTTTTGAAGCGGTGTTCCAACTCACGCATTGCTTCAAGCAATTCGTTGAAGGTTGGTTTGTCGCCGTAAATCATGGTTTGGCTCATTTCTTCATAGTCGCGGCGCCAGTTGTCGATGATGTCTTCACGGGGCACCAATACAAGGCGTTTTCTGATGTCGGGCGTGTAGTCCATGTCATGAATCGAGGTGTAGGTTTCGCGATGGTGTCGTATGGCTTCCCACAACTTGGAGTCGTTCACAGCAGTTAAGGCATAGTCATCATTCATCATGCGATACAGGTCATAGAGATGGCGCGACTTGCGGTCGGCGTTCATGCCATGACCTGGAATTGAGAACAGCTCATGAAGCAGGAACACCTTTTCAAGAAAAGTTTTCCCGGGAGTGGCAGTTGCAACTTTCACATCAGCCAACGAGGTTTGAATGGAGGGAAATTTGTCCTCTATTATGCTGCGAATGTTTGACCACTTGTTGGGTTCAAACAGTGACCGTGAGCCTATCTCTAACATGACCATAGGTTTTATGTATTCTAACTTACCTGTCAATGCACTTGAGTAATGTAGAAACAGTTTGCGAGGTTCAGGATAGGTGTTGTCGCCTTCTCCATCAGGTTCGGCATCAAGCGTGCAAAGATGATTTAATCCGTGATTTTCAAGAGCTTGTAAAAGTTCGTTTTTGAAATTTTCCCGTACAAATATTGATGAGGTTTTGCGCAATTTCTTGAGTTGTTTCTTGGTTATTTCACCTTCAAAACCAAACAATGAACGGTCAATAGCTAAATCAATGTCTTCGGAGAAGCGGTTAATAACTCCCCAGACTTTTGAAAGCGATGTTCCTCCTTTGAAAATCAGTTTGTTGGCGAAAGGCAATGTGAACACAAGTTGCAAGATGGTGGAAACCCAAATGTCTTTCTCTATAGCTTGAGGAGGAAGCCCCGTCCTGCCTGTTGCTTGCTCGAGCAGGTAACGCTGTCTAACGACATCGAGCATAAAGTAATTATTCTTGTCCATAAGCAGCTTTCACAATTTTTCTAATCCAAACGGGCATCAAAGTCAAATCCTTCTCAACGACGCTTTGCTGCTCGTTGTGAAGAAGTTGGCTGATTCTGGTTAGCTGCTCTTCGGTTACATTATCTTTGCCAATGTCTTTTAGCGCAAAGGTGATGAGCATAGCGAGCTGACTATTGAACTCCAGGTTTTTGAGAGCAGTCTGTTTTAGCTTTACGGTTATGTTGTTGAGCACTGTGATTTGTCGTGACCACCCGTTAGTGAGATACACGAAGTTCATGGGCACTTGTGTAGATAAACCCAATAGATTCTGGGCATGAACGCCCGTGGGCACAACCTTCATGTGGTCGCGCTTGGCAATGGCGCCCACAATCTCATCAACCGAAGGATATAGAACACCCAATCCAAGTTCCTCGTCGATCTTAGGATAGCAATAAATTCCTCTGGCAACTCTGATGATTTCACCTTTAGTGGTTAGCAGCTCAAGAGATTTTCGTATGCTGTCAGAAGATGCAATTCCCGCAAAATAGTCAGGGAAGAAAACTTTTCCTCTTCCTGCTTTTTTTAATTTTGCAAGTATCTTTTGTTCAGTTGTTTCCATTGCTTAAACCTTTTAAAAAATTCACAAATATCTAAAGTTTTTGTGAATTTCATAATGCAAAATTAATAGATTATTCTGAGTCTTGCAAGAAATATTTAAAAAGATTATGCCAGAGGGTGGTTAGGGCTTGTGGTGGAAGATTTGCTGGGGGAGGAGTCCGCGGGCCTTTTTGTAGAGGTGGACGAGTGCGGGCAGATTCACCGCCAGCAGCAGGGTGCCAATGAACACATAGGTAACCGACGGCACTGCACTGTCGACCTTGAACTGCCACAGTGCAATGAGCGTGATGAGCATGGTGATGAGCATGAGCACCGTGATGGCCACCACTATGGTGAAACGCTGGCGCGAAGGCGGATATACTATGGGTCGCTTCTTTTCGTTAGGGTCATGGTGCAGCCCGCTGGTGCTCAGTCTGTAAAGCACATAAAGTGTGCCAATGAAGAGGGCGAAGAGGAATACCGACCACAAAAGGAACCGGTTCTCGATACCGTTCATGTTGTCGACGGTGAAGTTGAGTGGGTAGTTGCTGTCGGTGTGGTAGAAATAGGTGAGTGAGTCGTTTTCCCAGTCGTGGAATGGGCTGTAGTGCGAGTAGTACTCGTAGTAGTAGATGCGCTTGTGGGCGCAGGCCATCACGCCGCAGCTGTAGTATCCGCCAGCATCGCGTGTGCGCTCCTTGAAGGCCACTGCTTCGTGTCCGAAGGTCTTGTCCAAAGGCTTGGTGTCGAGGTTCTTGAAGTAGGGCAGCTGGGTGGTGAGTTTCTTGAGCAGCGTGGGCTCGTATTGATAAATGCCGCGGTACTTTGGCGAGAGTTCAAACACATTGATGTGTATGATTTCGGCCACATCGCCTATTGGGGTTGTGTGCGACTTTTGATAGGCGCAGAGCAGGCGGCCACCGCTGCGGTCCTCGAGTCGTGCCCTGAAGTCGCGTGGTATGTTGAATTTCTCGAAATCCTCGTTGCGGGGTTCGTTGACGCTGAACATGCCGTCTTCATAGGTCGACCAGGGGCCGTTAGAGAGTCGCTTGTCGGAGTGATAGTAGATGACCACGCACAGGAGCGATGTGACAGCAAGCAGCATGAGTGCCAGCATCTTGTGATTGGTGGCAGTGTGGCGCCAAAACCTGCGCACTGCAACGCTGAATGATCTTATTTCATAGTTCCAATCCATGCGCGTCACATCAGTTTAGTCGTCGGCGAACAATGAGTGAGGTGATGAGCGAGGTGACAAAGCCAATGAGTGCTACCAGTGCAAAGATGACGATGATGTCGGTCCACTGCACCTGCACGGGATAGGCCTGAATGATGACCGCCGAAGCGTCGGTCGAGAGTTTGAGCCACCCGAAGGCCTGCTGGCACAGGCACAAGATGAGTCCCAGCACAATGCCCAGACTGGCGCCTATGAGCGCAATGAGCCATCCCTCGAGCACAAAGATGCGTGTGATTTGCTTGTCGGTGGCTCCCAGGTTGTGCAGGGTGTGTATGCTGTCGTCCTTCTCGATGATGAGGAGCGAAAGGGCACTAATCACATTGAAGGTGGCAATCACGAGGATGAATGCAAGCAGCAGGAAGGTGATCCATTTCTCCATGTTCACCAGTTTGTAGCTGGAGGCCTGTTGCATGAGCCGATTCTTGACACTGTAGCCCTTGCCAAGCACCGCGTTGAGCTGTTTCATGACCTGCTGCTCATCGGCGCCAGGAGCCAGTTTCAGTTCAATTTGAGTGGCTTGTGTGTCATAGTCAAAGAGTTCGCGGGCGAGGTCGATGTGCACAAAAACCAAGTCCTCGTCATAGTTCTTTTGCTGCAGCTGGAAGATGCCGGCAGTGAAAACCGAGTCGGCAGTGAAAGCGTTCACGGGATCGTTGATGTTCACTCGCCCTTGGCGACGTGGCGCATAGAGCTGAATCATGCGCAGGTAGCCAGGCCGTGCGTTGAGTTTTGCGGCTGGCCCTACGCCAATCACGGCATAGCGCGACACATCGTCGCGCAACAGAAAGTCGCCTTCGACAATGGTGCTCTTGATATCGTTGATGAGCGGATAATCGTCGGTCACGCCTTTGAGTCTCACCGGCATCTGGAAGTCGGCAAAGATGGCGAGCGCATGGTCCTCGACGACGGGCAACGCCTTCTGTACGCCCTCAACGGCCGAGACGGCCCGCAACACGCTGTCGGCATTTTCAATGGTCTTGCCCAGTGTGGCGGTGATGGCGATTTGCGGGTCGAGCATCGAGAGCCGGCCCATGATCATTCCCTTGAAGCCGTTGAACACGCTCAGCACGCACACCAGTGCTGCCGTGGTGACCACCACACCACCTATCGAGATGATCGAGATGATGTTGACGGCGCTATGCGCCTTTTTCGAGCGCAGGTAGCGAGCGGCTATTTTCAGAGGCAGATTCATGGGGGACAGATGTCAGTTGTCAGTTATCAGTTATCAGTTGTCAGTTGTCAGTTGTCTTCTTTCTCTGAATTATCGGTAGCGGGCTTGTCGGACTGCAGCAGTTCGTCGATGTGCTCGATGTAGTCGAGCGAGTCGTCGAGGTAGAACACGAGTTCGGGCGTGCGTCTGAGCTGGTAGCGCACACGCTGAGCCAGATTGTAGCGCACCTGTTTCTCGTTGTCGTTCACATTCTTTACCACAGCGGCGCCCTGGTCGCTGGGAAACACGCTCAGGTAGATGCGCGCGATGCTCAGGTCGGGCGACACCCTCACGGTGCTCACGCTCACGAGTGTGCCGCGTGTCTTGGCGGTCTCGAGGCGGAAGATTTCGCTCAGTTCCTTCTGGATGAGCCTTGCTATTTTCTCTAATCTTGTTCCTTGCATAGTATATATTATATTTCTTGTATTATAGATATGGGGGGCAAAGTTAACTAAAAAAAATGAGAAGGTGAACTATAGGGCGGTGTAAAGTGACTGATTGGGGCGAGGTTGAGGTGAAAAAGCCATAAAAAGGGATGAAATGAAAAAGAGACTGCACCCGATGGAGCAGTCCCTTTTTAGTTGTCAGTTATCAGTTATCAGTCGTCGAGGCTCGTCTGCATGTACACGTCGTAAATCAAAGCACCAGCCGAGTTCTCCATCGCAACGCCCGTTTTGGCTGAATTAAGACTGCAACTCATCACTTGATAGGGGTGCGCTGCGCTATATAGAACCATGCCAATCATGTTGTTCTTAATATCGAAAAACATTGGTTTTGTGCCATTGGGATAAGTAGTATATTCTGCAATTTGGCTTGTTCCCAGCTGATAGGTGTAAATCTTGTTATAAGCATTACCACTAGCACCATCGTTGAAGACATAGAACTTATTGGCATTTAAGATGAATGGATAATTTCGCAATCCTTCATTCACGCCAAGCGTTCGGTCCCAAACAGATTTACTATTTAAAAAGCAGTAATTGCTGGCAGTTTTTAAATCAACGTCGGTGTATTGGCTCAAACCGTTGCTTGCAGTGTAACGGTTCCATCGATGACCCCAAGATAAGCAACTGCTTTTAATTTATTGGTGCTATTACCAATCACATAAATTTTACCTGTCGATTCACTCACCGCTAAATCGGTGATAACAAAATTATTTTGCGTGAGCAATTTTGTTTTGTTCTTGTAGAGAGAAGTATTCACTACACAGCCATTGTCTTCTCCTTCGGTATCGGTTTGAGTGCTTCTTGTCGATGTGGTGTAGTAAACATTGCCGTTTTTATCAGTCCACATGCGGGGAGCCCCCTCAAAATTAAAGTATCGGTTTAATTTATGTTGTGATCCTTCAAGTTCTGAAGTGTAGATGTTGAAATATCCGCCGCCATGAGCTCCAGAGGCCTTGGCAATAGCTGCTGTTCCTCCTTTGTAGTAATAATGATCATAAGATACTATTGTACCATCATATGTTTCGTCATAATAAGTCTTGTATCCAACATTGTCCTTACGGTACAAAACGGTAGCATTGCTTCCGTGCACAAAAATTCTTGTTGCAGCCACATAATTGTCTTTTCCACCCAGCCAGCCGCTCTTGTCCTGCCAGTTGCGCCACAAGATAGGCTTGTCGTCAGCGCTCTTGCCGGCGGCCCACACAGTGGGATTGACGGTGACATTGTAGGTATAGGTTGTGTTGATGCCGTCTTTGGTCTTGAACTTGATGGTGAGTGTGGTTGTATCACCTGCGTGTTGTCGTAGTTAACGTCGATTATGCCGCTATTTGACGATGTGACACTGGTCATAGTGCCCCGGTCGTCGGTGGTGGCACCATCACATGGGCGGAAGATGATGTTGGTGCCCACGTTGATGTCAACCTGCTGAGCGCTGAGGCTGCCGGCATTGAGACGATAGCTCTTTCGCTCGTCGCCGTTGTAGTAATTCATATATAGGTCACGGTTCCATCCGTTTTGCCAGGGCGAGTAAATGTTGGTCAGGTATCTGCCTTGGCTGAGTTCGTCCTGTGTGTAGTTCCACCAGTAGGCATATCCATTACTCTTGGCATAGTTGAGCGTCAGCCAGCCGTCAGTGCGAGTTCCTTTCTTCCACACACCGTATGCATGACCGCGGTGCTGGCTATCGATGTCGATGACCGGCGCACGGCTGCTCGTCTGGAATGAGGCGTAAGTATAGAAAGGCTGCCACCTAATCTCTGTGAGAGCATCGAGATGTGTCACACTGCCGTAGAAATAGTCGCCCTCGTTGGCGGCATAGACATCGATTCTCGACACAAAGTGATAAAGGATGATGTCGTTGATTTTGATATAGAATTTTCCGTTCTTAGGGGTAACCGTGTAGTTGGCGGCACTCCCTGCTTGTTGCTGCCTTTCACATCCTGCAGCACCCACTTGCCGCCGGTGCGCACCATGGCATACACATTCTGGCAAGCGCTGGTGTAGTCGGGGTCTACGGCAATGAAAATCACGTCGCCCTCGGCCCACTGATGCAGGGGCGCAGTACCCGATGTGGAACCCGAATTGGGGATGAAATCGGCCATGGTTATCACCGAGCCGCCAGTGCTTCCACCGCTGGCGGTGCCCAGAATGATGTTGATGAGCGTCGACACATCGCTCACATTCACACGGCCGTCGCCGTTCACATCGGCACGGCTCTGGTCCATGGCGGTGCTGCCCAGAATCATGTTGATGAGCGTACTCACATCGCTCACATTCACGCGTTCGTCATTGTTCACATCGCCCGCGGGCTTGCCCTCGTCAATCACAAAGTCGCTCACATCCACAGCACTGGCGTTAAACGCCACAAGTGCCACTAAGCAAGTCAGTAAGAATGCTGTTAATTTTTTCATATCATTAAGTTTTAGGTTATTAATTCTTAGTTTCTGCTAACCAATGCCCAAGATAATGTTAATGAGCGCTGTCACATCGCTCACATTCACACGGCTGTCACCGTTCACATCGGCACGAGCCTGATTCATGGGGGTGAGGCCCAGAATCATGTTAATCAGGGCGGTCACATCACTCACATTCACCTTTCCGTCACCATTCACATCGCCACGCAATATCATGCTGTCGCTCAAGTAACCCGGATTACTGGAGCCGCCATCGATGTGTGCATAGGCATGGTCGGTGTGATTGGCATCATAGGTAGTGCCCTTGCAGCCCCTGATTGCGGTGCAATTCTGGAACATACTGTAAGAATAGTTGCTGGTCAGGTTTGCCGTGCTCCAGTTGTCACCCACGGCTATGGTGGCGAGGTGGTCGCAATATTCAAACATCATGGCCATTGTGCCCACTTTCCTCGTGTCGAAACTACGCAAGTCCAGACTGGTGAAACCGTGGCAACCCTGGAACATACTTGACATGTTCACCACATTATGGGTGTCGAAACGGCTCAGGTCAACACTCTTGAGATTACGAGCTCCCTGAAACATGCCGCACATATTAGTCACCTCGCTGGTGTTCAAATTCTCAATGCCTGTAATGGAAGTGAGATTCTCCATATTGGCAAACCACAAGTAGGTGGTAAGTGGATAAATATCGGCAAACGAGGGGTCGAAGACCACATTACGCACATTCTGTGCCACCGAACTCCACCCAGGCACGGCATTTCCACTATTGAGTGCATAATAATTTCGGTCAGCGTAGTTATCATCAAAATAGAAGGTTAGCGTAGCATTGCTTGAGGCATAGGCTGCATAGGCTAATAAGGGCCGTGTCAAGTAGCCGGGCTCAGCAGAATTCGGGCCAAGGTCGATGCGAGCATAACTCTTGTCGATATGGCTGGAATTATAAGTGGTTCCCCTGCCACCCACAAGGCGCGTGCAGTTGCGGAACATGGAGTTCGACTGAGTCACACCAGTCACATTCCAGTAGTCATCACTCGCATAGATGGTCACCAGCGAGCTACAGCCCGAGAACATGCCGGTCATGTCGGTCACTCTATTGGTATTGAAGTGAATCAAATCAAGATAGACGAGCTTGCTGCAGCCCGCAAACATGTCTTCCATAGTGGTCACCACAGGGGTGCGTAACGGAGTCACATCAAGCGTTGTGAGGTTACTGCAGTTATAGAACATATAACCCATATTGGTCACATTTGCCGTCTCGAAATGGTTCAGGTCCAGGCTGGTGAGACCACTGCAGCCTGAGAACATATTATACATGTTGGTTACATTCCGCGTATTGAAATATCTCAAGTCTATGCCCTTGAGTTTACTGCAATTGCGGAACATGCCTTGCATACTGGTTATCCGGTCGGTATTGAAATACTGCATGCCTGTGATGGTGGTGAGATTGCTCATGCCTGAAAACCAGTAGTAGGCACTGGTAATGTGCAAACCGGCAAACGAGGGATCAATCACCACCTTTTCCACATTGTCCCTGACATTGGCATCCTGTACCCACCACGGCATGGAGGTAGCGTTGGAAGGCAACGGTCCCACATCCCCGCTATGTGCTTCAGAATCGTAGTAGAATGTGAGGGTCTTGGTGCTGGCATTATAGACGGCACTTCCTTGGGCTGCATGAACCACGGCAATACCTGTCAGGGCAATTAAGAGGGTGGTGAATAATTTTTTCATAGCGGTGTATATTTATTTGTTTGTATTTTCAGGTTTGCAATACCGATGTTAAACCACAAATATAATAAAAAATATTATTATTCATGGTTTTATTGAAAAAAATATATTATGGATTCCGATTCTATTGTCAAAAAGCTGATTAGCGCTTGTGGATGAGGGTGAGGCCATCGCGCACGGGTATGATCACCACCTCTACGCGCGGGTCTTGGGCAACCATGCGGTTAAATTCCACGATGCCCTGCGTCTGGCGGTCGCTCTGCTTGTGCTCGGGTTCGGCCACCTTGCCGTCCCACAGGGTGTTGTCGGCGATGATGAAGCCGCCTGGTTTGAGGTATTGCATCACCAGTTCGTAGTATTGCGGATAGTGCCGCTTGTTGGCATCGACATACACCAGGTCGTAGTGCTTGCCCAGCGTCGGCACAATGTTGAGCGCGTCGCCTATGTGCAGGGTGATGCGGCTGCCATAGGGCGACTGCTTCAGGTGTTCACGGATGAAATCCTCGAGTTCGTCGTCAATCTCTATCGTGTCGATGTGGGCACCTTCGCGGGTGAGCCCTTCGGCCAGACACAGAGCCGAGTAGGCCGAGTAGGTGCCCAGTTCAAGCACATTGAGCGGGTTGGTCATGCGCACCAGCATCTTGAGCAGGCGGCCCTGAATGTGGCCCGAGCACATGCGGGGATAGAGCAGCCGCAGGTGCGTGTCACGGTCGAGTCTTTGCAGGTTCTGAGGCTCGGCCTCGATGTGCGATTGGATATAGGCTTCGAGTGCTTCGTCCATGGCGTCAGTTTGCGTTCTCGATAAACCACTCTACTGCCATGTCGTAGCTCTTGAGGCCGAAGCCGGCAATCACCGCCACACAGGCATCTTTGATGACCGAGATGCGGCGGAAGGGTTCGCGCGCGTTCACATCGCTGATGTGCACCTCGATGACGGGCGTCTCCACGGCGCGCACGGCGTCGGCAAGGGCATAGGAATAGTGCGTGAGGGCACCGGCATTGAGCACAATGCCCTCACACTCAAATCCTTGAATCTGAATCTCGTCGATGAGGTCACCCTCGTGGTTGCTCTGGAAGAAGCTGAACTCCACATTAGGATACTTGCCCCGTAGCGACTCGAGATAATCGGTGAGCGATGTGGTGCCGTAGATGTGCGGCTCGCGCACTCCCACGAGATTCAGGTTGGGGCCGTTGATGATGGCAATTTTCATATTGCGAGACGGCTGTGTATCAGAGCACATAGCTCACATTGTCGACCCACAGTGTCATGCCCACGGTGCCGGTATAAGCAGTACCGCAGCCCGACGAGATCATCACCACTACATGGGTGGGGGTAGCATTGGCATCGTCCCACTTCTCTTCATGGATAGGCACCATTTTGCCCTTGCTGTTCTTGGCATAGTAGGTCTTGTCCTTGCTGTTGATAAGGCCCATATAGGGCTTGTAGCCGGCATGTTTGGTGATGTCGCCATACCAGATGGGAATGCGGTGCTTGTTCACCCAGCCTGTGGTGGTCTTGCCAAAGCGTTCGCGGCCAGTGCCCACGCGAGCGGCGTGGATGTTGCCCTTGGCGTCTTCCCAGCGGCGTTGCAGCAGGATGAATACCTCGGCATAGTCCTTCTGGCCAGTAAGTGTTTTCTTCTTTCCGAAACCGCTCGAGTAGATGGGAGCGCCTTCGGGAGCCACTACGCGGTAGTCGAACTGCAAGAATTTGGGCCTCTGCTTGAAGGGAATGCCCATGTTCATCTTGCTGTAGGGGCTCTTGGTGCTCTTGATGGGCTCGAGCATCTCACCCAGGAAAATGGTGCCCGACACCAGCACATCCATGTTGATGATGCCGATGGCCTTGACATGGTCGAGCATGGTGGTGAGTTTCACGCAGCGGCCGCCGTTGTGCTTGTCGGGGAACACGGCATTGCTGGTTTTGGTAACACCCATCACCTTGGCCATGATGTTCGACGAAGCCCAGGGCGAACCACCCTTGTTGGTATAGGCAACTGAACCCTTGATGGTCTGGTTGGGGCCAATGGCGTAGACGGTCTTTTCTTTGCCGCCAATAATACCCGACTCCTTGATTTCGCGGGTAATCCAGTTCTCGAAGTCACCATACTTGATGGGTACAATCTGCTCAGCATTCAAGGTGCTGAAAAACAGTGCAATAGCACTAAAGATTAAAGCAGTTTTTTTCATAAGTTGTTTAGTTGTGTATTATTTAATTGTTGTTTTGATGTATCGTTTCACTTAGTAGCCAGTGCCCTATCTTGCAATAGATGCACTTGCGGCTCTCGCAATAGTTGCGCTTGAGCTGGATGAGTGCCTGCGAGGTGAGGGCATCGGGGCACGGGATGCCGGCATAGACAAAATGGTCCACAATCGAGTTTTTCTCGGGTTTGAGCGACTCGAGCAGTGCCACTGCCTTCTCGGTCATGGCGTAGTCGCCGGCAAGTTCGCCGCGGGCATAGAGCAGCGGCGCCACTGTGTTGATGAGCACAATGTCGATTGATCGCTGACTCAGGGCCGGCGAGGGCTGGTCAACAGGTTTGCCAAAGTTGAAATGCGTTGCCCAGTAGCCCGTGAGATTCACCTCGAAGAGTGCTCGCAGGGCTTTCTCGTCGGGGGCCTCGAGAATGTTGTTCATGAGTTTGAAACCACCGTGCAGGTAGTGTGCCAGCATGGCAATGCGGCGATAGGGGAAATTCTGTGGCCTGATGCGGAACAGCTTCCAAGCCTGGGGCTCAATGGGCGTGAGCGAGAATTTGTTGGCAAGGAAGGCATATTCGCGGCACAAGTGCTGGTAGTAGGTGTCGGCGGTGTGCTGCGTGGGGTCGAGCATGCCGGCCTGCCCAAAGAGCAGCGCCTCGACCTGCAGCAGCGAGTCGCTGTGCTTGCCCACCAGTCGCAGCGGTGTGCGGCGGGCAAGGCGTTCGAAAGCGTCGTTGTTGATGCCAAATCCCAGCGTGCGCGCCAGGGTAATGTAGCACACCTCCTCCCAACTGCCAGCCAGCGAGTCGAGCATGGTGCGCGTGCGGTCAACCTTGTCGAGCAGTCGCTCAAAGGCAAGTCGCTCAATCCACTCGGTGATGGTGAGTTGGGGCACCTCTTTGAGGCGCGCCATGCAGGGCACATCTTGCTTGGCATTGACAAGGGCGTCGTATTGTTCGTTGAATTGGGGCGACACCCTGAGTTCCACCTGCGGTATGCGTTCACCGTTGGTGCGATACACCGGGGCATCGTCCTTCTGCACCACATGCAATATCACATTGTCGTAGGCCGGGTCGGTGTCGTGATGGTGGCGTTTCCAGTCGGTGGCGCGGGTGTGAATCTCGATGTTGCCCACCCACATCTGTCCGTCAATTTCCACCTTGGCATTGAAGAAGTCGGGACCTGCGTCGTTGTTGTGCAGGCCCACATCAATCACACGCACACGGCGGCCATCGTTGGTCGTCATGTCGGCATAGTTCCACAGGCGATGTTGCCAAATGTAGTGCAAGAGTTTCTCCATTGCCACGAGCGTATGATTGTAAAAACCGACGAAATTACACATTTTTTCCGTATTGCGAGCATTCTCGGCCACGAAAAATGATGTCGTGAATTTCGCCTATAATTTCTCTTGTTTTTGATTAGACTGAAAATCAACACCATAGATTAATCGGCGGCATTTTTTTTGAAAAAAATTGTGCGAAAGTTTTGCGAGATTCAAAACTTTGCCGTAATTTTGCACCGCAAATTTGTGCAATGGTGCCTTAGCTCAGGTGGTAGAGCAATGGACTGAAAATCCATGTGTCCCCGGTTCGAATCCTGGAGGTACCACAAGAAGGACGGTTATTCGCAAGGATAATCGTTCTTCTTTTTTTGTTTGCCCATGAGAAATGTTTTATCGTGTTTGGGGTGTTTTTTTTGTTTGCGTGGGTGAACATGAATTCGTAAATTTGTCATCAAAGAAAGGAAAACGATTATGCTGAAAGAAGGATTGACACACACGAGCCGCCTGGTGGTGACCGAGGCGGTAACAGCGGCGAAGATGGGGTCGGGCGATATGGCGGTGCTTGCCACTCCCGCCATGCTGGCACTCATGGAGAATGCCGCGATGCTTGCGGTTGCGCCGCATTTGCCCGAGGGGGCAACCACAGTGGGCGGACACATTGCCTCGAGTCATGTGAAACCCACGGCGCTGGGCGGTGAGGTGACCGCTACAGCTACGCTGACCAAGGTAGAGGGCCGCAAACTGCACTTTGCCGTAACGGCACACGAGGGCGACGCGCTCCTGGGTGAGGGCACGCATCTGCGCTTCATCGTTGACCGCGAGAAGTTCTTGAGTAAACTGTAACGATTATATTACAGCGTGTTAGCGCTGGTAGTGGGGGAGTTCTTCGGGCAGAATGATGGAGACCTCGACCATGCCTTGCACCTCGCCGTTGTCGTCTTTCCAGGGCGATTGGAAAATAATTTTTTTAGCACCGTTCTTGCTGATGGTGTAACAGTTGGTGGTGTCGGATTCCATCATGTGGCGAATCATGTCCTGCGACCGCTTCTGGTGGCAGGGAAACAGGTTCTTGCCCACCATCGATTCGCCGTTTTTATTAAAAGTCTCGCGCGAACGCTCGTTCATGTAGATAACGGTACCCTCGCGGTCGCACACCGTGATGGCGCAGTGCATGTGTTCAGCCCAATCGTTCATAGCAGTAAAATGTGTTTTTAGGTTATCAATATTGCAAAGATACAAGAAACCCCAAAATCCTGCAAGTTCTCTCGCCTAAAAGCTGTGTGAGCACAGGAGTTTCGATGAGAGTGAGCGCAGAAAAAGCTTGATGAGGCGGTTTGTCTTAATAAAGTATAAAAGTTGATCTGATAATGTACTGATGTTCAAACTACTAGCATAAAGATGCGTTGCACGTGTTTTGTGCTGTTCTTTGCCCATTGGCGCTTTGTTTATAACTTTGCGACGCCAACGAATGAAAAGATATTAACGCTAAAACAGTAAGTGATATGTTCCGAGACATTATTGTAGATCTGCATTATCCCGATTGCCCTATACGCAACATTCTCCAGGAACCATTGAAGTGGTGGTTCTGGAGTTAGAGATACTCAGGAATGTAGTTGGTGAATGTCTTGTATAATAGAGCATGAATCCTAAAGCCATTCGACTTCTCAACCAGCAGCTTATCGCGCAGCAGTTTGATGATCCTGCCGATGTGGTCCGTTATATGGGAGCCATACAGGCGCAGGACTATCGCATGATGCGGTGGGCCGTGGGTATGCGGACACGCAAACCCTCGGCCAAGGCTTTCAAACGGGCTTTCGACCGCGGTGAGATTGTACGTCTGCACTTGATGAGAGGCACATGGCAACTGGTTCCGGCCGAGAATTACTGGTCATGGATCGACCTGTGTGCACCCAAAGCCATCGCAGTGACAAAAGGATGGATGCACAGCAATAGAATCACAATCCCAGATGAGGAACTGATGCACATCAGGGATATACTTGCTCAAACGGCGGCAGATAAGGGAAGTGCTACGAAAGAGGATTTTATTAGGGCCTTGGAGGAGAAACACATAAAGATGGACGACCATCGCTTGTCATACCACATACGCATGGCGGAGTTGTCGGGTTTCCTGTGTAGCGGTGAACTGCTGCCCATGAAGGCAACCTACGCACTTGCTGCCGACAAGGTGAAACCAACCACCAGGACCGACCATGACGAAACGTTGATACGCTTCACCCTCAAGTACTTTCAGAGCCGACAACCGGCAACTTTGGAAGATTTTGTGTGGTGGTCGGGGTTGAACGTGAGTGAATGCAGGAAAGGTATAGCACTCTTGGGCGACACCCTGCATCTGGAGAGATGGAAAGGGCGGGATTTCTACCTGACAGACGATTGCCGCACTCGAGGATTGAGGCGTGGCAAGTTCCTCTTGATTCCCCCCTATGACGAATACCTCATCAGTTACAAGAGCCGTGACATTGTGCTTCCGCAAGAACACAGGCATCGTGCCCACAACAACAGCGGCATTTTCCAACCTATCATAGCCCACGACGGTACGATATGCGGTAACTGGGCGCCATACAAAGATGAATGCCAAGTGAGATTTTTTGACAACGAATTCAGCGTTGAGGATGTAGCAAAAGCATGGCAAACCTACCAGGATTTCAACAAAAGCAGCAATAGGAGTGTGGATTGAATTGACGTCACATCAGGGGGTGTCAAAACTTTTTTTAACGGGTGGTTTGCTGTGGTTTGGATAAAAGTATGTATATTTGTAAGTTTTATATATATTTTTAGGCTTACAAAACATTTAATTTTATTATAGATATGTTGAAACGGAAACCGACCTTTTCTTTGCTTTTGGGCGCAGTTGCGCTGGCCTTGAGCCTTGTGCTGGGTGCCTGTGGAGGTTCTCCTGTCGAGAAGATGGTGAAGGACGCCTTCCTGCAAGGCGATACTACACAGGCTCGCTTCGACAGCATTTGCAGCATCATTAAGGCAAGTCCCGACCGCTATAAGGATTATGTTGACGAGAATGGCGAGATCAACATCGAGAACCTGAGCAAGATGGTAGAGGAGGTGGGCAGCAGCCTGCGTCCGCCCATGCACTGGAATGTGAAGGCCTATGGCGTGGCGAGCTACTCGCTCACAGTCTATTTCGAGCGCAGTGGCTCGATGGTGCCCTATGACCAGACGAGTGGCGGCGGCCAGCTGAAGAAGGCGGTGAACGACCTCATCAACTACTTCCCTGCCGACGAGCAGCAGGTGAGCATCAACATCGTGAACAACGACATTTATCCCTATAACGGCACCACCGCCAGCTTCTTGCAAGACCGCAACATCTACGAAAGCACGCGCGGCACGGGCGACGCCAGCTTTACCGACTTCCAACTCATCTTCGACAAGATTTTCAAGGCGCAGAAGCCCGGCAATGTGAGCGTGCTGGTGACCGACCTCATCTACTCGCCCAAGAATACGGCCGATGTGAGCGTGGAAAAGATACTCAACGAGGAGAACAGCCTCGCCACCGCCATCTTCAAGCAATATAAGGGCAAGTCGATTATCGTGAACCAGCTCATGGGCGACTTCGACGGCAAGTACTACCCCTACAACGGCGAGCCCTTTGACTATCGCGGCCGCAGGCCTTTCTATGTGATTGTGATAGCCGATGCTCAGGTGATGGACCGCATGGCGGGCGATGCGCGTTTCGACCGCTTCTTGAACCTGCCTGGCGTGCTGCAGACCTATCGCTTCAACCAGGCCCAGAGCCAGTTGAAGTACAGGATACTGCCCAGCTGGAAAGACGATGTGGGCCGCTTCCGCATCAGCCGCGACAAGCAGGGTGCACTCACCCAGTGTGAGGGCGACCGCGAGACGGGCGTGTTGTGCTTCTCGGTGGCGGCAGCGCTCAACGGCCTGCGCAAGAGCGATGCCTTCTTGACCGATGTGAACAATTATACTGTTCAGTCGCACGACGGCTATGCCATCAAGGTGCGCAAGGTGGAGTCTGCCGACATCAACGGCAACAACAAGGACTACCTGGAGGGCATGTCGCACCTCATCACCATCACAGGCAAGCCCCAATCGCCCCGCGACGCGGTGACTCTGAGCCTGCGTAATGACTTCCCCGAGTGGATTAGCCGATGCACCAGCCGTGACGACAGCCACGCTGGCGGCGACTTTGCCAGCACCACCTTCGGGCTCGAGCAGTTCCTGCGCGGCATCTACGATGCATTCACGGCTGGCGAGAGCAACTATGCGACATTGACAATAGAAATTGAGAAATAACAAAAAACTGATATACGATGGAGAAAAAAGTGACATATCTGGTGACGGGCATTATCGTGACTGTGCTGTACTGGATTTTCAAGGTAGAGATTCTTGAAAAACTCTACTATGCCCAAGGTTTCAGCGATGAGATGTATAACAACAGCATCTATGGCATCGTTACCGCCATCAGCATAGGCATGGCCTGGCTGGTGGCTGCCATCTACTACTATGTGATTAACTCGGTGCGGTTTGCACGCTGGTGGCACTGGCTGAGCATGCTGGTGATCGTGACCCTCATCACACCCATCATCTGCTACTTTGTGACCACGGGCATCTTCAACAGCGCCGGCAAGGACTATGCCCACGAGGCAATGGCCTTTAGCGTGAGCAACCTGCTCACCGTGGCGGTGCTCTTTGTGATTGCATCGTTCTCCATCAGGTGGTGGAGCAGCAACTGCCGTCACACGCCCATTCCGCAGTGATGTTTTTGATTTAAGAGAAAAAATATTAGACCTATCAATATATGAGACTATTTGTATTTGCCATAGGCGGAACCGGTTCGCGAGTGCTCAAGTCGCTCGTGATGCTTGCCGCCGCCGGAGTGCGTCCGCTCGACGAAGACGGCAAGCCGCTGGAGAACTTCGAGCTGGTGCCCCTCATCATCGACCCGCACAAGAGCAATGAAGACCTGAAGCGCACCGAGTCACTGCTCAACAGCTACCGCATGATTCGCGAGAAACTGTATGGCCGTCAGGTAAACGGCGACGGATTCTTTGCGATGAAGATTTCGACCTTGCAGGAAATCATGGGACTCACCACGGCGCAAATCAACGACAGCTTTGTGATGAACATGGAGGCTGTGGGCCAGTGCAAGTTCCGCGACTTCATTGGCTACGACACCATGAACGAGCCCAACCAGGCGCTGTCGTCGCTACTCTTTGCCGACTATCAGCTCGAGAACAAGATGAACATTGGCTTTGTGGGTTCGCCCAACATTGGCAGTGTGGCGCTCAACATGGTGAAGGACAGCGAGGAATTCAAGGCCTTTGCCAATGTGTTCAACGAGGGCGACCGCATCTTCTTCATCAGCAGCATCTTTGGCGGCACGGGTGCGGCAGGCTTCCCCATCTTGGTGAAGAACATACGCCAGGCGCAGAACATCGATGTGAGCAACAAGAGTTTCCTGCAGCATGCCCCCATTGGTGGCCTCACGGTGCTGCCTTACTTCAACCTGAACAACAGCCAGGGCAAGAGCATCGACAAGGCCGACTTTGTGGTGAAGACGCAGTCGGCGTTGCAATACTACAACGAGACACTCACCGGTCCTAACGACCGCAATGTGAATGTGATATACTACCTGGGCGACCAGACATCGTCGATACCCTATGACTACGACCCGGGCAATGTGCGCGACCAGCACGACCCAGCCCATCTCGTGGAACTGGTGGGTGCGATGGCCCCGCTCAAGTTTGCCGGCATAGCAGGCAACCAGATCTATGACAGCGTGGGCGGTTTCCAACCCGCCAAGGCCTTTGAATATGGCCTTGAGCACGACCTGCTCGATGTGGATTTCGCAACCTTTGGACTTGAAACCCGCCAGTTGCTCTACAAGCCTCTTGTGAAGTTCCACATGCTTTTTGTGTATCTGCGCACCGGCTTCAAGAGCATCATTGGTCAGGGCTACACGCAAGACGAACCCAAAATCAAGAGCGACTTCGCCACCTCGCAGTTCTATCGCCAGCTCACCGAGCATTTCTTTGACTACTACACAGAGTGGCTCACCGAACTGCACCAGAACCTGCGCCATGTGCAACTATTCAATGTGGGCGAGGAAAACCTTGCCAACATCATCAAGAATGTGACTACGCGCAAGACTTTCTTTGGCCGCAAGAGCGTTGACAATAACACCCTGAATGCCGAACTCAACCGCTTGAGCCGCGATGCCAAACACTACTCCGACCGCACGGTAGAATACAAGCTGCTCGACCTCTTCAACAAGGCGGCAGGCAAGGTGCTTGACGACAAATATGAAAACATCAACTGACAATGAGCAACATACTATCCTATAACAACAAGACGGCGAAGAGCGGGGCTCAGGACTGGATTCCTGTGGAGCCTTATGGCGATGACGACATTCGTCAAATCAAAGACCCCAATGGCGGCCTGTCGCAGAATCCCCGCACAGCCATCCCCAGCCCCTTTGCGCAGCTCGACCTCGTGAAGAACGCTTTTGACCACCTGACTAACGGCGGCACCCGCATGACGGGCATCGTGAGCGAACTGAAGATGGTGAGCGATGCGCTCGATGTGGCACAGCTCTTCTTCGAGTATGAGAACCACCGCGACAACCTGCATGTGGTGCGCTGGAACAAGGCCACCGAGATCGAGAAACTCAAGAGCGACCCGCGTCACCGCCTCTATGGCGAAACGCTGGCACTGTTCATGCAGAGCGACACGGTGTATAACTTTGCCGACCTCAACGACTGGTATATAGTGATGTTTGGCAACAAGGTGCTGGGCGCCACTTCGCCCTCGTCGTTCACCATGGCAGCGCCTTTTGCGCCCGCCGAGGAAACGGTGAATGTGGAGCAGAATGTGAAGCTGTTCGGGACCGTGCGCGACCTGTGGGAGCGTGACGAGGAGTTTGTCTATCACCTGTTCCTGCTGTTCAATGCCTACACGCAACTGCGTTATAAACTGGGCAATGTGTATGCCTACATGGTGAAGAATCTGCCGCTCATTGAGCGCAACAAGCCGCAACTCTACCAGCGCATATTGCAGGCGTTGCCCAATCCCACTGCCTTGCAGGCCGACCGCGAGCCGCTGGTGCGCCAGATGCTCGACCAGCAGTACAGCCCCTTTGTGGGCGAGGAGGAAATCACCATTCTCTCGGCGCCGCTCTACCACAAGCGCAGTGTCGACATCCGTCACATGGCTGGCGAGAGCGACTTCGTGATTGTCCCCACGCGCCCCATGGCCGATGGCACCGTGCTGCCCCTGGTGCTGCGCAACAACTTCAACGGCAGCATCGACCACTACCGCTATGTGAACCGCGAGTGGGACAGCGCCACGCAGGTCTATGCTTCGGGCATAGCGCTTGCCGACCGCAAGCTGCCGGGCACTAACATACAGTATCCCTTCCTCACCACGGCCGATTTCCTGGCCGAGAGCATTGTGAAGCTGAGTGGCGCCATCGACAGCGACCACTACTTCGACGGCAACATCGTGCGTGCCAACTACGGTTCCACAGCCAGCTATCTGCTGCCCGTGAAGCCGCTCTTCTTCGACTACTTCACAGCCGCCGACCTGCAGGGCTCGGTTCAGGGCCAGCCTTTGTTACAGGTTGTGGAGAACACCGATGGCAGTGTGACCGTGACCTTGCGCATCCCGGTGCGCAAGCGCTTCATGGAACTTTCGCGCACCTATCTCACCGTGACCGACCCCAACTGGCAGTTCAACGAGCAGATGGGCACGGGCCGCATTGTGAGCGGTGTGCAGTTGAGCACCGCCGTGTTCCCCTTTGTGCGCACTTCTGGGGCCAATGCCTACAAGGTGCAGCTGTTCGCCTACCTGCGCAACGGCAACGCCCAACTCAAGTTCCATGCCCATGAGGGCAATGTGGCTGTGACCGGCAAGGAACGCACCAAGGCCTCGTTCAGCACCACCTACTACGATGTGCAGGGAGGTTTCGACTATATGGAAGCCACGGTGCAGACCGAACTGGGCACTTTCACTGGCATGATACTGCCCTTGTGGAAACCCTACAACGAGGCTGCCAAGGAACTGATATTTGCCGTCGACTTCGGTACGACCAACAGCCATATCGAGTGGGCCGAGCGGGGCCACGAGTCGCAACCGCTCACTTTTGCTCACAACGAGTCGGCCACTCTCATCGCCTCGCTGCTTAAGAAGGATTCGCTGCTCATTGCCGACCAGCTGCAGCGCATCGAGTTCCTGCCGCGCGACATCGACGATGTGTATGGTTTCCCGTTGCGCAGTGCGCTGGCGAGCAATGTGAACGGCAGTGGCGACACCACACTGTTCAGCGACATCAATGTGCCTTTCCTCTATGAGCGTCAGTACTTCGACGGCTATCAGGTGACCACTAACCTGAAGTGGATGGGCAACAATGTGCTCTCGAAGGAGTTCCTGCGCGAGATGGTGCTGCTCATCCGTGCCAAGGCACTGCTGGAGCACGCTCCGCTCGACAAGGTGCGGGTCATCTACTTCTATCCCGTGAGCATGGGCGGCAGCGACCGCGGCAAACTGGAACAGACATGGCAAGACCTGTATCGCACCTACTTTGGCGGTGATGCCGACATCAACCTGCATGCCTATCCCGAGTCGATTGCGCCCTCGTTCTACTACAAGAGCGCCGATGTGGCAGGCAGCAACTTCGTGAGTGTGGACATTGGCGGCGGCACCAGCGATGTGGTGGTGTATCAGACCACAGCCGACCAGAACAAGACCATACCAGTGGCCATCTCGTCGTTCCGCTTTGCCGGCGATGCCATATTCGGCGATGCCTTCAGTGAGCGTGATGCCGAAAACAATCCGCTCATCCGCCACTACAGCGAGTACTTCAAGAAACTGGTGGAGCGCAACAGCGATGTGACCTACCTGAACAGCATCCTGAATGTGATTATGGGTCAGAAACGGTCGGAGGATGTGAATGCCTTCCTGTTCTCAATCGAGAATGTGGAGCAGTTGCGCAACCTGCCGCCCATGGACCGCAACCTTTACAGTTACAATGCACTCTTGAAGAACGACGACCAGCGCAAACTGGTGTTCATGTACTTCTACTCGGCCATTGTCTATTACATTGCCTGTGCCATGAAGCACCGTGGCTATGTGAAACCCAAGCAAATGTATTTCAGCGGCACGGGTTCGAAGATATTGAATATTGTAGGTTCGAAGACGCAGATCAACGAACTCACGCAGGAGATACTGGAGCGTGTCTTTGGCGAGAAATATACCGAGCAGTTCACCATCAAGATCGAGAGCGAGTGCCCCAAGCAGATTACCTGCCGTGGCGGCGTGCGCATCGAGAACCTGCGCACCGACCCGCATCCCACGCCCGAGACTGTGGCGACCATCGACCTCATGCGTCCACGCAACATTAATGCCATGAAGTATTGCTTCTCGATGGTGGGTGACGAGTCGCTCACCATGGCCAAGGTCAACGACCTGGAGGTGCGCGAGAGGCTGGTGGAGAAAGTCAAGGAGTTCAACCAGTTCTTCATTGACTTGTGCGACAATGTGACGCGCGACGAGTTTGGCATCGACAACAAGGTGATGAACCTCTTCAAGCAGGTGCTCAACGACAATGTGAGCAACTACCTGATTGCCGGCATCAACACCTTCTTGCAAGGCCGATATGACGACGATGTGGCCATCGAGGATGTTCCCTTCTTCTATCCCATCATTGGCATCATCAGGCACAACCTGCTCACCAACCTGTGCAATGAAGTGATTTCGAAGTTATAATTCAACAATGACTCATAATATGAAACATAGATTCTTTGGCCTTATGGCGATGTTGATTACAGCATTGCCTGCCTTGGCTCAAAATGGCAATAGTGACTATGCCAGTTTCCACACATTTGCCGACATTGTGATTTTTCTGATTGCTGCTAGTGCGGCTGTGTTTGCCTATTTTCTGCGCAAGGACTTTAAGGCCGAACAGGCACGCTCGGTGGCCGAGATCAATGCCCTGAAGGTGGCGCTGAAAAAACGCCAGGAGGAAACGCAGTCTGAACTGGATCGCTTGAACCGTGAAATAGCTGACCTGAAACTGCAACTGAAGCAGCGCCCTGCCGAAACTGTGGTAAAGGTTGCACACAAACCACAGATAGAGCGTGAGAAGTTTCCAAAACAACTCTACTTGACCCGTCCCGACGAACGAGGCGTGTTCATGGGTGTGTCGTCGGTTTTCGAACCCGGCAACTCCTTGTTCGAACTCACCACGCCCGATGGCCGCACCGGTTCGTTCAAGGTGATTGACGATGCCGATGTGCATCACCTGGCACTCATGATGCCCACCGAGAACCTCACTCGTGCTTGCACTGGCAACAATATTCAGGTGTCGGGCGGCATGCGTCGCATTGTGACCGAGGCCCCAGGCAAGGCCGTGTGCGAGAATGGTGCTTGGCGCGTGACCGAAATGGCAAGAATCAGCTATCACAATTGATTATAACGGGTGGGGGAACTGTCATGGTGTACTATTGCAACAAGTGTGGTCGCAAGATTGAGATGACCAAGGGCGAGCTGAATGCCCAGCAAGGCCAGATCGTGTGCCCGCAGTGTCTGTCGGTGTTCAAGGTGCCGCGCACCGATGCCCTGCCGCCACCCGTCCCAGCAAAGTCGAACAAGAAGAAACCGGCCGACGAGGTCCCGCCCGTGCCGCAGCGCCGCGCCAAGGCAGCTCCGGTCCAGCAACGCCGCACACCGGTGAGGGTCACTGCAGCAACCAATACTACACATTATAATAATACGAGGTCGTCAACATCTTCGCCTCGCAAACAGGCTGCTAGGCCGACAACCCGCAAGAAGGCAGCTGGCAAGAATGCCAAGAAACCGCTGTTTGGCATCGGTTTGGGAAACATGACTCCGCTAGGCTGCCTGACGCTGAGCGTGGTGATTGCCCTCGTATTCTTTGCGTTTTATTATATTTTTGGAAAACTCTTGCATTGATGCTGAAATAAAACAGAACTTGCACTATGAAATATAAGTGTCCTAAATGTGGTGAAGAACTTGAACTGACTCAGGAACAACTCGAGGCAACGGGCTATCAGGCCGTGTGCCCTAAGTGTATCTCGCCCCTGAAGATTGAGGGCGAGTTTGCCTACATTCCGCTCGAAGAGCCTGCCATGGATGTGGCCGATGAGGAGTTGCAGCAGGCACAGCCTGTCGAGGCGGTTGAGATTGACGACGACGAGACTCCTCCTCCGTTTCATGGCGATGTGGCAAACAAGCACCCGCTCTACGACGATGCAGTGGCCTACATCAAGACATGCAACGCCATCTCGGTGCCCCGACTCAAGGACTATTTCGGCATCACACAAGAAGAGGCGGCCGAACTCATGCGCCAACTCGAGGAGAATGGCATAGTGGGACCTTATCAGGGTGGGGCGCCTCGCAAGATTCTCATTGAGCACAACACGGGTCTGCCCAGCGCCCTCGAGGGCCGACGCACCTATGAGCAAGACAAGCAGATGGATTTCTTGCGGCGCGAGATGGAACGCCTGCGTCAGGGCGAGAATCCGCAGGTCAAGACCTACGGCTGCAGTTGTTTCTCGGTGCTGCTCATCGCCATGGCCATCTACCTCCTGTTCCAACTTTTCCGCTAAAAAAGCAAAAATTGAGAGAAGAATCTCTTAGAAATAAAAGCACGGCCGATGTTCTGCATCTGCCGTGACTTTTTTTGCCCAATGGGGGGCTATAGTAGTGTGAAGAGGTTTGTTATCTCATGCCCAGCGTATCGATGTTTCCGCTGCCGGTCACATGCTTGGTGTGATTGCCCACCTTGCCGCGCAGGTTGATGTTGCCCGAGCCGGTGATCTCGCTCACAGCATCTTTCACATCAAGGTTGTTAAACTGAACATCGCCCGAACCAGTAATGCTGGTGGTGAGCAGCTTGGCTTTCAGCGTGTTGACCGATATGTTACCCGAACCTGTGGTCTCAATCGTCATCTTTTGGCAGGTGAACGGGTTGCTCATCACGATGTTGCCCGAGCCAGTCACTGTCATGTGGGCGTTTTTGGCGGTGAAATCGCTCATTGTCGACAAGTTGCCCGATCCTGTCATCTCCAGACCTTCTACCGTGGGTGCAGTGACTTGCACTCTCAACTGGTCCATGTTCACGCGGCTGCCGCGCTTGGTGGTCACAATCAAGGTGTTGTCTTCAACATAGACTACCAGACTATTAAGGGCTTCCTGGTTGTCGCCTTCAACGGTCACGCTGCAGCGACGGTCTTTGGTTACAATCACATTTAATGGGCCGGCCACTTCAATGTTACGGAACTCATTCACTTTGGTTTTAGTGTTCAGTGCGCTCACAACGCTTTCGTGTGTGCTGCCAGAGTTTGTTGTTACACTTGAATTCATGCATGTCGCATTCAGAACTGCGATGACAAATAATAAAATCGTTTTCATTGTTGTTTTGTTTTAAGAGTTGTTTTTAGATTGCGTTTCTTTACTCTTTAGACGCACAGGGGTGCCGATTTGTTTCACTCAAATCGATTTTTTTTCAAAAATTAAGAAATAAACAGGTGGGACTAGTGGTTGATTTATTGGAAAAGTGTAAAATCACCCCTATTTTATATTGGAAAAGTGTAAAAAATATCCCTATTTCGTGTTGGAAAAGTGTATTTTTCTCCATCTTTTCTTGTGTGTTTCAGAACTTTACGATGGCGTGTGATGAAAAGAGATTGACAAGGTGATTTGTGTGCAGGCTTTTCTATTAAAAAAGGTGTGCCGGTCATGTTGTCGGCACACCTTTGTTTTTTATTATGAGATTTGCTCGGGTTTCTCGGGTTTCTCAGAGTTCTCAGAGCTCTCAGAGTTCTCAGAGTTCTCAGAGTTCTCGGAGTTCTCGGAGTTCTCGAAGTTCTCAGAGAACCCATAGCCTTGCGTTTTCTTGTTATTCGGTGTCTTCGGCGTCTTCGATCTGGTCGAGGATGTCGCGATAGTGTCGCTGGGTGCGCATGTGCACTCTCACACCAATCAGGGCACCTATTATCAGGCCCACAATGCAGCAAGGCACCAGGTAATCGGCATCTTTGCCTGCCTTTTGTGCCATTTCCCAGATGGCCCACGCGCCCCAGCCCAGTGCCATGGGAATGCCCACCCACAGCCAGTTGTTGTCGCGTTTCTTGGCAAGTGCCACTTTGCGCATGGTCTCTTGCAGATTGCCCTCCACTAGTTTGTGGTCGCGCAGGTCGCGTCCGTTGAAGAAGCAGAATCCCACCACTGCCAGCATCATCACACAGGTGGCAAGCCACAACCAAATCGAGAGTCCGTTAAGTTTCACAAAGGCCCAGTAGCCGTAGGGTATCATTGCCAGAGCAATCGCCGATATCACGAGGTATCGCTTGTTGATTGTGCTCACACTGTTCCTGATGGAGCGGCGAATGAAACGGTCGTTGACAATCATCTGATTGTCGAGCTTATTCTTTAGTTTCGCCATTTGCTGGCGCATTTCATCAAGTTCAAAGTCCATTTTCTTAAAAGTTTTAGTCGTTCATTTTTTTGAGTTGTTCTTTGATGCGGTAGAGGCGGCTGCTCACATTGGTTGTGGAAATGCCCACCACCTGACCAATTTCTTCGTAGGGCATGTTCTCGAGCCACAGCAGCACGATGGCACGGTCGAAGGGGCGCAATCGGCTGATGCGCCGGTGCAGCATGTCGATCTGCTTGGTGTCTTCGTCATGATCCTCAAAGAGGTTGATGTTCATCGATAGGGGTTCGGTGTTGGTGCGGCGCTTTTTGCGGTCGAGCGAGATGCAGGTGTTGAGTGTCACACGGTAGATCCATGTTTTCACATCGCTGCGGTTCTCGAAACCCTCAAAGCCTCGCCACATGTTGATCACCGACTCCTGGAAGAGGTCATTCACCTCGTCGGCATCTTTCGAGAACATGTAGCACACGGTGTAGATGGTGCTCTTGTTCTTCTTGATGGTTTGCGCAAACTTTGTTTCTAAATCGTTCATTGCTTGTAAAATCGTCGTTTTATAAATCGATGTTTTGCCCGTTAGACGCACATGACTCAAAAAAATCACACAAATGTAAGAAAAAAGATATGAATATTGGCCAAACACAAGAAATGTTGTAAAAATACCACAAAATATTTGCATTTTACCATTTCTTGCATTATCTTTGCAGCGAATAAAATATTTCTACAACCTTTTTAAACAGAATGAAGATGAATACTAACGGAAAAACACAAAACCGCATGACTCGCGACAGCGAGTTTCTGGACATTTATCACGATGCATTGCAAATGATGCTGGCATCGGGCGTGACTAATCCGCGAAGGGCGGCCATCAGGTGTGCCCTGCAGCAAGGCAGGCCGCGCTACACGGTGAGTTTCGACCGTGCCTATCCCGTGGTGTGCGAGATTATCAACAAGGGCACAATGCCGGTCAAGAAGGCTGTGAAGCAGGCGTTTTGGCGTGAATTGGCGCAGCAGGTGATGGATGTGCGTCAGCATGCTCCCATCTCCATTGCCGTTGCCCTCGACTTTGTGCTGCGCAACGGCCGCTCGTCGCAGTTTTTTGTCAACGAGGATTATGCCTACTGGAACACCTATCGCGCCAGCCGTGAGCGCCGCGCCCTCAAACTCAAGCAGCTGCGCGTAGCCTAACCCCCTAAACTCTCAACTCTAAACCCTCAACCCTCAACCCTAAAACCCATGGAAACAAAAAACACTTTTACAATGGAGATCTCGGTTGATCTCGACGATGTGCTCCAGCACATTTATGCCCAAAGTGCATGGCACTGTGCACACAACAAGCAGCTCTACCGCCTTACCAGTGACAACAGCACCATGCTCAGCCTCAAGGTGAAGGAGGCTTTCGACAATATCTACACACAGAATATGGCCTATGTGTCGTTTGCCAACTTCAATCCCAATATTAGTGCTGCCAATATTCGATTCAGTTTCACTTTCAGCCATCCCTATCACGAGGCTTTGCCGCACGATGTGGAGCAAATCATTGAGCATGCGCTGGCGGCGTTTGCGCTCATGCGCTGCTATGGCGACCTTGACGACTATCACGCCACCGCATGGCGAAAATACTCGGCACAGTTGCGCATGGTGTTTGCCCGCGATGCCAACTACGACATCCTGCACCGCGCCTGATGCTCTGTGGCCAAGAAACTTGTGTGCCCGATACAGGCACGAAAAAAAGGCTGCTCCCATCTGCAAGGGAACAGCCTTTTGTGATTCACGATTCGGTGATTTACCGAACGGGTTTAGAGCCTGTCGATTTCGCGCTGCAGTTCATCGAGTGCGTCGTTCAGTTCTTGGTCGGCCTTGTCGAGCTCTCTTCCCAGTTCATCGAGGTCGGGAATTTCATCATCGTTGGGCGTTGTTGCCACCGAACTGCTGTCGCCAAAGACACTTGAATTGTCGCTGCTGCTCTCGTCGGTTGTGTTGTCGAGACCTTCGCCAAGACTGCCACCGATGTTCTTGAGCGAGTCCATCGATTCCTGCAGTTTCTTCAGCCCTTCTTCGTCGAGGTGTGCCCACACATTGCCAAACAGACCCCAACTCAGGCGTTCGCCATTCTTGTCGGTCACTGTCGAGAAGAACACATAGTTGTGATAGTCGAGTTGTTTCTCGAGCATGGGTGCGAGTTTGTCACCCATCATGCTCATCACGGCGCCCATTTCGGCACCCATCTCGCCACTTGCCTGGCTAATGGCATTGCTCATCTCCTTCTGGATCGCTTTCATGTGATCCTTTGCGCTGGGATTGGTGATGGCCATTACTGCCAGTGCTGCTACAATCAGGCCCAAGAGAATCCATAACCATGCTTTCGATTTCTTTTTCTTGGGTGCAGGTTCATAGGGCTGCTGATAGGGTTGCTGATAGGGTTGCTGATAGGGCTGCTGATAAGGTTGCTGTGCTGGCTGAGCCGGTTGCTGGTAGGGCTGCTGATACTGTGGTTGAGCAGGTTCCTGATATTGGGGCTGTGCCGGCTGCTGGTACTGCGGTTCCTGATACTGCGGCTGTGCCACGGTGACTTCAGGCTGCACGGGTTCCTGATACTGCGGTTGTGCCACGGTGACTTCAGGTTGCACAGGTTCCTGATACTGCGGTTGCACGGGTTCCTGGTACTGTGGCTGATAGGCCGAGTAGTCGTTAGCTGCCATAGTGGGATTCAGAATTACTTGCATGTCAGCTACTTCACTGGCCTTGGCCCAGTCGGGCATGCCGTTGGTCCATACAAGAGTGTCGGGGGTGATGACACCCATCGCCTTGAGCTCTTCTAATTCGTAAGGGCCCTTGCGTTCGTTGTTCGATACAAAATAATAGGTCATTTCACTAATAGCATAAAATTGTTATAAAATGAGTAATAATTTCGCTGTCTTTGAAAGCAAAGATAATGCCACTTTACTAAATAATAAGCATATATACAATTTTTAACACGAAAAAAACCACTTCTTGGCAAGAAAGTGCCCCCCAGCACCCTAAAATTTCTTTATTTCAATAGAAATAACTAATTTTACCTCGCTTTGGCAAGAGACTGGAATTTTTAGTTGAGGAAAGTTTTGATTCCTTGCGGAACCGCATGCCAGCCTTTGGCTGACTCATGTTTCAAAATTTCCTCGAATATGTTGCATCAGCAACATATTTGCACTAATTTTGCACATTATTTAAGAAGACACTGAATAATGACTGTAATCGACATCGTGATATTAGTGCTCGTTGTGGGAGGCGTCGTGTATGGTTTCAAGCGTGGAATCATAGGCGAGATTTCTACCATTGTGGGCGTGGTGCTGGGTATCCTGGTGTGCCTGATTATGGGCGACAAGGCCGTGGAGGCGCTGCGCGGCATGTGCAGCGGCTGGCAAAAGTGGCCCATGGCTGCCGAGACCTCGAGCGCCATTGCGCTGGGCGTGCTGTTCATCGTGGTGTTCCTTGCTTGCCGCATTGTGGGCAAGTTCCTCAAGGGCATCACCCACACGCTCATGCTGGGCCCCATCGACCGCCTGCTGGGCGCAGTGGTGGGTGCAGCCGTCATGCTGCTTGCCATGAGTTTTGTGCTCAACATCTACTTTGTGAGCAAGCCCGACGCCAAACTCTTCACCCCCGAGCGGCTCGAGAGCGACAAGCCCTTGTTCATCACCCTGAACACGGTGCCGTGGCTGCTGGGCTCGAAGACCGATGTGGCCGATGCCCTGCCAGCCTATACCGACTCGATTCACAGTCTTTATAATGCAGGAAATCTGAAACCTTGAAGCGACATTAAACACCCTTATGAACAACAATAATAAAGACGAAAAGACTCTCACCCCTCAGCAGCCCGACAGCGAGCAGATTCTGCAGTCGGCGGCGCAAGAGGAGTATAAATATGGCTTTGTGACCGATGTCGACACCCATGTCATCCCCAAGGGGCTGAACGAGGATGTGGTGCGTCTCATTTCGCGTCTCAAAGGCGAGCCCGAGTGGCTGCTTGAGTTCCGACTCAAGGCCTATCGCTACTGGCTCACCCTCAAGATGCCCACATGGGGCCATGTCACCCTGCCCGAAATCGACTATCAGGCCATCAGCTACTATGCTGCCCCCAAGAAGAAGGAAGACGCTCCCAAGGAGATTGACCCCGAGGTGAAAAAGACCTTCGACAAACTGGGCATCCCCCTCGAGGAGCAGATGCGACTGAGTGGCATGGCGGTCGACGCCGTGATGGACAGCGTGAGTGTGCGCACCACCTATCGCGAGAAACTCGCCGAACTGGGCGTCATCTTCTGCTCCATCAGCGAAGCAGTGAAAGACTATCCCGACTTAGTGAAGAAATACCTAGGTTCGGTCGTGCCCTACACCGACAACTTCTTTGCCGCGCTCAACTCTGCCGTGTTCAGCGATGGCTCGTTTGTCTACATCCCCAAGGGCGTGCGCTGCCCCATGGAACTCTCCACCTACTTCCGCATCAATGCAGCCGAAACGGGTCAGTTCGAGCGCACCCTCATCGTGGCCGACGACGATGCCTATGTCTCTTACCTTGAGGGCTGCACTGCTCCCATGCGCGACGAGAATCAGTTGCACGCTGCCATCGTGGAGATTGTGGTCGAGGACCGTGCCGAGGTGAAGTATAGCACCGTGCAGAACTGGTATCCGGGCGACAAGGACGGCCGCGGCGGCATCTACAACCTGGTGACCAAGCGTGGTTTGTGTCGTGGCGACCATTCCAAACTATCATGGACACAGGTCGAGACTGGTAGCGCCATCACCTGGAAGTATCCCAGCTGCGTGCTGCGTGGCGACTATTCCACCGGTGAGTTCTACTCGGTGGCGCTCACCCGCAACCGTCAGGAGGCCGACACCGGCACCAAGATGATTCATCTGGGCAAGCACACCAGCAGCACCATCGTTTCTAAAGGCATCTCGGCCGGACACAGCCAGAACAGCTACCGAGGCATGGTGAAGATTGCGCCCAAGGCTGTGAACAGTCGCAATTACACCCAGTGCGACAGTCTGCTGCTCACCCCCACGAGCGGTGCCCACACCTTCCCCGTGATTGAGGTGGGTAACGACAGCAGCGTAGTGGAGCACGAGGCCACTACCAGCAAAATCAACGAGGATCAGATTTTCTACTGCAACCAGCGCGGCATCAGCACCGAAGACGCCGTGGGCCTCATCGTCAACGGCTATGCCAAGGAGGTGATGTCGAAACTGCCCATGGAGTTTGCCGTCGAGGCACAAAAACTGCTCAGCATCTCGCTTGAGGGCAGCGTAGGATAACAACACTAATACAGATAACAACAAAACACAACCACTTATATGCTTGAAATTAAAGATTTAAGAGCCTCGGTCGAAGGCAAAGAGATATTGAAAGGCATCAACCTCACAGTGAATGCCGGCGAGGTGCACGCCATCATGGGCCCTAACGGCTCAGGCAAAAGCACACTGAGTGCAGTGCTCACCGGTAATCCCGCATTCACAGTGACGGGTGGCAGCGTCGTGTTTAACGGCAAGGACTTGCTGGCCCTCTCACCCGAGGACCGCGCTCACGAGGGCCTCTTCCTCAGTTTCCAGTATCCCGTTGAGATTCCTGGCGTGTCGATGGTCAACTTCATGCGCGCCGCCATCAACGAGAAGCGCAAATACTTTGGCGAGGAACCCCTCAGCGCAGCCGACTTCCTGAAACTCATGCGTGAAAAACGCTCCATCGTGCAACTCGACAACAAACTGGCGTCGCGCGCCGTGAACGAGGGTTTCTCGGGTGGCGAGAAAAAGCGCAACGAGATTTTCCAGATGGCGATGCTCGAACCCAAACTGAGCATCCTCGACGAGACCGACAGCGGACTTGACATCGACGCCCTGCGCATCGTGGCCCATGGCGTGAACACGCTCAAGACTGCCAACAATGCCAGCATTGTCATCACTCACTACCAGCGTCTGCTCGACTACATCAAGCCCGACTTCGTGCATGTGCTCTACAAGGGGCGCATCGTGATGAGCGCCGGCCCCGAACTGGCACTGGAACTCGAAGAGAAAGGCTACGACTGGATTAAAGAAATGCACCCCGAACTCTAACCATCATGAGCGCACTGCAACAATATATCGACCTATATAACGAACACCGCGCCGACCTCAACGGCCACGCGCCCGATGCACTCAACGCCCTGCGTCCCGAGGCATTTGCCGCCTTGCAGGGTGCTGTGCTGCCCAAGCGCGGAACCGAGGACTATGAGGCGACCGACCTCGAGGCAATCTTTGCCCCCGACTATGGCGTGAACATCAATCGTGTGGCATTCTCGGCCGACCAGGCGGGCACCTTCCGCTGCGATGTGCCCAACCTGAGCACTTGCCTCTATTTCTTCAACAACGACATCTTCATGCCGGGCCGCACGGCGCGCATGAATCCCAACAACCCTGTGGTGGTCGAGTCGTTTGTCGAGGCTCAGCAGCGTCATCCCCAACTGCTCAAGCAGTATCTGGGCACACTTGCCGACCTCTCTAAGCCCGAGGTGGCACTCAACACGCTGCTGGCGCAGGACGGTCTGCTCATCTACATACCCAAGGGCGTGACTGCCGAGAAAACCATTCAGGTGGTGAACATTTTCAACGCCAGCCAGCCGCTCATGGCCATGCGTCGCGTGCTCATCGTGGCCGACGAAGACGCCCATGTGCGCGTGCTTGCCTGCGACCACACCCAGATCAGCGATGTGCAGTATCTCAACAGCCAGGTGGTGGAAATCATCGCTAAGCGTGGTGCCACGGTCGACTACTACGACCTCGAGGAGAGCACAGCACACACCAGCCGCGTGTCGAGTATCTTCGTTGACCAGGCCGAGGGCTCCAATGTGCTCGTTGACGGCATCACCCTGCTCAACGGCCGCACTCGCAACGACTACTATGTGCAGGTCAACGGCGAACATGCCGAGACGCACCTGCTGGGCATGACCATTGCCAGCGGCACGCAGCATGTCGACAACCACACCTTCCTGAGTCACAACGCACCCCGCTGCAAGAGCAACGAGATGTTCAAATATGTGATTAACGACGAGGCTGTGGGTGCCTTTGCCGGCAAGATTCTGGTCAAGCCCGACTGCCCGCGTGTCGAGGCCTATCAGGGCAACCGCAACATTTGCGCATCGTCCACCGCCAAGATGTACACCAAGCCTCAACTCGAGATTTACACCGACGATGTGAAGTGCTCACACGGTGCCGCCGTAGGCCAGCTCGATGAAGAGGCTCTCTTCTACATGCGCACCCGTGGCATCTCCGAGGCCGAGGCACGGCACCTGCTCATGCAGGCCTTTGTGAGCGATGTGATCGACGGTGTGCGGCTCGAAGCCCTCAAAGACCGTCTCTATCACCTCACCGAGAAGCGATTCAGCGGCACACTCTCGCTGTGCAATGTGTGTGGCAGTGCCGCCGACTGTTCTAAACTCGACATAATCAAGTAAGCACTATGATACCCATTGACATTGAAAAGATCAGGGCCGAGTATCCCATCCTAAACCGCGACATCGACGGCAAGCAGCTCATCTACCTCGACAGCGCTGCTACCTCGCAGACGCCCCGCACCGTGGTCCAGGCCATCGACGAGATGTACTACCGCCACAAGGCCAATGTGCACCGCGGTGTGCACACCATCTCGCAGGAGGCCACCGACCTCGTGGAGCAGACTCGCGAAAAGGTGCGTGACTACATCAATGCAGGCTCTATCCAGGAGGTGATTTTCACCCGCGGCACCACCGAGGGCATTAACCTGGTGGCTTCGTCGTTTGGCGATATGCTCTACAATGGCGACGAGGTCATCATCACCACTATGGAGCATCACAGCAACATCGTGCCCTGGCAGCTCATAGGCCGCAAGAAGCGCATTCGCCTGCGTGTGGTCCCCATTAACGACAATGGCGAACTTGACCTCGCTGCCTACGAAGATCTTTTCACCGATGCCACCCGATTTGTGTCGCTGGCACATGTGTCGAATGTGCTGGGCACCGTGAATCCCGTGAAGCAGATGATTGAGATTGCTCACAAGCATGGCGTGCCGGTACTCGTCGACGGCGCTCAGGCTGCTCCTCACATGGCAGTGGATGTGGCCGACCTCGACTGCGATTTCTACACCTTCTCGAGCCACAAGATGTATGGTCCCGCCGGTGTGGGCGTGCTTTATGGCAAGAAGCACTGGCTCGACACCATGGCACCCTATCAGGGTGGTGGTGAGATGATTGGCAATGTCACCTTCGAGCGCACAACCTTCGCCGAACTGCCCTTCAAGTTCGAAGCAGGTACGCCCGACTTTGTGGGCATTGCTGCTTTTGGCACGGCTATCGACTACATTCGCTCGCTAGGCATTGACAACATCGCCGCGCATGAGCACCAACTGCTTACCGAGGCCACCCGCCAACTGATGGAAATCGATGGTATGCGCATCTTTGGCAATGCTGCCGACAAGGGCGCGGTCATTTCCTTCCTGGTGCGCGATATCAATAGCTACGATATGGGACTGCTGCTCGATCGTCTGGGCATCGCCGTGCGCACGGGGCATCATTGCGCCCAGCCGCTCATGGCTCGCTATGGCGTGCAGGGCATGGTGCGCGCTTCGTTTGCCGTATATAACACCCTCGACGAGGTCAGCAAGTTTGTAGCTGCCGTCAAGCGCGTGGCCTCCATGTTCTAAGCATTCCTCTTCTGAGTCCTCCGAGATCTCTAAGAACTCTGAGAATCCCGAGTTTTCTGAGAAAAAAGACGGCTTTTTCAACTTTTTTTCGCAAAAATGCTTGTCGGGTGAAAAATAATTACTAATTTTGCACTCGCTAATGCCCAAGTGGCGGAATTGGTAGACGCGCACGTTTCAGGTGCGTGTGCCGCGAGGCGTGAAGGTTCGAGTCCTTTCTTGGGCACAAAAATAGACTGATAATCATTTGATTGTCAGTCTATTTTTTTATTATAACATAACGGATATTTGCACGCAATGCGTTGGATTTTAGTGCGTAGCGCAGCGGCAGATTGGTCTAATCTGCGTGATTTCGTGTGCGTGTGTGATGATTATTGATTGTCTTCGTCCAGATTGGCTGCCGACTTGGCCTTTTTCATTCGATACAAGGTATACACAAGAAACACGGGTATGAACGCTGCCACCGTCACCAGCAAGGTCCAGATAAGGCCATCTTTAATCATCACTTTCCAATACTCTGAAGATGAGTTGTATAAATTGGGATTGGCCCAATCACCACATTCGTCAAGAATGATGGGGTTGAACACATCGTAAATACCTACCGCCAGACCAATGGCGAGACTGATGATGATTGAGATGATGATGTTGCGTTTCATATTACAAAAATAGTAAATTTTTTAATTATAGCAGACGCTAAACCCACAATATTTGCCGCAGTTTAAATAAATGCTTACTTTTGCACTATAATACTAAATAAATAAACATTTCCAATGGCAAAGAGACTAATAGTAGCAAGTTTTATTATGCTTTTGTCGATAGTGTCGCTGCATGCCCAGCGCATTCAAGTCATCGACGGCGACGGGACGCCTGTTCCCTTTGTAACGGTCACCACCTCCGAAGGCAAGTACATAACCAGCTCCGATCTTGACGGATGGATTGAAGATTTGGGTAAAAACACCGTCATCCATCTGGCGCAGGTGGCCTACAAACCCTTGACCATCGCCGTGGCCGACATCAAAAATGGCAAAATCACGCTCGAGGAGGTCAATTACGATTTGCCCGAAGTCGTGGTCAAACCCAAGCCATATCTCTATGCCCAGACTTATTTCCGCGACATTTACATCGACGAGGAAGGCCCGATTTACTATCGCGGCGGCGTGATTGACAACACCTACGACCTCGACAAAAAAGAGGTGAAAGCCAAGAAGCGTCACCTGTCGAAAGGCTCAAGTGGCTTCCTGCGTTTCCTCATCGACCGCTTTTGCGGCCCCTACGACGAGTTCTGCCAGTTGCCCGAGAAACCGTATTACGAGAGGCTGCTCAAGGCGCGTGACGAGGGACGGCTCACGCTCACCGACGATGGCACCGGCCGACTCATTATTGCCGACAGCATCTGCCAACTTGGGTACATCTACTGGGACCGCGAGGCGAAATTGCGCACGGTATCGTTCGACATGGATAAATACTACTACCACCACGAGAATGCCATGAATAAGGCCAAGGCCGAGAAAAAAGGCAAGACTTTCGAACCCGACACCCTTGAACAACAGCGTGTGAGTAGGACCTTATACCAGGTGTATCGCACCGACTCGCTGGGCAACTCCACCCCCGACGATTTCGTGATGTCGCAGTTCACCAAGGTGGGCCGCTTCAAGCACTCAGGAAATGTCTTCCTGCTTATGGCACAGTCCTATGCCACCTCCTATTCTTATGTCGACAAGAAGGAGTACAAGCAGCTGCGCAAGGACAACAAGGTGGACATGAACATCCAGGAACTGCGTCTGTTTGAAAAAAACAACGACATTCCACCCTTGGCGCCAAATATTCAAGAACAAATCGACAAACTCTTTGTGAAAGAATTGAGCAAGTAGCTCATGACAAAATACAACTCAGTGGTCATTTGCAAAAAATGACCACTTTTTTATTCCCTCAAGCCTCAAACCTCAAGTCTGAAACCTGAAACCTGATAACTGATAACTGAAACCTGAAACCTATTTCACCGCCTCCACCAGCCGCTCCACCAGGCGGGGCAGGGCATAGCGGTCAATCTGGTCTTCGGGAATCCACAAGTACCCATCGGGCAGCGAGGGCTTGGCGGGCGCCTCAAGTAGGTAGAAGTCGGCCATGATAATGCGGTGCGTGAGCACATGCTTCACGCCCGTGGCAACGAGTGTAAGTTTGGCTTTGTTGGCATCGTTCAGGTCAAGGGGCAGGTCTTCAATTCGCATAGGTTTGTCGTCGCTGGTGCTCTCGATGAGCAGCGGCTGCCACAGCCCTTGCCAAATGTCACCGGCTGGTCGACGCATGATGGCGGTCTCGCCCTGGCAGCGTATATATATAAAAGTGAAGTGGCGTGTTGCCATTTTCACGGTCTTTTGCTTGATGGGCAGCACTTGAGTGCGGTGGGTGTGCAGGGCGTCGCAACCCTCGGCAAGCGGGCACTCGGAGCACTGGGGCGAGGTGGGCGTGCACAGGGTAGCACCAAAGTCCATCATCGCCTGGTTGAAGTCGGCAGCGCGGTCGTTGGGCAGCAGTTGCTGCGCCAGTGCGGCAAACTCCTTCTTGGCTATCGTGGTGTTGATAGGCGTCTCAATCCCGAAGTAGCGCGCCAGTACGCGATAGGCATTGCCATCGATGGCAGCATGGGGCAGCCCGAAGGCAAACGATGCAATGGCGGCCGCCGTGTAGTCGCCCACACCCTTCAGACGGCGAATCTCCTCATGATTTTTGGGAAAACTGCCCATCGCCACAATCTGCTTGGCGGCGGCGTGCAAGTTGCGCGCACGGCTGTAGTAGCCCAGCCCTTGCCACAGGCGCAGCACCTCGTCTTCGCTGGCGGCAGCAAGACTTTCGACAGTGGGAAACTGCTTCATGAACCGCTCCCAGTAGGCGGTGCCCTGGGCAATGCGCGTCTGCTGCAGGATGACCTCGCTCAGCCAAATGGGGTAGGGGTCGGTGGTGTGCCGCCACGGCAGGTCGCGGCCGTGGTTTTCGTACCATTGCAGCAGGGCTGTTGTGAAGGGGTTTGACATAGGTTGAAAATGCTTTCTTGATGCAAAGATTTTGTGCCACAAGTGTTATGCTATTACCAAAAAAATGGTTATTTTTGTGCAAACTAAAGAAAATACTGAAAAACTATGTTTAGCAAAGAAACCTATGTGAATCGCCGTGCCGAACTCAAACGGCTGGTGAAAAGTGGCGTGATTCTGCTCTTTGGCAACAACGAATCGCCGTGTAATTATCCCAATAATGGCTATGCACCTTTCCGTCAGGACTCTTCGTTCCTTTACTACTTCGGCCTGAACCGCGACGGTCTGGTGGGTGTCATCGACATTGATAAAGACAAGGAATATCTCATTGGTGATGATATCGACATTGAGGACATCGTGTGGTATGGCTCGGTCGACAGTGTGGCCAATATGGCAGCCAGTGTAGGCGTGGCCAACACCGCTCCCATGGCAAAACTCAAGGAACTGTGCGATGACGCCAAGCGCAAGCTCCGCCGCATCCACATCTTGCCGCCCTACCGCTTCGACACCAAGATTCAAATCATGGACCTGCTGGGCATCCATCCCTCGCAGCAAAAGACGCTCGCATCGCTCGAACTGATTGGTGCTGTGGTGCAGATGCGTTCGGTGAAGACCGCCGAAGAGATTGTCGAGATGGAGCGTGCAGCCGCCATTGGCTACCAGATGCACACTACCGCCATGCGCCTTGCCAAGCCCGGCGTGACCGAGCAATATGTGGCTGGCCAGATCGAGGGCATCGCCCGTTCTTATGGTTCCATGGTGAGTTTCCCCATCATCTTCTCGCAGCATGGCGAGATCATGCACGGCAACCCCTCGCCCGCTGTGCTTGAGGATGGCCGCCTGGTGCTGTGCGACTGCGGCGCCGAGACCATGAGCAACTACTGCAGCGACAACACCCGCACCTTCCCCATCAACGGCAAGTTTACCCAGCGTCAACTCGACATCTACAGCATCGTGGAGGCTTGTCACGACCATGCTCTCGAAATCTCGAAGCCTGGTGTGAAATACTTCGATGTGCACATGAGCGTGTGCCGTCTCATGACTGAGCGTCTCAAGGAACTGGGTCTCATGAAGGGCGATGTCGACGAGGCTGTGGCAGCCGGTGCTCACGCCATGTTCCTGCCTCACGGACTAGGTCACATGATGGGCATGGATGTGCACGACATGGAAGGTCTAGGCCAGATTTATGTAGGGTTTGACGAGGAGACCCGTCCCAACCTGGAGCAGTTCGGCACCAATGCCCTGCGCATGGGCCGTCGCCTGCAAGAGGGCTTCGTGGTGACCGACGAACCGGGCATCTACTTCATTCCCGCACTCATCGACGACTGGCGTGCCAGCGGCCACTGCGCCGAGTTCTTAAACTTCGATATGCTCGAAACCTACAAGGACTTTGGCGGCATCCGCATCGAGGACGACATCCTCATCACGGCCGATGGCTGCCGATTCCTGGGCACCGACCGCATTCCTTACCATCCCGCCGATATCGAGGACTATATCGCCAAGAACCGTTAATCCCAATTCGGTCATTAGGGTTTTTGTTAGAACAGAATTTATTTTTATTAGTGTCCGATTAAAAGTCCGTTAGTATTAGTGTCCGATTAAAAGTCCGTTAGGACTGTCAAGAACCTAGGCAGGGGTAAAGCCGCAGGCGAGAACCCCTGTCAGTTAGGCATATACAACATTAGTCCCGTAGGGACGGCAGAATGTGAATCAAGTTTTTTATCTGTCGCCCCTGATGGGGCTAATTATATTGAATATCACCTTAAAACAGGGGTTGCGCTTCGCTCCACCACCTGCCTATTATCTACCCAGCCCTGACGGGCTTCATAGTAAGCTCAATACTTTAAAAAACATTTAAACAACTCAGGCATAGTGGATTGCAGTGTGCCTAAAATCTTTTATCGGACAACAATAATTTATTTTGCACAATAAACCCCAATCGTATCTCATGAGCGATTAGGGATGAAAAAGAGGGTGAGCCATAACTGAATTATGACACACCCTCTCTTAATGAGAGTTTATTTTCAATTATTTGATTAATCTTCGGTCGGCTCCGAGTTCTCCGAGTTCTCTGAGTCCTCCGAGGCGGGCTCGGCTGGGCGTTCGGTAGCCTCGGTTGGCTCGGCTTCTCGTTCGGTGGCAGCCTGTGCGGCTTTGCGCTTCTCGGCCTCTTTCATGAGTTGCTCGGTGCGCGAAATCCAGGGCCGTTTGCCAAAGATCTGTTCCACATCGGCAGCCAGAATCACCTCCTTCTCCATGAGCAGGTCCACAATTTTGTGCAGGCCGTCGCTATACTGGGTGAGCAGATCCTTGGCACGCTGATACTGCTCGTTCACGATGCGTGTGATTTCCTCGTCGATGATGCGGGCGCGCTCGTCGCTGTAGGGCTTGTCGCCCATCTGGCGCTGCGGGTCGTAGTAGGAGATGTTGGGCAATTTTTCGCTCATGCCGTAGTACACCACCATGTTGCGGGCAATGCGTGTAGCCTGCTGCATATCGTTCAGGGCGCCTGTACCTATCTTGCCCAGGAACAGTTCCTCGGCGGCGCGGCCGCCCATGTAGGTGCAGATCTTGTCGAGGAAGGCCTGTTTCGACATGCCCACACGCTCCTCGGTAGCGTGCATGTTCACGCCCAGTGCCTGTCCGCGTGGCACAATCGAGATTTTCACCAGCGGGTCTTCGTTCTCCAGGTGCCAGCTGGCGGTGCAGTGACCTGCCTCGTGCACGGCGGTCTCATATTTGTCTTGCTCGGTGAGCAGCATCGACTTGTTCTCGAGGCCCATCGTCACCTTGTCGATGGCTTCGCTAAAATCCTTCATCGTCACCGTCTCGCTGTTGTGGCGGGCAGCAAAGATGGCTGCCTCGTTGCACACATTGGCGATTTCGGCACCGCTGAAGCCAGGTGTCTGTTGAGCCAGTTTCTTGATATCGACCTCGGGGTCAATCTTGATTTTGCGCAGGTGTACCTTGAAGATGGCCTCGCGGTCGGTGAGTGCCGGCAGCGACACATGCACCTTGCGGTCGAAACGGCCGGGGCGCAGCAGTGCCGGGTCGAGCATATCCTCACGGTTGGTGGCGGCCAGCACAATCACGCCGGTCTCGCCGTCAAAGCCGTCCATCTCGGTGAGCAGCTGGTTCAGCGTCTGGTCGTGTTCGCTGCTGAAGCCCACATTGCTGCGGGCACCGCCTATGGCGTCGATCTCGTCGATAAACACCACGCAGGGGGCTTTCTCCTTGGCTTCGCTGAAGAGTTCGCGCACACGAGAGGCACCCTCGCCCACAAACACTTCGACAAAGTCGCTACCCGAGCGGGCAATGAACGGCACATTGGCCTCGCCTGCTACAGCACGCGCCAGCATGGTCTTGCCGGTTCCCGGAGGACCCACGAGCAGCGCACCGCGCGGCACCTTGCCGCCCAGTTTGTTATATTTTTCAGGACTCTTCAGGAAGTCCACAATCTCGGTCACCTCCTGTTTGGCTTCTTCCATGCCAGCCACATCGTCGAACATCACTGTGCCCACCACGGTCTTCTTGTTCTCGATGCCCTTGCGGGTAGCGACGATGGCATCAAGCAGATATTGCTGAGGCACAGCGTCGAGTCCTTCGCCCGAGGCCCTGAGTGCAGCCTCGTTGCAGGTCTTTGAAATCTCGGCACCGCTAAAGCCCGAAGCCTGCTCGGCGAGTTCGCGTATGTTCACATCTTCGCCAGCCTTGATGCGGCCGGTGTAGAGTTTGAATATCTCAACGCGGTCTTCCAGTCCGGGGAAGCCCACATAGCACTTGCGGTCGAAACGGCCAGGACGCAGCAGCGCCTTGTCCACGGCGTCGAGGCGGTTGGTGGCGCCCATCACAATCACGCCGTCGTTGGTGCCATAACCGTCAATCTCCACGAGCAACTGGTTGAGCGTGATTTCGCGCTCCGAGTTGCCCTTGTTCTTGCGGTCGCCAATGGCATCGAGTTCGTCAATAAAGATGATGCACGGCGCTTTCTCCTTGGCATTGCGGAACAGTTCACGCACGCGGCTCACACCCGAACCCACAAATTCGCCTTGGAACTCGGCGGCCGAGGTGGCGAAGAACGACACATGCGCCTCGCCTGCCACTGCCTTGGCGAGCAGCGTCTTGCCCGAACCTGAGGGACCTACCAGCAGCACGCCGCGGGGTATCTTGCCACCCAGTCGGGTGTATTTTTCGGGATTCTTCAGGAAGTCGATCACTTCACGCACGGCGCTCTTGGGTTTCGCCATGCCGGCCACATCCTCAAAGGTCACCGTCTTGGCCATGCGCTCGGGCTTGTCGAGCTGGCGGGTCACACGGTCGATGGCTTCCACAAAGTCTTCGCGCTGGGCGGCTTTCTTGCCACGCCTTGCGGCGAGCAGGGCAGCCTCGTTACAGATGTTAGAGATATCGGCACCCGACATGCCCGCTGTCATGCCTGCCAGTTCGTCAAGGTCCACGCTGCCATCAATTTTGGTCTTTTTCAGGTGCACCTTGAAGATGGCTGCACGGTCTTCGCGGGTGGGGGTAGAGATGTAAATCTGTCGGTCAAAACGGCCTCCTCGCAGCAGTGCCTTGTCGAGCACATCGGCGCGGTTGGTGGCGGCGAGCACAATCACGCCGCTGTTGTTGCCAAAGCCGTCCATCTCCGAGAGCAGCTGGTTGAGCGTGTTCTCGCGCTCATCGTTGCTCGTGTAGTCGTTCTTGCGGCTGCGTGCACGGCCAATGGCATCGATCTCGTCGATGAAGATGATGCACGGCGCCTTTTCCTTGGCTTGGCGGAAGGTGTCGCGTACACGCGAAGCACCCACGCCCACAAACATTTCCACAAAGTCGCTGCCGCTCATCGACAGGAAGGGCACATCGGCCTCACCTGCCACTGCCTTGGCAAGCAGCGTCTTGCCGGTTCCCGGAGGGCCTACCAGCAGCACGCCTTTGGGAATGGTGCCGCCTATCTCGGTGTAGCGGTCGGGGTTCTTGAGGAACTCCACGATTTCAGACACCTCTTTCTTTTCGCGTTCCATGCCGGCAACATCGGCAAAGGTCACATGTTTCTTCTTGTCCTTGTCTTTGTTATATTCCTTGGCTTTTGAGCGGCCCACATTGAACACGCCGCCACCGCCGCCACCCATGCCTGAGGTGGTGCGGCGGAATATCCATATCCAGAACAGCACAAGCAGAATGATGGGGCCAAACGACCACAGGAACGACGAGAAGTCGCCGCCCTTTTGGTACTCGATTTTTCCCTTGAACACGCCGGCGGCCTGCCAAGCGTTCACATAGTCGTCGAACTTGTCGCTCGACGGGATGGTTGTCGTTATCGAGGCTTTAGAACTCTTCTTGGGCTGATAACTCTTGCCATAGAAGGCACGCGCCAGGGAATCGGACATGAAACCCTCGGCCTCGTTGCTGCCGGTCGATACCACGATGCGCTCCATGCCGCCTTTGGCCACCCAGGTCTGGAAGTCGGTCCACGACACTTCTTGCGTGCGGGTGTTGTCGCCCATGAAGTAGATGGCAAATAGCGCAACGAAGATGGCTGCATACATCCAGTAGATGCTGCGGCCCGACTTCAGAAATGGCGATTTGTTGCGGCTGTCGCCGCTGTTATTTCTATTGGTGAATAATCCAGGCATTGTTGTTCAAAAATTCGTGTTATTTAACTGGTTTTGTCAGTTTGCGGTCAAAACTCGTTGGGAATGGCGTTAACCGTGGCATCGGCCCACAACTCCTCGAGTTTGTAGCGTTCGCGAAACTCTGGATTAAATACATGTGCATAAACCGTGCCATAATCTATGATAATCCACTGCGAGTTTTGATAACCGTCGTAGTTGAGCGGCCTCGTGCCGAGTTTTTTCTCGACATATTCTCTCACACTGTCGGCTATGGCATCTACTTGCATGTTGCTGTTGCCAGTGCAGATGACAAAATCGCTTGTGGCGGCTGTCTCTATGCCGTTCATGTCCACATGCACGATGTCAAAACCTTTTTTTTCCTGAATGCCTTCAATAATGGCGTTAACTAATTCTTTGTTTTCTGTCATATATACGCGTCTATATTATAAATGTGTTGCAAAATTAGTGTAAACCGAGCGCAGAACAAAATGAAAGACGAAGTTTTTCATTTTTTTATGCCGAGGTGCCGCCTAATTTCGCGGGCGAAGAACGCAAAATTAGTGTAAACCGAGCGCAATGCCAAATTTATTTGAGCATTTCCGAGCCGCAACCAATTTATTTTCCCTTTGTTGAGCTCCGAGTTCTCCAAGACCTCCGAGACCTCTGAGACCTCCGAGTATTGTTTTTTGAGAAGAAAGAAGGGGCGTCATGGGCTTTCCTCTATCGCTTCGGGGGCTGTAGTGTTCGCCCTGTTCGAGTCCTGGACAAATAGTCCGTATCTCACTCTCAACGGCAGGATAAAGAAATGAGGGGGTGTGTCATATCTTTTTGACACACCCTCCTCTTTATGAAAAATAAAGTAATAATCAGGTTTAGGGGATTATTTATCCTCGGCAATCTTGTTGAGCAGTGCCACGGTGAAGTCCCAAGCCTTTTGCACCGGTGGGATGTGTGCGCGCTCTTGTGGCGAGTGAACATCCTGCAGTGTTGGGCCGTAAGAGATCATCTCCATGTGCGGGCAAGCCTTGAGGAACAGACCGCATTCCAGACCAGCGTGGATGGCTTCGACAACGGGTTCTACGCCATAGAGTTTCTTCCACATGGCCACAGCCGACTTGAGCAGCTTGCTCTCGGCATTGGGAGCCCAGCCTTGATAGCCGCCTTCGGCTGTAATCTTGGCACCTGCGAGTTCGTAGATTGCCTCGATTTGACGGGTCAGGTCATATTTAGCGCTCTCGATCGAAGAACGGTGGAAGGCTTCGACCACAATCTTGTTGCCCTCACGCATCTTGATGCTGGCGGTGTTGCTCGAAGTCTCTACAAGGCCGTCAATCTCGTGGCTCATGGCATACACACCGTGAGGAGTAGCGTTCACAGCAGCAATCATGCGGCGTGCCACGCACTTGTCGATAACGGTTTCGGGAGCGTCAACGCTTTCGCAGCTGAATTCCTCGGTCTTCTCAACATGCTTGTATTCTTCCTCAACATCGGCCTTGAACTGATTGAACTCGATAGCCAGTGTCTCCTTGTCCTCGGGCTTGATGCCAATCACGGCAACGGCGTCGCGGGCAATAGCGTTGTGCAGGTTGCCGGCATCGATGCAAGCCAGTTCATAGTCGACCTTGCGGCCCAGAGCATACAGGAAACGGGCCATCAGTTTCGTTGCACTTGCATAGCCAATGGGAATGTCGGTGCCCGAGTGGCCGCCGTGGAACTTGTTCAGACCAATCTTGAAGTAAACGAGGTCCTTGGGAGCAGCCTTGGGCTCGTAGTCGAAGGTGAAGATCGAAACAAGACCGCCAGCGCAGCCAATGGTGATCACACCGTCGTCCTCGCTGTCGAGGTTCAGCAGGTAGTCGCCACGAAGCATTTCGGGAGTGATGTTCTCGGCACCGGTCAAGCCAGTCTCTTCGTCAACAGTAGCGAGGGCTTCGAGTGCACCGCACTTGATGTCGGGGTCGGTAATCACTGCCAGAGCAATGGCGAGACCCAGACCGTCGTCGGCGCCCAGCGTAGTGCCGTTAGCGCGTACCCACTCGCCATCAACGATGGTTTCGATGGGGTCGGTGAGGAAGTTGTGGTTCGAGGTGGCCTCTTTCTCGGCTACCATGTCCATGTGACCTTGGATAACAACCTTCTTGGCATTTTCAAAGCCAGGGGCAGCAGGGCGGAACATAGCCACATTGCCCACATGGTCAACCTTGTACTCCAGGTTGTGTTTTTTTGCAAAGTTTACCAGCCATTCCTGAATCTTGGCCAGATTGCCCGACGGACGGGGCACTTGAGTAATTTCATCAAAAATTTTCCAGACATTGCTGGGTTTTAATTCTTTTACAGTCATGATACTTGTTATTAAGAACTCAAAAAATGTTAGTTATCGTTTCGGTTGACAAATTTTTGTTAAATAGTCGGTTTTGAGTTTGCTAAGTTACAAAAATATTTTGAAATAAGCGGTAAAATCTCATAAACCTTTCATATATTTGCACAAAATTTTGAAATCGGACCTCGTGAAAATTATATTGATAACGGTCGTAATGCTTTTACTTGCAGTGATTCTGCTTGGTGTGAAGGTGTTTTTTGTCAAAGGCGGAAAATTTCCTCACACCCACATCGACGGCAACAAGGAGCTCAATAGGCGCGGTATCACCTGTGTCCGGCATGATAAGGATTTTAAATAATAATAACGAAATTATAACGAAATGAACTGTTCTAAAATTAAAACTTTTGTGATGATTATGGCACTCGGTGCCGCTGCTGTTAGCTGTAACCAGAAAGACGATAACGCCAAACCCGCTCTGCCCAAGCAGGCAACCGAGCAAATGGCAATCCGCTATATCGACATCGACACGCTGCTCACAAAGTATAACCTGGCCAAGGACTTCGACGAGGCTGCCACTACGATGCAGAACAACTACGACGCTGCCGAGAAACGCTATGCTCAGCAGGCCCAGAACATGCAAAACGAATTCATGGCCAACCAGCGCAACAATGTTTATGCTGCCAATCCCGCCAAGGCGCAGCAAGACCAGGCCCGTTACGAGAAACTCATGGCCGATGCACAGGAGAAACTTGGCAAAATGCAGCAGGACATGGGCAACCAAGCCATGAAGAACCGCAAGCAACTCACCGACTCTATTTTCAACTACATCAAGATATATGCTAAGGAAAAGCACTTTGATGCTGTCCTGAGCAAAGCGGCCGACCTCAACACTGCTGCCTTCTATGTCGACGATCGTTTCGATGTGACCGACGAGGTGGTGGCTGGCCTCAACAAGCGTTACACCAAGGTCGCCCCCAAGAAAAAATAAAAATAGACATCAAGAAGAGATGTAATAGTTTTTTTTCATATATTGCGAGGACTTGTGCGTGAGCATAGGTCCTTTTTTTATTGTAGCAAAAAAAGGATTAAAAAAACAAAACTTCTCGTTCTTATGCTCGTTTTGGGTTAAACTTTCAATAAATAATGATGAATATATAGTTTTATTTTGTAAATTTGCAATTTAAGATTGCACCATAGGGTGTTTTGAAAGCTGATATTAATAATCACATCATGAAAATAAAGAGCATAATCATTGTGGCAGTCATGGCGATACCAGCCATGACGGGGGCTCAGCCCATGGTTGCCACCACCGGCGCACAAGGCTACTTGGAGCGCGGCAAGCTGATGTATGAAAGTAAGAACTATGTGGGAGCCATCGACCAGCTCACCCATGTGCACGCACTCCAGGCGAGCGACGAGCAGCAGGAACTGGCCGACTACTACCTGGCACTGAGTCGCTTTGAGCGTGACGAGAAGGGCAGTCTCGATGCCTTGCACCAGTTCATGGAAAAATACCCGTCGTCGTTGCTCAACGAGGACATGCACATGCGCATTGGCAACTACCACTTCTACCACGGCGAGTTTGGCGATGCGCTGGTGGCCTATAGCCACATGCGCGACCGTTCGCTCGACGATGACAAGAACGAGGATGTGCTCTACCGCATGGCCTATAGCAACCTGCAGCTGGGTTACTACGACGATGCTGCCAAGCTCTATGCCACCCTGGCCGAAACACGCCGCTACGGCAATGCCACCTTGTTCTACAATGCCTATATCGACTATGCCAACAAGCGCTACGATGCGGCTTTGAACAAGTTCACGCAAATCGACCGCACCGGCGACCTGGGCTATCAGGCACAATACTACGAGTGCCAGATTCTCTACGGCAAGCGTGAGTATAACAAAGTGCTTGAGCTGGGTCATTCATTGCTCGAAGATGATGCTAACGACTACTTCATTCCCGAAATCAACCGCTTGGTGGGTGAGAGCTACTACCACACGGGCAACGAACAAAAGGCGCGTCAGTATCTGAACACCTATGTGCAGACCACGCAAGACCCCATCGTGCGCTCGGCCGCTTATGCGCTGGGTACGATGGACTTCCGTGCCGGCGACTATGAGAGCGCTGCCGCCAATATGGCCAAGGTCACCAGTGACGAGGATGCTATGGGCCAGAGCGCTTATCTCTATCTGGGTCAGGCCAAACGCAAGTTGGGCGACAACGCCATGGCGCTCAGGGCCTTTGAGCAGGCTGCCTCGATGGATCACGACCCTGCTGCGAAAGAGACCGCTTTCTACAACTATGCTGTGGCCAAGAGCGAGGGCAGTGCCGACCCCTTTGGCAAGTCGATCGACCTGTTTGAAGAATTCCTCAACAAGTATCCCAATTCCAAGAATACTCCGCAAGTCGAGACTTATCTCGTCGATGCCTACATGAACACCGGCGACTATGCCAAGGCGCTCAACAGCATCTCGCACATCAAGAAACCTTCGAAAAATGTGCTGCGTGCCAAGCAGTGTGTGCTCTATAATATGGGTAGCAAGGCGCTGGCCGATGGCGACAATGCAACGGCTGCCAACTATCTGCAGCAGGCCATCGATGTGGGCAACTACGACAAGAAAATCCTGAACGAGAGTCGCCTGTGGCTTGCCGAGGCGCTTTACCGCCAAGGCAAATACAAACAGGCCGCCGCTCAGCAAAAGAGCTATGTGGCTGCCGCCTCGAAGAGCGACCCCAACTACGCTATCGCCAACTATAACCTGGGCTACACCTTGTTCCAGCAAAAGCAGTACAGCGATGCCCGTGCCGCCTTCCAGAAGGCTGTCGATGGCAAACTCAACGACGAAGCACTGCTCAGCGATGCCTACAACCGCATTGGCGACACCTATTATTATGCCAACCAGATTGCCAAGGCCGAGGAAAGCTACTCGCTCGCCATCAGCAAGAACAAGGGCAGTGCCGACTATGCCATGTATCAAAAGGCGATGATGGCTGGCCTGGCAGGCGACTACCTGACCAAGGCCAACCGTATGGACGAGATGCTCAAGGCCTATCCTAACTCGTCGCTCGTGCCCTCGGCACTCTACGAGAAAGGCGTGGCGTTAGAGCATGCCGGCAAGAACAAGGAGGCTGTGAATGTGTTCAACAAGCTCATCACCACCTATTCTGGCAAAGAAGAGGCCCGCAAGGGTCTGCTCCAGCTGGCGCTCGTGCAAAATAGCCTCAACAACCAGGATGCAGCCATTGAAGCCTACAAGAAGGTCATCAAGCAGGCGCCCACCAGCGACGAAGCCAAGGTGGCTGCCGAGGACCTCAAGAGCATCTATGCCGACCGTGGCGAACTCAACGACTTCGCCAAGTTCCTGAAGACCGTGCCCAATGCACCCCAGCTCAATGTGAGCGATGTGGACCGCCTCACCTTCGAGTCTGCCGAGAAGGCCGCTGTGGCTGGTAAGCCCAGCATCACCAAGATGGAAGATTACCTGGCGAAGTATCCCAGTGGAGCCTATCGTGCCCAGGCACTCTATTACGTGGGCCGCTATGCTTATGAGAAGGGTGACCTCAATAATGCCATCGTCGACCTGGATGCAGCGCTGGCTATAGCACCCGATGCCTCGTTTGCCGAGGACGCCCTCGCTATGAAGAGCGACATTCTCAACCGCCAGGGCAAGACGCAGGAGGCCATCGAGGTCTATAAGCAGATTGTGGATAAATCGTCGAGCGACGACAACAAGGTGCTGGCACAGCTGGGCATCTTGCGTTCGTCAATGAAACTCGAGAAATGGAAAGATGTGACAGCCACTGCCGACGCGCTGCTCAAGAACCACACCCTCAGCGCTTCCGAGGAAGGCGAGGTGAAACTGGCTCGCGCCATTGCCGCTGCACGCCAGGGCAAGGGCAGTGCCGCCGAGGCCGACCTCAAGGCGCTTGCCAAGGATGCCAACACCAAGACGGGCGCTCAGGCCACCTACGAACTCGCCAAACTGCAATACGAGGCTGGCAGTTTCGGGGCAGCCGAGAAGACCATCAACAACTTCTTCAAGGCTAAATCGCAGCAGACCTACTGGATTGGCAAGTGCTACATTCTGCTTGCCGATGTCTATCACAAGCAAGGAAAGAATGCCGAAGCGCGCGAGTATCTCGAGGGCCTCAAGGCCAACTATCCTGGCAACGAGCAAGACATCAAGGACGACATCAACAGCCGCCTGAGCAAGTGGGGCGCCAAGAACCAGCCTGCCGAGCAAACCGGCAAGGCACGCAACAACAAGAACAACAACTCGAGTGCCGACAACAAGTCGGGCAGTTCGAAAAAGAGCAACAAGAAATAATCAGGAAACGACATAATAGATACCACAACTATGAAAAAGATATTTGTTTGCATCTGCACACTTTCAATCATGGGTCTGGGTGGATATGCCCAGGAACTGAACAAGGAAATCACGCTCGAGAAAGACTTTGTGCCGGTGGAGAAGAAGGCTACCAAGAAGAATGCCTTGCCCGTGGTGATTCAACCCGCCAAGAACGAGACGCCCACCACGCTCAAGTACAGCGACTGGGCGCAGCCCACAGCAGTGGCTACCAGCATTCCCACCATGTTGCCCTATGGCTATCGCACATCGCACATCTTCAGCGACAAGCGCGGCTACTTCGACTTTGGGGTGGGCACGCAGCTCAACATAGCAGGTAGCGCAGGCTATCGACTGATCGACAAGCCCGAAACCCAGCTGGGTGTGTGGCTGCAGCACACCAGCACCTGGAGCGGCAAGAACACGACCACCTTCATCCCCGATGGCGAGAAGCTGAAACAGAAGTATAACGACAATGTGGTGGGCCTTGACTTCTCCCATCAGTTCAGCAAGGGCTTGCTCGATGCCGGTGCCACCGTGCACTTCGACAAGTTCAACTACTATGGTGGCTTGAACCGTGGGTGGAATTTCGACATTTCCATTCCAGTTCCTGTTATAGATAATAGCTATAACTGGGACGATGAAAAGCAGTCGTTCCTCGACATCGCCCTGCGTGGCAAGTGGCAGAGCCGCATCAACATTGCCGACCGCGACTTCGACTACTATGTGGGCATGCGTTTCAACCATGCCGGCTATAGCAAGAGTTTCACAACAGGCTACGACGGTGCCAAAGAGAATCATATCACGGCCAACGTGGGCGCAGCCTACCAGTTGAGCGGCGTGGCAGGCCTTGGTGCCGATGTAGCGGTCGACTACCTCAACCGCAAGTATAAATCGGAGTGGAACGACCGCGTGGCCGACGACATGACGATGATCACCCTGCACCCTTACTACAGCTATGTGGGCGAGCGTGCCAGCGCATCGTTGGGTGTGAACCTGAACTTCTCGTTCAACGATGGTGCCGCCATTCGTGTGGCGCCGAATGTGAAAATCGACTATAAGTTTGTGGATGGTGCCGCACTCTATGCCGTGGCGCAGGGCGGCAAGCGCCTCAACACGCTCTCGAGTATGGCTGCCGTGAATCGCTACAGCGATCCGCTGGGTGGTTATGGCAACACCTTTGTGCCCATCGATGCCGAGGCTGGTTTCAAGATTGGCCCCTTCCGTGGTTTCAGTCTCAAGCTCTATGGTGGCTACGGCATCTTCAAGAACGACCAGCTTGTGGCCTTGCCCAACTATTTGCTTGGTTCCTACTCCGACAACCTGATGTATCGCAATTCAATCTATTATCACAATCCCCACATCACGCTGAGTGAAAATCAGTTTTTTGCTCCGGTATATTACAAGGGCCATAATACGCGAGGCATGAAATTCGGCGCCGAACTCAACTACAAGTACCGCTCGCTGGCCGAGCTCGATGTCAAGGCTGTCTTTGCCCCGCAGAGCAAGGACCTCGACGGCAAGTACATCAAGGGCTACACCCTGGGTCTTGACCGAGCCAAGACGGTGGTGAATGTCGACCTCAAGGTGAATCCGCTACGCGCCCTCACCGTGAATGTGGGCTTTGATTACCGTGGAGGCCGCTACAACATCAACGACTACTATATGGAATATTCTTTTGCTGAATGGCATGACGATGGTAGTCAAATTGATAATCGCTATCAGTTTGCATCGTCGGGAACCTTCGACCTGGCCGATGTGCTCAACCTGCGTGCAGGCGCCAGCTACCGCTTCGACAAGACCCTCACACTCTGGGTTCAGGCCTCTAACTTGCTCAACAAGCAGTGGGATGTGACCATGGGCATGGGAGCACAGAAACTGGGCTTCATGGGTGGCCTGCAACTGGTGTTCTAATGTGAAATAACTGTCACTTTTGGTGAGGTTACTCACTTTTTGCTGTAATCATCTGAAAAACAGATAAATATATAACTTTATAAAATCCACTGCCAAGAAAAAATGGCGGTGGATTTTGTCATTCAATTGAAAATTACTATCTTTGCGTGCTTATTTGAGCCGAATCGGCCATCATGACCACGGTTCGGCTATGGCGAAATTAATTGAAATAACAAAAAACAAATTAATTATAACTAATGGCAGCACTAGAAAAAATTAGAAAAAGAGCTGTGATTTTGACCATTGTGATTGGTGCGGGCTTGCTCGCCTTCATTCTTGAAGAGGCCGTGCGCGCATCAAGTTCATTCTTTAATGACACTACCGCAGCAAAAGTGGGAGACGAGAAAATCGAGATTCATGAATTCCAGAACCGTCTCACCGAACTTAACCAAGCTAATCAAAACAACCCCGACAAGCAGGATCCTGCTATTCAGCAGCAGCAACTCTTGCAACAGATGGTGTTCGAGAAAATCCTTGAGAAGGAATACGAGAAAGCCGGCATCACTGTGAGCAACGAGGAAATGATGCGTCTGCTCGACCAGAATCAGGATGCTATTCAAATCACCCAGCAGGTGGCACAGCAGATGCAGGGCAGGCAGAACATTCAGTCGCCCTCGCAGCTCGACAAGCTCATCCAGAGCCAGCCTGACTTCTATGTTCAGATCGTCAGGCCCTGGAACAACCTCAAGAAGCAAATCTACGACAACCGTTGCGCCCAGAAACTGGCCTTCTTGATGCAAAACTCTATCCAGCCTAACGACATCGACCGTCTTGCCATGCAAGAAGAGGCCAAGGATGTGCTCACAGTGGAGTATGCCAAGAAGGAAATCGCTTCGCTCGACGATGCTAAATACAAACCCACCGAGGCCGAGATCAAGGCTGTCTATGACAAGTTCAAAGAATTGTACTGGAAGCTCGACAATCCCATGCGTTCAATCAGCTACATCGCTGTGAACCTCGATCCCAGCAATGCCGATTTGCAAAAGGGCAAAGCCGTGGTTTCACGCGCCTATGCGCTGCTCCAGGGTGAGAAGGGTCTCGACTCACTGCGCAATGTGAGCGAGTTCGGCAATGTGCAGACTGCAGTTGTTCCCGTTTCTGATGCCAAGAAGATGGGTCAGCAGTCTAACGACAGCACACTGGCAGCTTACATCACCAGCGGTGCCGTGGGTTCTACTCACATGACCACTACCGACAACAACTACACCTTATTTAAAATAAAGGACCGTCAGGTGCTCACCGACTCGGTGACCTACATGGCTGTGGCTGTTGAAGGCAACAAGCAACTCCAAGACTCTGTGCTTGCTATGCTCAAGGCTGGCAAGGATGTGAGCAAGGTGAAAGGCGTGCAGGTGGCTCCCGAAGCACAGACTCTGCAGCTGCAAAGCGCTGGCCTGCCCGACTCAATCAAGAACAAGTTCACTGCCAATGCTGGCAATGGCTACTTCAAGTTCAATGGCGATGCCAAGCAGGCTCTGTTTGTAAACATCACCAAGACTTCTTCGCAAATGTTCACCACCATGGGCACTGCAAGCTACGAGATTGTGGCCAGCAAGGCAACCCGCGATGGCGCTCTCGACAAGTTCCAGGCCTTCTTGAACAAGAACAAGACTGCCGCCAACTTCAAGAAGAACGCTCTCAAGGCCGGTTATCAGGTGAAGGACGCTATGGTGACCGCCGCTACTCCTCAACTTCAGGATCCCATGACTGGTCAAGGCATCGAGAATTCGCGCAAGGCCATCAAGTGGGCGCTCTCTGACAAGGAAGCCGAGGAAGGCGCTGTTTCGCCCATCTTCCGCGAGAACAACGATGTGCTGCTGGCTGTGGCACTGAACAAGGCTTATGACGACGAATACATGCCTCTGAGCGAGAAGGAAATCAAGGACTTCTGCACCGCTCGTGCTACCGCTATCAAGAAAGCCGACGCGCTCGAAAAACAGTACAAGGGCAAGGCTAAGGATGTGGCTGGCTATGCCAAGGCTATGGGTACCACAGTGGAGACTGCCGAGGTGACCTTCGGTAACGACCAGATGGGTACCGTGAACACCGCTCCCATGATGCCCAACGGCATGGAAGGCGACGGTGGCCTCATTGGCCGCGTGGCTGGCAGCAAGGTTGGCACCGTGAACTTCTGGAAGGGCAACAATGGCGTGTACGCTTATCGCGTGCTCAAGACCACTCCCAGCAACATCCAGATGAAGAAGGAAGAACTCAACTCTCGTTTCATGATGCAGTATGGCATCTACGATCAGCAGTATGGTTCGCGCCGCATGTCGCAGGCCATTATGGGTTCGGCCAAGGTGAAGAACAACTCTGCTAAGTTCTATTGATAACCTGCTACCCTAAAAGGTAAAAGTATATAGAAAATAACCGCTTGCAGCAAGGGCTGTGAGCGGTTTTTTTGTGGGGTTAGGCCCGCAAGTGTTGTGAAAATGCAAAAAAATGAGTATTTTTGTAGGTTATAACATAAAACGAGGCTGTTACAGGCTGATTTTCAGCACACAACGCCTTGTGATAACCCAGAACTAATCAATGAATACTATTAACGATATTCAAGACGAAATCATCGAAGAGTTTGACGGTTTTACCGACTGGCTCGACCGCTATGCGCTCATCATCGACATGGGCAACGCCGTGCCGCCCCTCGACGAGCAATACAAAACCCCCGACAACCTCATTGACGGCTGCCAGAGCCGCGTGTGGCTCCAGGCCGATTATGTCGACGGCAAGGTGCACTTCCAGGCCGACAGCGACGCCATCATCGTCAAGGGCATCATCTCTATGCTGGTGCGTGTGCTCAGCGACCGCACCCCGCAAGAGATACTTGATGCCGACCTCTACTTTATCGACGCCATCGGTCTGCACGACCATCTGTCGCCCACCCGCAGCAACGGTCTGCTCGCCATGCTCAAGCAAATCCGTGCCTACGCCCTCGCCTTTTCGCTAAAAGAAAAGCAAAACAATCAATAGTGGTCGATAAATTAACCAAAGCATTATATTTTTTAATTATTAATAAATTAACTAATTATGTTACAAGATCTATGGAACAACAATCGCATGGTGGCTATGCTGCTTGCGATATTAATTGTGGTTTTGCCTTTCCTCGTTTACTACATAATTGAGGCAAGGAGAAAACACCCCAAGGGCCTTATCTCAGCTGCCCTGTCAAACATGGGCGAACGATTTGGCTACTACATCATGAATGCAGTGTTGCTGCTATTCTTGTGCTCAAAGTTTGGCATCAGCGATGACCTTGCAGGCTGGATTTATGCCATATTCTATTTCTCGATTTACGTTCTTAGCCTCCCTGGCGGTATCGTTGCCGACAAGTTGCAAAACTATAAAGGCACAATTATGGCCGGCCTCCTCGTCATGGCGGCTGGTTATATAATTCTGTCGGTACCTGTGTTTGGTGGCAACCCCGGTGCAGTTCCTACTTGGATACTTGTGTTAACCTGTTTTGCCCTCTTCATGATTGCCGTGGGTAACGGTTTGTTCAAGGGTAACCTGCAGGCTATTGTGGGTCAGATGTACGACAACTTTGAGGCCGAAGCTGCCAAGAAAGGTCCTGAGGCGCTGGCTCAGGCAAAAGCTCGTCGCGACTCGGGTTTCCAAATTTTCTATGTGTTCATCAACATTGGCGGTGTGATTGCTCCCTTCGTTGCTCCATTGCTGCGTAGCGCAATGCTGAAGTTGGACGGATTCATCTATAATGCCGACCTTCCTCGTCTGTGTCATAATTTCTTGAGTGGCTCACTGAAAGGCGACGACATGCAGAACCTCACCACTCTTGCTCAGGGTTCTATCATAGATGGTGGGCAGGTAGGCGACATGGCAAACTTCTGCACTAACTATCTTGAGAGTTTCAACACCGGTGTGCATTACTCGTTTATTGCGTCGGCTCTGGCCATGATCATATCATTCTTGATCTTCGTGGCTACTCGCAAAGCGCTGCCTAACCCCATCAAGAAAATTAAAGAGGCTGCCTCTGTTAGCAAGAATCAAGTGAAAACCGATGCCAAAGAGATTAAGCAACGCATGTACGCTCTGTTTGCCGTGCTTGGCGTAGCTGTGTTCTTCTGGTTCTCGTTCCACCAGAATGGCCAGTCGCTTTCGGTGTTTGCCCGCGACTTCTGTAATACAAGTTCTATTGCTCCTGAAATCTGGCAATGCATTAACCCGTTCTTTGTGATTGTGCTCACGCCCATCATTATGATGATATTTGCTTCACTGGCTAAAAATGGCAAAGAAATCTCCACTCCTCGCAAAATTGCACTAGGTATGTTTGTGGCGGCATGTGCCTATCTGTTCCTCATCGCTATCTCAGCCGCTAATGGTTATCCTTCGGGTGCCGAATTCAAGGGATTGCCCGAAGCCATGAAGGAATCAATGAAAGCCGGTCCGTGGGTGCTCATTGTGACTTACTTCTTCCTCACCGTGGCCGAGCTGTTCATTTCGCCGCTGGGTCTGTCATTCGTGTCAAAGGTGGCTCCATCACACCTGCAAGGTGTCTGCCAGGGCTTGTGGTTGTGCGCTACAGCTATTGGCAATCTGTTCATCGCCCTTGGTGTTACTATGCTTAACAGCTTCCCGCATCAGTGGCAGTGCTGGGCAGTGTTTGCCGGTTTCTGCCTCATTTCGATGGGTGTGATGGTTGGCATGGTCAAGTGGCTTGAGCGCGTAACAAGCGACAAGCCTGCCGACGAAACCTTGCCTGCCGAGGGTAGTGCCGAAGAACAGGCATCTGAAGTGTAATCACTCATGATGCGGGGCCTGGTGCCACGCATCTCAAATAACATCTCATCAAGACTGGGAGACATCACATTTGTCTCCCGGTCTTTTTGTTGTTGGCCAAATATTCTGTAATTTTGCACCTGGTCTTTTTGCCATAACCTACCCAAAATGTGCTTTACGGTTAAAAAACAGAAACATCAATACATATTAATAACAGATTAAAAACAATCAACCATGTTCAAAAATCAACCAAAAGGCCTCTTTGCCCTAGCGCTTGCCAACACTGGCGAACGATTTGGCTACTACACGATGCTTGCGATTTTTGCCCTGTTTATGCAAGCAAAATTCGGATGGAGCGAGGCACAAGCAGGACAGGTTTATGCCATTTTTCTTGCAGTAGTTTATTTTGCACCGCTTTTCGGTGGTATGCTTGCCGACAAAATTGGATACGGCAAATGTGTTACCATCGGTATGTTAACAATGTTCTTGGGATACTTGGGGCTGGCGATACCCACAGGGGCCGACACCATGGGACTTGTCACCATGTATGCCGGTCTGGCTTGTGTTTCGCTCGGCACGGGGCTGTTTAAAGGCAACTTGCAGGTAATGATAGGCAACCTCTACGACAACCCCAAATATGCCGACCGCCGCGACGATGCTTTCTCGCTGTTCTACATGGCAATCAACATTGGTGCTATGTTTGCCCCTTCAATGGCGAAGTGGATAACCAATCAATATCTTAGCAACTATGGCTTCACCTACGATGCCGCTAACTTCTCGCCCGAATACCTCCAAGCATTGTATGGGGGCTATGGATTGTGCTTTGGAGTAGCTTGTGTTTCGCTTGTGCTGAGTGCTGTTATCTATTTTGCTTGCAAGAGCTGGTTTAAAGACGCTATGAAGACTGCTAAGCAGGCTAAAGAAAACAATGCCAATGTGGAAGAACTCACACCGGCTCAATCCAAAGAGCGCATTACAGCACTGTTGCTCGTGTTTGCCGTTGTGATCTTCTTCTGGATGGCATTCCACCAGAATGGTTCGGCGCTCACTTTCTTTGCCAAGAAATACACCAATCTCTCTATCTCGGGAGGCATGCGCATCTGGTTCAACATTTTCTCTCTGGCATTAATTGCACTGGCTGTTTACACTGGTTTTGCAACATTCCAGAGCAAGCTCAAGAAGACACGCATCATTTGTGGAGTGTCGACTGTGGCGCTTGTGGCTATAGCAATAGCATTATTTATGGGAATGGACAATCCCACCATGGCTCAGCCGAGCGATTTCCAGCAGTTTAACCCCTTCTTTGTGGTGGCACTCACGCCGTTCAGCATACTCTTTTTCGGAATTCTTGCGGCACGCAATCACGCCATTAGTGCTCCTGCCCGCATTGCCTGGGGTATGCTCTTGGCTGCTGTGGGATTTGGTGTTATAACTCTTGCATCTATTGGCCTTACATCTCCAATGGATCTGGGTGATAACACGCAAAGCGTTCTTTCGCCATCGTGGCTTATTGGCACCTACTTCACGCTCACCATTGCCGAGCTGTTCCTTTCTCCCATGGGCATCAGCTTCGTGTCGAAAGTGGCTCCGCCCAAATACAAGGGCGTCATGATGGGTGGCTGGTTCGTGGCTACAGCTATTGGTAACTATTTGAGCTCTATACCATCAACACTGTGGAACAAAATACCGCTCATGTACAACTGGGCAATCCTCATCGCTTTGTGTGTCATAGCGGCAATCTTTATGTTCTCAATGCTCAAGCGCCTCGAGAAGGTGGCAAAATAATCCACATCTGGTTATGCAGGGTGCGACACTTGTTGCATTTTTCTGAATAATACTCATCAAGGCTGGGAGACATCACATTTGTCTCCCGGTCTTTTTGTTGTTAGACAAATAATCTGTAATTTTGCACCCGCAAATCGAAAAACCTACCAGAATCAATGATAACATCGGTTCACATCTTAGGTGTTTTGCTCACTGTGGCTTTGTTGCTCGTGGTGAGTTGGTGGTCGGGGCGAAAAGTCACCGATGCGCATGGCTTCATCACAGGTGGCACATCGCGCACTTGGCTTGTGGGTGGTGCCCTGCTCGGGACCATGGCGGGTGGTCAGTCGACCATCGGAACGGCACAGTTGGCGTTCTGCTACGGCCTGTCGGCCTGGTGGTTCACCTTGGGTGCTGCCATTGGTTCATTGTTGCTGGGCTATGTCTATGCTGGGCCGTTGCGCCGCAGTGGCTGCAGCACCTTGGGCTCGGTGTTGTGCATGGTGGGCATCTTCATCAGCATCGTGTCGCAGGTGCTCTCGTCGGGCGCCATGATCAGCAGTTTCTTCTCCATCCCCATGCTTTGGGCTTCGGTGGCGGGTGCTGTGTTCATCATGCTGTTTGTGTTGTTTGGCGGCATTCGCAGTGCGGGCGTGAGCGGCATCGTGAAGATGCTCTTGCTCTACTTGAGTTCGCTGGCGGCCGGTGTGATTGTGTGGCACATGGCCGACGGTTTCTCGGGACTGCGCGATGGGGTCGAGGGCATCTATCAGTCGACAGCCTTGGGTGATCTCAACGGCTTGACCGATGCCGAGGCTATTCATCAGCGTTATGGCAGTCTGGTGGCGCGAGGTTTTTTCAAAGATTTAGGAGGCTGCCTGTCGCTTATTTTGGGCGTGGTTTCTACGCAGACCTATGCGCAGTGCATCTGGTCGGCGGCATCAACGCACCATGCCCGTCGCGGCGCCTTGATTTGTGCCATCTGCCTGCCCGTCATCGGTGCGGCATGCACCATGGTGGGCATCTACATGCGCGGGCACTATGTCACTGCCGACGAGTTCCAGGCCATTCAGGCGGCAGGCGGAGTTTTGCCGCATGGCGTTGGGGTCATCGAAAACACAGCCCAGGCTTTCCCTGCATTCATCTTGCAGCACTTGCCGGCATGGCTGGGCGGCATTATGCTGGGCACCTTGCTCATCAACATCATGGGCTGTGCCAGTGGTCTTTCGCTGGGCGTGGCTACCATCCTGGTGCGTGATGTATATGGCAATCTCACACGCCGTGCCGCGCGCTATTCGCAGCTCTTGCTCATGAGGCTGTCAATTGCTGTGGTACTGGTGATTGCCGTTGTGATAGCCCTGTTGTGCAGCAACACTTTCATCAACGATTTGGGCTTCCTCTCGCTGGGACTGCGGGCTGTTTCCATATTGTTGCCGCTGTGCTTTGCCCTGTGGATGCGTGGGCGGTTTGGCCAGCGCCGCATCTTGCTTGCCATGGTCATTGGCGTTGTGGCTATGCTTGCGGCAAAATTCCTGTCGCTGCCTGGCGATGCGTTTTATTACGGAGTCATCATCGAGATTCTTGTGGTGTTCACACCTTGGCGAGATTATTCGCATTCAGTGAAATAGGGTGGGTGTGTGCCCGCTCAATAATGGCAAAAGGCTGGAGGCTGTCATGGTATTCCGGCCATTTTTTTTCTAAAATGATGAAAAAAGTGGGGCAGTGGTGCAACCTTTTGCACACTGAGTGTCGTCTAATGCATGAAAAGCAGCCTGTTGCTATGTGAAAATAGGGCATAGGGTTGTATTTGTTAAGCAAAATGCCTAAATTTGTGCAATTATAAACAAAAAACTGAATTATTAACTCATAAATTCTACGATTGTGAACCAGTATTATCTTTTCATCAATAATCAGCGCCTGGGTCCGTTCACTATGGATCAGCTTGTGGCCAATGGCATGGTGGCCGACACACTTGTGTGGCGCACAGGAATGCCAAGTTGGATGCGTGCAGCCGATATGCCCGAGCTTGCTTCGCTCTTCGCTTACCAGCAACCGCAGTATCAGCAGCCGCAATATCAGCAGCCGCAGTATGCACAGCCTCAGTATCAGCAGCCTCAATACCAGCAGGGCTATCAGCAGCAGTATCAGCAAGGTTACCAGCAACAGTATCAGCAGCCTGGTTACCAGCAGCCTTACTATAATGGCGAGCGCCCGCAGGTGGGCTTTGGCGAGGCCATTAGCATCTGCTTCAAGAAGTATGTCGATTTCTCTGGCCGTGCCCGCCGCAGCGAGTACTGGTGGTTCATGCTGTTCTGCTTCTTGCTTACGCTGGTGACCTGTGGCATCGGCGGCCTGGTGGTGTTGTTGCCCGCCTATGCCGTTCAGGTGCGTCGCTTGCACGACACCAACCGCTCAGGCTGGTGGGTAGGCGCTAGTGTCATTCTGGGTGCGGTGACAATGGGTCTGTACATCACTGCCATGTTCTCGATCTTTGGCACAGCGCTGCACTTCTATAACAACGAGACGGCAATGCTGAGCGCGCTCATGTCGTCGGGCAGCGGATGGTTCGTTGTTCTCTCGATATTGGGTACAATAGGAACCATTTTGAGCATCGTGATTTTCGTCTTCACCTTGCTCGACAGCGACCGGGGCACCAACCAGTATGGCCCCTCGCCCAAATATCAGTAAGCAATCATAATTCATACTTATAAAACAAGTGCCGAGTCCCCGTGGGCCCGGCACTGTTTTTATCTCATTTCCCTCGTTCTGAGTCCTCCGAGTTCTTCGGGTTCTTCGAGAAAACGGGTTAATAATTCAAAAACAAATATAAATAAATATAAAATTTTGGGTTAAACAGGTGCCAGTGAGGTTTGTGTGGGGGTAGCATTTTGTTATATAAAGGAAAATCACTACCTTTGCACTGCAAAATCGAAAGAGGGGGCAACAGTGCTTCCTCTTCTTTATTAGCAATTTGTGACCTATGAAGACGATCGACAAAGAGAAACTTACTCAAGTGGTTGAAGAGGCCCTCCAGGGCACCGACCTGTTTCTGGTAGATGTTGCCATCGACCACCAGGAGGCTGTGCTCGAGGTGACCATCGACGGGATGCAGGGCGTGACCCTCGACGACTGTGTGATGGTGAACAATGCCGTGCTCGACGCCTTTGACCGCGACAAGGAGGACTACGAACTCACCGTGGGCAGCTATGGCATCTCAGAGCCCTTCAAGGTGCGCCAGCACTATGTGAAGAACCGCGGCGGCGAGGTGGAGGTGCTCACCACAGGCGGCGAGAAACTCAAGGGCGTGCTGGGTGAAGCCGGCGACGATGCCTTCACGCTCACCATACCCACCAAGATGAAACTTGAGGGCAAAAAACGCCCCGAAATGGTGGATGTGGCTCGCGAACTGAAATACAGCGAAATCAAATACATTAAGAATATCATACAGATTTAAGTAAACTATGGCTAAGAAAGTTGAAACTGTCGACATGGCCGACAGATTTGCCGAATTTAAAGAACTGAAGAACATCGACAAGACCACGATGATTAGCGTGCTCGAGGAGTCGTTTCGCAGCGTGCTCGCCAAGATGTTTGGCAGTGACGAGAACTTCGACGTGATCATGAACCCCGACAAGGGCGACTGCGAGATTTACCAGAATCTCGAAGTGGTGCCCGATGGCGAAGTGGAGAACGAGAACCGCCAGATTGGTCTGACCGACGCGCGTAACGATGAGGAAAGTCCCGACCCCGACTGCGAGATTGGCGAGGAACACACCCGCAAAATCGACTTTGCCAAGTTTGGTCGCCGTGCCATCCTCAACCTGCGCCAGACGCTTGCCAGCAAGATTCTGGATCTGCAAAAGGATGCCATCTACACCAAGTTCAAAGACCTTGAGGGCGAACTGGTGAGCGGCGAGGTCTATCAGATTTGGAAGCGCGAAGTGCTGCTGCTCGACGACGACAAGAACGAACTGCTCCTGCCCAAAGATCAGCAGATTCCTACCGACATCTACCGCAAGGGCGAAACGGTGCGTGCCGTCATCCACAATGTCGACAACAAGAATAACAACCCCAAGATCACAGTGTCGCGCACGAGCGAGCAGTTCCTGCGCCGCCTGTTCGAACTTGAGGTGCCTGAGATTCACGATGGTCTCATCGTGATTCGTGCCGTGGCCCGCATCCCGGGCGAGCGTGCCAAGATTGCCGTTGAGAGCTACGACGACCGCATCGACCCCGTGGGCGCATGTGTGGGCGTCAAGGGTGGCCGCATTCATGGCATCGTGCGCGAGTTGCGCAACGAGAACATCGATGTGATCAACTACACCACCAATCCGCAGCTCCTCATTCAGCGTGCTCTGAGTCCTGCCAAGATTTCGTCAATGAGGCTCGACGAGGAGGGCAAGCGTGCCGAGGTGTTCCTGAAACCCGAAGAGGTGTCGCTCGCCATTGGTAAAGGCGGTTTGAACATCAAGCTTGCTTCAATGCTCACTGGCTATGCTATCGATGTTTATCGCGACGAAACCGGAAGCGAGAACGAGGAAGACATCTATCTCGATGAGTTCAAGGACGAAATCGACGAGTGGGTGATCGAGGCTCTCAAGAACATGGGCTGTGCTACTGCCAAGGCAGTGCTTCGCACCCCGCGTCAGGATATTATCGACAGGGCCGACCTTGAGGAAGGCACGGTTGACCATGTGTTGAGCGTGTTGAAGGCCGAGTTTGAAGATTAACCCTGCTGTTATTTGGCAGCCTGGCTGCCGGCAAGATGCGTTTCGCCACATCGGCCACTATGTTTCTCATTTAAATTGTAATTAAAAATTTTCTATGAGTATAAAAATAAGTAAAGTAATTAAAGATTTAAATGTTGGCGTTCAGACGATTCAGGACTTTCTCAACAAAAAGAAAGTTGATGCGACAATAACTCTCAATGCTCGTATCGACGAGGACATTTACAACCTCCTTGCCAAGGAATTCAAGCCCGACATGGAGCTCAAGCTCAAGTCGGAGAAATTCACTAACGAGCGACAGAACGAGAAAGCCAAGATCGCTGCCGGGCAGGCCGCCAAGGAAGACAAAAAGGTGGAAGAAATCAAGACCGAGGTGGAAGTGAATGGTCCCAAGGTGCTTGGTAAGATCGACCTTTCCAATATGGGCAAGTCAGGCAAGTCTTCCAAGTCTTCCAAGAAGTCCGAAGCGAAAACCGCACCCGCTCCCGAGAAGAAGAGCGAGCCGGCTCCTGAAGCCAAGGAAGAAAAGGCTGCCGAACCCGTGGCCGAAGAAAAGCCCGAGGTGCAGACCACTGCCCCCGAACCCGTGGCCGAAGAGAAACCCGAGGTGCAGACTGCTGCTCCCGAACCTGTGGCCCAAGAAAAGGTTGAGGAACAGGAACAACCCGCTCCTGAGCAGCCTGCCGCTACCGAGACTCCTGCCCCGAAGGCCGAAGATGAGGTAGAAATCTTCACCACTGGCACTCCTGAACTCAAGAACACCATCAATGTGGTGGGCAAGATCGACCTGAGCGCCATCAACCAGTCGACTCGTCCCAAGAAGAAGTCCAAGGAAGAGCGCCGCACCGAGCGTCTCAACAAGGAGAAGGCTCGTCAGGCCGAGGCCGAAGGCAAGAAGAAACGCAAACGCATAGGTAAAGAAAAGGTTGACATCGAGAAGAGTGCTCAGCAAATTCAGAGCGACGCAAAGACCGGAAAGAACGATCCCAAGGCTGGCAAGCGCAAGAAGGAGAAGGCAAAACGCCCCTTCAAGCCCGAAGTGAGCGAAGAGGATGTGCAGCGCCAGGTGAAAGAGACGCTGGCTCGCCTCACTGCCAAGACGCAGAAGAAGAGCGCCAAGTGGCGCCGTGAGAAACGCGAAGCCGTGCGTGAAGAAGAACAGGCCGAGGCCGCTTTGCTGGCTGCCGAGCAAAAGACACTCAAACTCACTGAGTTCGTTACTGCCAACGACCTTGCCGCCATGATGAATGTGCCGGTCAACAAGGTGATTGGTACTTGTATGAACCTGGGTGTGATGGTGTCGATCAACCAGCGACTCGATGCCGAGACCATCAACATCGTGGCCGACGAATTCGGTTTCAAGACCGAGTATGAGAGTGCCGATGTTGCCGAGGCCATCCACGAGGAGGAAGACAGTCCCGAGGACCTCGAGTCGCGTCCGCCTGTGGTGACCGTCATGGGCCATGTCGACCATGGTAAGACTTCGCTGCTCGACTACATTCGCAACTCTAATGTGATTGCCGGCGAGGCTGGTGGCATCACGCAGCACATTGGTGCCTATAATGTGAAGCTGTCCAACGGCCGCCGCATCACCTTCCTCGACACTCCTGGTCACGAGGCGTTCACCGCTATGCGTGCCCGTGGTGCCAAGGTCACCGACATTGTGATTGTGATTGTCGCTGCCGACGACGCCGTGATGCCCCAGACCGTTGAGGCACTGAATCACGCGTCGGCTGCCGGCGTGCCCATCATCTTTGCCATCAACAAGATCGACAAGCCCGGTGCTAACCCCGACAAGATTAAAGAAGAACTTGCCAACATGAACTACCTCATCGAGGAGTGGGGCGGCAAGTATCAGAGCCAGGACATCAGTGCCAAGAAGGGTATCGGTGTCGAGGAACTCATGGAGAAGGTGCTGCTCGAGGCCGACATGCTCGACCTCAAGGCCAATCCCAACCGCAACGCTACCGGCTCTATCATCGAGTCGTCGCTCGACAAGGGCCGTGGCTACATTGCCACCGTGCTCGTCGACAATGGCACGCTGCGCGTGGGCGACATCATCCTGGCTGGTACGCACTTTGGCAAGGTGAAGGCCATGTTCAACGAGCGCAACCAGCGCATCAAGGAGGCCGGCCCGTCGTCACCTGCCCTCATTCTGGGTTTGAACGGCGCTCCCACCGCAGGCGACAAGTTCAATGTGATGGAAACCGACCAGGAAGCACGCCAAATTGCCAACAAGCGCGAGCAGCTGCAGCGCGAGCTCGGTCTGCGCACGCAGAAGCGTGTCACCCTCGAGGACATTGGCCGCCGCAAGGCTCTGGGCGACTTCCACGAACTCAACTGTATCGTCAAGGGCGATGTCGATGGTTCTATCGAGGCGTTGAGCGACTCGCTCATCAAGCTCTCTACCCCCGAGGTGCAGGTGAATGTGATTCACAAGGCTGTGGGTGCTATCACCGAGAGCGATGTGACCCTGGCTGCTGCCAGCGATGCCTACATCATTGGCTTCCAGGTGCGTCCCAGTGCCGATGCCAAGCGCCTTGCCGCGCAAGAGGGCGTCGACATCCGCATCTACTCCATCATCTACGATGCCATCGAGGAGGTGAAGAGCGCTATGGCAGGCATGCTCTCGCCCGACATCAAGGAGGAAGTCCTGGGCACCGTCGAGGTCAAGGAGGTTTACCACATTTCAAAGGTGGGTACCATTGCTGGTGCCATCGTGCGTGAAGGCAAAATCAAGCGCACTTGCAAGGTTCGCATCATTCGCGACGGTATCGTGGTCTATACGGGTCAGCTGGGCTCGCTCAAGCGATTCAAGGACGACGCCAAGGAAGTGGGTACCAACATGGAGTGCGGTTTCAGCGTGCAGAGCTACAACGACCTGGTTGTGGGCGACATCGTTGAAGCCTTCGAAGAGATTGAAGTTCAAAAGACTTTGTGATCATAGCTTAAATTTTGTGTATGACAAGGGGTTGCGGCACACGAGCCACACCCCTTTGTCTTTCACATGACAAATACCCCCATCTCCATCCCTCATCCCTCACCCCTCATCCCCCATCCCTCACCCCCCCATTCAATGCACACCTACTACTTGAACATAGGCTCAAATCTGGGCGATGCCCGCGCCAACCTGCGGCGCGCCATTGCGGCGTTGTCGGCAGGCACCGGTGGCTGTGCCGTGACCCGCACAATGGAGAGCGAGCCCTGGGGCTTTGACTCGCCCCACCGCTTTGTGAATGTGGGTGTGATGCTGCGCAGTGCCCTCGAACCGCTCGACATGCTCCAGTGGCTTCACGACATCGAACGCCGGTTGGGCAGTGCCGCTCACCGCGATGCCCAGGGCGGCTATGTCGATCGCCTGGTCGATATCGACATCATGGCCATCGACAACCTGGTCATCGACACCCCCGAACTCACCGTTCCCCACCGTCACCTCATGGACCGCGACTTCTTTTACCTGCTCATGCGCCAGCTCAATCCCGACTGGACCCACCCCCTCACCGGCGCCTCCCTCCCCACCAAATAAAAATCTGACAACTGACCACTGACAACTGACCACTGACAACTGACCACTGAAAACTGAAAACTGACCACTGACAACTGTTTTCTTCGCTTTTCATGCGGTGCAATTTGGTCAGTTGCAATAAAAGCACTAAATTTGTCATCCCAATTCAAAACAACTATTCTATAAACCGACTTATTAGTTCCTTAAAACACTTTTCTATGGAGAATAAAGAATTGATGCTCAATGCCAACCATCTGGTGGCAGCACTCCAAAAGCCGGCTTCGCAATTCACCAAGGCCGACATTATCAAGTACATCGAGGATAATGAGATTAAGATGGTGAACTTCATGTATCCTGCTGGTGACGGCAAGCTCAAAACCTTGAATTTCGTCATCAATAACCTCGAGTACCTTGAGACCATTCTCACCTGCGGAGAGCGTGTTGATGGCTCAAGCCTCTTCTCTTTTATCCAGGCTGGCAGCAGCGACCTCTATGTTATGCCTCGCTACAGCACTGCTTTCCTCGACCCCTTTGCCGAGATTCCCACGCTGTGCATGCTCTGCTCCTTCTTCGACAAAGACGGCAACCCTCTTGAGAGCTCGCCCGAGCACACGCTCAAGAAGGCTTGCGACGCCTTCCGCGAAGTCACGGGCATGGAGTATCATGCCATGGGCGAACTCGAGTACTACGTTATTTTTGCCGACGAGGAACTCTATCCCGCTGTTGACCAGCGCGGTTACCACGAGTCGGCTCCCTATGCCAAGGCCAACGACTTCCGCACCCTGTGCATGAAATATGTAGCCCAGACTGGTGGCCAAATCAAGTACGGCCACAGCGAGGTGGGCAACTTCACCCAAGACGGCTACACCTATGAGCAGAACGAGATCGAATTCCTGCCCGTGCCCGCACAGCAGGCTGCCGACCAGCTCATGGTTGCCAAGTGGGTTATCCGCAATCTTGCCTATCAAATGGGCCTCAATGTCACCTTCGCTCCCAAGATCACTGTAGGCAAGGCCGGTTCGGGTCTGCACATCCACATGCGCATGATGAAGGACGGCAAGAACATGATGGTGAGCAACGGTGCCCTGAGCGACGACGCACGCCGCATGATTGCCGGCATGATGGACCTTGCTCCCGCTATCACTGCCTTCGGCAACAAGAACCCCATGGCCTACTTCCGTCTGGTGCCCCACCAGGAGGCTCCCACCAATGTGTGCTGGGGCGACCGCAACCGCTCGGTGCTCGTGCGCGTGCCTCTCGGCTGGACCGCTGGCGTGGACATGTGCTCCAAGGCCAATCCGCTTGAGGGCGTGAGCAACTACGACACCTCGCTCAAGCAGACGGTTGAGATGCGCTCGCCCGACGGCTCGGCCGACATCTATCAGCTCATCGCTGGTCTGTGTGTGGCTTGCCGCCATGGCTTCGAGATGCAGGATGCCCTCGAGGTGGCCAAGCGCACCTATGTCGATGTCAACATCCACGACAAGGCCAACGAAGGCCGTCTCGAGCAACTCGCTCAGCTGCCCGACAGCTGCGTGGCTTCGGCCGACTGCCTCGAGAAGATGCGCAGCGTCTTCGAGGAGTACGATGTGTTCAGCCCCGCTATGATCGACGGCATCATCAAGCAGTTGCGCGACTTCGACGACGCCACCCTGCGCCGCGATATCGAGAACAAGCCCGAAGAACTGCAGAAACTCGTCAACACCTATTTCCACTGCGGCTAAACCCATAAGCGGTCTCAACCACCGATTTGGGCATAACCCACGATTTAGGCATAACCCATAACAAACGATTAAAGCCGAGGCGATACCCTTCGCCCCGGCTTTTTTGCAACCTGTTCTAGAAAATCTAGATAAACTAGAAAAACTAGAGCCTCTAGGCTGGTGGGGCGGTCGGGTGCTGCAGGTCTGCTATAGTTTGGCTGGTGTCAGTGGCACTTATGTCGGTTTTTATTTGAAAAATGGCGCAATATTTGGTGGGAACTGAAAAATTGACTAATTTTGCCAAGTTTTTCAATAAAGTTTATTCTTTTTTTTTATTATTCAAATTATGAAAAAAGTTATTCTGTTAGCTGCCGTATTATTCGGCTTTGCAGCCGCTCAGGCTCAGACCACTGTTCAAGGAAGCAAAGCTTTTGATAACATGTCGATTACGCTTAAGGGCGGTGCTGTATCACCTTTCCAACATTATGCATTCTTCAAGAACGCTCGCGGCATTTTCGGTCTCGAAATTCGCAAGCAAATCACTCCCGTGCTGGGTTTAGGTCTTGAAGGAGAATGGACTATTAACACTTCGAGCTGGAACGACTATCGTACTCCTTGGGCTCCCTTTGCAGGCAAGAGTGTTAACTGGCTCGACCATCAGTTTGTAGGCGCATTTGGTGCCTTCAACCTGTCTAATCTGTTTGGTGGCTACAAGGGCGCTCCCCGCTTTGTTGAGGTAGAGGCTGTGGCTGGTGCTGGCTGGCTCCACGCTTATCAGCATGGCATTGACAACAGCGACGAGAACTCATGGTACACCAAGTATGGCGTGAACTTCAACTTCAACCTGGGCGAGTCGAAGGCTTGGACCCTCTCTCTGAAGCCCTCGGTGCTGTGGGACATGAACGGATGCAAGGACAACCCCAATGTGATGCGTGACATGAACCGCAAGGTTGACGGTGGCCGCAATGTGCAGACCAGCCGCTACAATGCCAACAACGCTATCGTTGAAATGGAAGTGGGTCTTACCTATCACTTCAAGAACAGCAACGGCGAGCACTACATGACACTGTGCCCCTACCGTTACTCTCAGGAAGACATCGATGTGCTCAATGGCAAGATCAACGACCTGCGCAACCAGCTGAGCAAGGCTCAGGCCGACCTCAACGCCGCTAACGCTCGCGCCGACCAGCTCGCTCGCGACCTCGAGGCTTGCAAGCAGCTCAAGAACAAGGTTGTGGAAGTGGACAAGACCGGTGAGCAACTCATGACCAATGTGTTCTTCAAAGTGAACAAGTGGGACATCACCCGCGACCAGCAGCCCAATGTGGAGCGTGTGGCTATCTACCTGAAGAACCACAAGGACGCTACCGTCGACATCAAGGGTTATGCTTCGCCCGAAGGCCCGCTCGAAAACAACATCAAGCTCGCCAACAACCGCGCTGCTGCCGTTAAGGACATGCTCGTGAACAAGTATGGCATCAAGGCTAACCGCATCAATGCTGAAGGCCAGGGTATCGGCAAAATGTTCAGCGAACTCGAGTGGAACCGCGTGTCGGTTTGCACCATCAACGACGACAAGAAGTAATTGTAGATTTGCTTTTACCGTAACTGATTAAATATCTCTTCTATATGACTCCTGTGGCACTGCTGCAGGAGTCATTCTTTTTTTGCCGTCAATCGGTGCTTGTGTGCAATTTCTAAGAAAATTTTATTAACTTTGTAGCAATAAACTAACAAAGCATTGACTATCAACTGACAACTGATAACCGTCAACTGACAACTGACAACTGACAACTGATAACTGACAACTGATAACTTATGGGATTACTTGACGACAAAAAACGCACCATCGAACTCGCTGAAGAAGAGCGCGCCGTGCTCGTGGGACTCATCACACCGCAGCAAAACGAGAGCAAGGCCCGCGAATATCTCGACGAACTCGCCTTCCTGGCCGACACCGCCGGCGCCACTACGGTGAAGCATTTCACCCAGCGTTGCGATGCGCCCAACAGCACCAGCTTTGTGGGCAAGGGCAAACTCGAGGAGATAGCCGACTATGTGGCCAATAACGATGTGAACCTCGTGATATTTGACGACGACCTCACTCCCAAGCAGATGGCCAACATCGAGAAAGCCGTGAAGGTGAAGGTGCTAGACCGCACCAGCCTCATTCTCGACATCTTTGCACGCCGTGCGCAGACCGCCAACGCCAAGATGCAAGTGGAACTGGCGCAGTACCAGTACCTGCTGCCGCGCCTGGCGGGCATGTGGACCCACCTCGAGCGTCAGCGAGGCGGTATTGGTATGCGTGGCCCTGGTGAGGAGCAAATCGAGACCGACCGCCGCATCGTCAAGACCAAGATAGCCCTGCTCAAGCAAAAACTTGCCGACTGGGACAAGCAAAAGGTGATTCAGCGCAAGAATCGCGGCAAACTCACCCGCATCGCCCTTGTGGGCTACACCAATGTGGGCAAGTCCACGCTCATGAATGTGCTGAGCAAGAGCGATGTGTTTGCCGAGAACAAGCTGTTTGCCACGCTCGACACCACGGTGCGCAAGGTGGTGATCGAGAACTTGCCGTTCCTGCTCACCGACACCGTTGGCTTCATCCGCAAGTTGCCTACTCACCTGGTGAAGTCGTTCAAGACCACCCTCGACGAGGTGCGCGACAGCGACCTGCTGGTGCATGTGGTCGATATCTCGCATCCGCAGTTCGAGGAGCAAATCGAGGTGGTGAACAAGACCCTGCAGGAGGTGTGCGATGCCTCGAACAAGGAGATGATCATGGTGTTCAACAAGATCGACCAGTTCACCTATGTGGAAAAGGACGAGGACGACCTCACACCTCGCCAGCGCGAGAACATCCCGCTCGACGAGCTCAAAGAGACCTGGATGGCACGCCTCGGCGGCGAGAACTGTGTGTTCATCTCGGCCAAGAAAAAGCAGAACATCGAGGAACTGAAGCACATGCTCTATGAGAAGGCCCGCGCCATTCATGCCGAGCGCTTCCCCTACAACGATTTTCTCTACCAGCGCTATGACGACCTGAATCAGGATTAGGGATTAGTGGTGACGGGATAGGATTTTAATGCGAATTTTACGAATTGCCCGAATTATATTTTTAGCGAAATTAGCCCAATTCGCGAAATTCGCATTGAAGAAAAGATAAATAAAGCAGGACTGGCGGTGAGGCCAGCCCTGTGTTCTTTTACCCTTAGCGGGCTTTAGTCGTAACGATGACTCCGAAGAGGTTAGAAGGGGAGGTCGTCGTTGCCAGCTCCATCCATGAAATCCTGGGCGGGGGGAGCATCGGGGCCTGTGGGAGCAGGGCCAGCAGGAGCAGGACTGGCAGGAGCAGGAGCGCCGGCGGGCATAGCTTGTGCGGGAGCCTGCTGCACAGCGTTAGGATCAATTTTCTCAGCTTTCCAACCGCGTATGTCGGTGTACCAGCGGCCATTGAACTCACGGCTCTCGATGTCGAAGCTCACGCGCACAGTGTCGCCCACTTCAAGGGGATATTGGTTGGCACGGTCGCCAAAGAAATCAAACTTCACTTTCTTGGGATAAGCTTCCTGTGTTTCAAGCACATATTCCTGTTTGCTCCAATTGTTCCCTGTTTTAGAAGTTCCACTCTGGAGTGGCAATTTCATGATGATTTTTCCTTCAATTTCCATTGTATGATTATATTTTTAGTTTTTGAATTTTTAGCCTACAAATTTACGAATATCTTTTCAGTTGGCAAAATATTAATTGATGCAGTACACCATGAAGTTGGTAAAATTCTTCACTTTAAGTCTCATTTGGGCTATTTTGTCTTTCCTATTTTGAATGCCAGTCGGACGACTAATGCCACTTGTTGGTCGATATGTCCGGCATGATTTGTCACAGGCAATTGAGGGAATACATCCTCTTTATATTTGAATACATCTTTGACAATGAATCTTGGCGAGTATCTAAGACCAATCCAACACATACGCGTGCCCCAACCCACCATCAGGTCTGCACCTAAGTTGTAATGTTTTTCATCAAACTCATTATCACCATATTGATATCCTTGAAAATTATCAGGTTCATCTTCATTCCGCTGAATTAGGTATTCAGCATGTCGTCTTTCAAAAGACAAGCCAGTACCAAAGGTCCATCGCCCGTGATACCAGTGGTGCATAAGCCCGAAAGTATAATTTGCCACCCCTAAAGTGCATCCTTCCCAGTCCATAGGAGTATACAATAAGGCAAAATGCGCATTGGCTTCAAGAGTTTTATTGGTGGAGTAAGCATACTCAACACCAATTCCAATATTAGCGAAGACGTATGTATCGTCATAATTAGAATTAGAGACCCCCACAGCAGTAAAAGCTCCTCCAAAAATGTCGTGTTCCAAAGTTAAGCGAATAGTTCCCTTATCCAGATTGATAGAAGAATTAGTCACTATAGTGCTGTCGCTCTGCGCCCATATCACTCCAGAGCCAACAAACAATAGAAACGTGATTATGGAGTATATTTTTTTCACAGCTTTTATTATTCTATCCTAAACTTGTAACCTAACGATACGAATCCGTTGTATTGATAGATATTAGGACTATTTGCCAAATACTCATTAAAATCTTTGTTAGGATAGACATTCAGTAATCCAAAAAAGCCCTCAATGCCAACAACCAGATGATTATTAAACTCATATGAGGCACCTAAGGGAATGCAAAGGTCGAATTTGCGCACTTGGTTTGACTGAAAACCAACACCATTAACCACAAATGCAGGTGCTATGCCGGCATTTATTGACAAACCACGCCATGCATACCAGCGAACGACAACAGGTACAAATATTCTGTCGTTCTTGAGTGATAACGATTTTTTTCCACCTAAATAGTCTGAATATTTTGCACCACCCATAGAATATACAGCACCTGCCGCCATACTCCATTTTGGAGCAAATTGATACTCAGCCTCTACGCCAACATGGAAACCATAGCGAGGGTCGAAGTAATCTGATGTCTGTTCACCAGTAAAAATGGAGCCACTAAAGCCCGCATAGGGCTTAATAGAAAACTGCTTTACATCGTTTTGTGCCATGATAGCACCAGCGGCCATAATCATAATTATCAATGTTAAAACAATCTTTTTCATATCACACATTGTTTTATTGATTCTAATTTATTGTTGCAAAAATATAGATATTAAGCATAAAAAGCAAGAAAACCGCCGCGGTATTTGCCGTGATGGGGTTAGAACTGGGCATAGAGGAAGGGCTGCACATCGGCCGAGGCAAACTCGATGACGAGCTGCACCACTGCCATGAAAATGAGCAGCTTGAAAATCCAGAACGAGTCGATGAACCACTGCTGCATGCGCTTGTACACGCTCTTGGGCACAAAGTGCAGGGCAAAGATGATGACCATCATGATGCACCAGGTGAGCCTGCGGTCGAAGAACACGGGGAAGTAGGCAGGGTCGAACTTGGTGAACACGCCGCTGAGCATCTGGCAGGCGGTGTCGAAACTGTCGGCACGGAAGAATACCCACAGTGCCGCCACAAAGGCAAAGGTGAGCAGCCACGAGACAAAGGTGGCAATAGGGCCATTCTTCACCTGCTTGAGCGGTGTCATGAACAGTTTGTGGACGCACAGTCCCAGTCCGTGTCCAAATCCCCAGATCACAAAGGTCCAGGCTGCACCGTGCCACAGGCCGCCAAGCAGCATAGTGGTCATGAGGTTGAAGTACTGGCGCACTTTGCCCTTGCGGTTGCCGCCCAGCGGAATGTAGAGGTAGTCGCGCAGCCAGAACGAGAGCGAGATGTGCCAGCGGCGCCAGAACTCGGTCACATTGAGCGAGCGATAGGGAAAGTCGAAGTTGATGCCCAGGTCAAAGCCCATGATGGCTCCCAGACCTATCGCCATGTCACTGTAGCCCGAGAAGTCGCAGTAGATTTGCATGGTGTAGCCCAGGATGGCCATGAGCAGTTCCACACCGCTGTAACCGCCTGGGTTGTCAAACACGATGTTGTTGTAGAGGGCGATGTAGTCGGCCACGACAGCCTTCTTGATAACACCGATGAGCACGAGCCACAGCCCGGCATACACCATGTTGCGGGTCACGGGTTTCAGGTCCTGGAGTTGCGGCATGAAGTCGCGCGCACGCACAATGGGGCCTGCCACCAGGCAGGGGAAGAAGGAGAGGAAAAAGAGGTAGTCGATAAACGAATCGACGGGCTGCATCTTGCCTTTATACACATCTACTACATAGCTGATGGTCCTGAAGGTGTAGAACGAGATGCCCACCGGCAGCAAGATGTCGAGGGGCTGGAAGTTGCCACCCACCAGCGCCGTGAAGTTGACCATGAAGAAGTTGGCATACTTGAAATAGGCCAGAATGCCCAGCGAGCAGACGATGGATAGCCACAGCAGCGCCTTGCGTGCCCCCTTGCTTTGCGCCTGCGCTATGCGATGCGCAATGAACCAGTCGAGCACTGCCGTGAACACCAGCAGCAGGAAGAACCAGCCGCTCGACTTGAAGAAGAAAAACAGGCTGAACGCGATGACGAAGAGCGTCATCATGAGTTTGCGCTTGCGCAGCAGGGCAAAGATGGGGATGAAGACGATGAAGATGCCCCAGAACAGGCCGCTGGAGAACATGAGGGGCTGCTTGGGGTCGAAGCCCAGCAGGTCGATGATGCTGTTACAGATGGTAGCGAAGTCGATTGATAGCAAATTCATGGTCTCAGGTTATTTGGCGGGTTGCAGAATGATGACTTTGTCGGCCTTGGCCTTGGTGGCTTTAGGCTTGTTGAGCTTGATGGGGTAGGCGCTCTTTGTCATGACCCACTTGGCCACGCGGTCCATCCACGCTGCCGCCGATGCCCGGGTGGGGTGGGCGCCGTCGCGCGAGCGGTCGTAGTGCTGGTCGGGAGTGTAGGAGTTGTAGTAACAGCCGTCCTCGGCAGTGTTCTTAATCATCTCGTTGATGCCGGTATCGTCCTTCCAGTTGGGAGGTCCTATCCACACATAGGGCAGGTTGCCAATCTGTGAGATGATGTTATCGACATACTTTTGCCGCTGCTCCTGGATGTTGCGCACAAACAGTTCGTTGGAGCCCAGGCAGATGAACACATAATCGGGTTTGAACTGCTTGATATATTCCTTGAGTTTGGTGGTGCAGCCCCATACCTCGCTGGTGGAGCTGTACCAGATGACATAGTAGAGTTTGTGACCGTTTTCCTTGGCATAGGCGGCAAGGCGGGGCCCCAGACCTTCGAGCATGGAGTCACCAATGAACAGGATGGTCTTGTTGGTGGTGTCCATCACGCCGGTCTTGCGCTTGTTTTCCTTGAGTGGACTGATTTTGCTTTTGGCTGTCGCCTTCTTTTTGTTTTTCACGCTTTGTGCCGTGAGGGTCTGCTCAAACGAGCCGGTCTTCAACCCCAGTTTTTCAGCCACATCGCTGTTAAACGACAGGGCGGTGAAGGCGATGAAGGCAACTGTGAGCAATGCCCAGAGGCCGAGGTAAGGTCTTTTCATAGAAATGAGTTAAAGTTGAAAGCGGTTGCCCGACGATGACCATCGGGCAATCGCTATGAGATGTTAAGTGTTTCTGTTATTTGCCGGGGATGGGGAGGATGCCCAGTCCGGGACGGTCGTGCAGAGTGATCTTACCGTTCTCCACCGTCATGCCGTCGAAGCGGTCGTTGGCAATGAGCAGGTTGCCGTCGAGGTCGGCAAAGTCGACCACGGGCGAGAGGTTGGCGGCAGCAGTCACGGCGCACGAGGTCTCGGTCATACAGCCAATCATCACCTTCATGTCGAGCGCGCGGGCCAGGGTCACCATCTTGTGGGCTTCATAGAGGCCGGTGCTCTTCATGAGCTTGATGTTGATGCCGTCGTACACGCCATGGAAGCGCACCACATCTGACAGGCGCTGGAAGGCCTCGTCGGCAATGATGGGCAGCGGCGAGCGTTCGCGTAGCCAGGCGGTCTCGTCAATCCAGGTCTTGTCGAAGGGCTGCTCCACAAACACGCAGTTGCGCTCGTTGAGCCAGTGGCACATCTCCAGCGCGTGCTCCTTGCTGTTCCAGCCTTGGTTCACATCCACACAGATGGGCACATCGGGCATCATCTCGCGAATGATGTTGATGGTCTCCTGGTCTTTGTCAAGACCCATCTTCACCTTGATGAGTTTGTAGGGGCGGGCCTCTTCAACCTTCTGGCGTACGACTTTCTCTTCGTCGATGCCAATGGTGAAACTGGTGACGGGCGTCTTCTCGGGGTTATAGCCCCAAATCTTGTACCAGGGTTGTCCCATAATCTTGCCGAGCAGGTCGTGCAGGGCGATGTCCACACTGGCTTTGGCAGCACGGTTGTTAGGTGCCACATTGTCAACATAGGTCAGGATGTCCTCAATCTTGAAGGGGTCGTTGAACTGCGTGAGGTCGAGGCTGCTCAGGAACTTGGTTACACTCTCGACCGATTCGCCCAGGTAAGGGGGCATCGATGCCTCGCCGTAGCCAATGATGCCGTCGTACTCGAGCTGCACCTGCACATCGGGGGTGGTGGTGCGGCTGTAGCGCGCGAGGTTGAAAGCGTGGCGCAGTTTCAGCTCATAAGGGAAAAACGACAGGTTGAGTCGGCCCGATTTTGCCACTTTGCGGGTGGCATTGCCGGCGGCCGACAATGAGATGGGTGCTGCGGCTGCTATCAGCCCCATACCGGCACCCACTAAAAATTTTCTTCGGTCCATTGTAATTGTTTTTATAAAAATTGTATTCTGTTAATAGTCAGGTAAAAAAGCGGGTTAAAAGAACCACGGATGATTGCGCATGTAGATGATGCCCTCCTTGCCAATCTGCCCGTTGATGCGGCTGCACGACAGGGGCGAGTAGAGGTAGGTGGGGTCGCTGGGGTCCAGACTGTTGATTTTCACTTGGCCCGAGCAGTGGATGTACTTGCCGTCGCGCAGGTACATGCCCACATGGGTCACGCGCTTGGTCTTGGCGTTGCCAAAGAAGAGCAGGTCGCCCGTCTGTGCCTGGTGCCAGTCGTTGAACTTGAGGCCGGTGAGCGCCTGCTGCGAGGCGTCGCGCTGCAGAATGATGCCGTTGGCAAGGTAGCAAATCTTCATCAGGCCCGAGCAGTCGGTCACCTTGGTCGAGGTGCCGCCCCACAGGTAGCCCGAACCCAGCATGCGGCGGGCCGTCTTCTCGATGAGTTCCACATCAAAGTTCTGTTTGGCCCACTCGCGCAAGGGCTGAATCTCGCTGGTCTGAACATAGCCGGTGCGGCCGTCGGGTGTGGCGAGTTGTGCCCACTTGCCATCGTCGCCCTTGTATTCGAGTGTGCAGCCCAGCACCAGGTCGGTAACGGTCTCGTCACCGCCGGGTTTGGTCACCAGTCGGGTGTCATAGACGGTGACGATGCAACGCTGTGCCTTCTTCCAGGCGTTGAGTGTAGGCTCGTTCATGAATGTGAGCGAACTCTCGGGCACATAGGAGATGTAGCGGTCGGGCGTCTGCACGCGATACCAGTCATCGTCTTTCTCAAGCACTTTCACAGGAGTGCCCATCACGGCTTGCGTGGCCATTTCGCCACTGTGCTTGCCCTCGCAGCGCAGACTTGCTACCGAGAGTTTCACCAGGGCCCACTTGCGGGCCTCGGGTATGGCCTCTTCGAGCACTTTCACATTGTTCTTGAAGTTGGTGATGTCCTTGGCTGTCAGGGCGCGGTTGATGGCTTCCTTCTGCTGGATGGTGCCCACGGTGCCCTCGATGGTGAGCATGTTGGCCTTGACCACGGCCTTCACATCGTTCCACACGGCGGTGCGCTTGTCGGGCGCTATCTTGTTTTTCAGTTCTTTGAGCACATCGTTGGGTTCAACGGCTGCAAAGGCGGTGCTCACGGCTACGAGCAGCGACGCAAGAATAAGAGTTCTCAGTTTCATCGTTTTATCAGGTTGTTAACAGGGGTTATACCATTCACTTCGAGATGCGATTTCCAGTGGTCGTAGTAGAGGTTGCCGCCTTTCCATTCCACTTCGCCGGGCTGGAAGTCGACGGTCTCACTGCGAATAAAGGTCTTTTTGGGACTCAACTGCTGACCCACGGCCTCGTTGCTGGCCATGCGGTAAACATCGATGCCGGTCTTGTAGTAGTCGTTCAGCGCGGTGCCATAGGCGCTGCGGCCAAACGACGGGTCGGTGGGCACCCAGCCCACGCCTTCAAAGTAGGTCTCGGCCCAGTCGTGCCAGTTGATTTCGTCGGGATGCAGCATCCAGCCGCTTTCCCAGCGTGCGGGAATGCCCAGGCTGCGCACCAGCGTGATGTAGAGCAGGCCCACCTGTCCGCAGTCGCCGTGGTTGTTGAGCAGCACATATTCGGGTATGTTGGTCAGCGTGCTGTATTCGCGTGCGCCGGCCCAGGGGAAGCGCGACACAATCCAGTCATAGATCATCGAGGCCTGCAGCACAGGATTCTCCTCTTTGCCCACAATTTCGCGGGCCAGGTTGCGCATCTTGTCGGTGATGATGATGTGCGGCGGCTCGGTCGATGTGTAGAGTTTATATTCCTCGGTCATCTTGTAGGGCTCGACCATGGCAAGCAGGTCCTGCTGGCTGATGTGACGCTCGGCCACATCATAGGAGAAGGTGTACTCGAAGTGGGTGGGTTTGCCCTTCTCGGTCACGGCCTCCATATACACGGTGTGGTGCTTGCACTTGGGGTCGCTGAAAGTCACGGGCCGATTGCTGCCCTCAAGTTTGATGTTCTTTTGACGCAGGTTCTCGTAGGGGAACGGCATCCACACGCGCAGCGTCTCGCCGGCGGGAATGGCATCGGCATTCACATCGAGGTAGAAGGTGATATTCACATGTCGCCAGTCGCGTGTGCCGCAGGCATCGGCAGGGCTTTTCATGGCCTGGCGGAAGTATTTCTGGCGAGTGAGGAACGACTGATAGTTGTCTTCATCGTTCTGCTGCTTGAATTCCTTGCCGAGCAGCCACAGGTTGCCCACACTCTTGCGGAACCACCACTCCTTGCCGTCGATGTTCATCACCTCGAGGGCGCGGGTGTCTTTCCAGTGCTGAATTTGGGCATCGGTAGCGGGATATTTCTCGCGAATCATCTTCACGCCCTCTTCGGGAGTGATTCTGAAGTCCTTGCGTATGCGCTCCATGATTTGGCACAGCGAGTCGATGGTAACGGCATTTTGCTGTCGCACCTTCTTGGGCATCGATTTCATGAATTTCTCGGCCTGCTTGAATTCGCCTTGCTCCATGAGCCGGTCAACTGTGGCGCGCCAGTCGGTGCTCTGGACGGCGGCACTCGTCGTGAGTGCGCTAAGCATCAGCGCCAATGTGAATAGAATTGTTTTTGTTTTCATTGTAATCTTACTTTCTTAGCATACAAAAATAATAATAATTTATTATAAAAGCACAACTAAGTTTCGTTTTTTGAAAAAGACACAGTTTTTCACAATTTTTTAAATCCAATTCGGTCATTTGGTTTTTTGTTAGAGAATTAATTGTCATCAATAAAAAATACCATTTTCAGTGACACGCAAACGAATTTTTTGTATATTTGCACTACTTAAATTACTACTACCCGATTTGTGAGCCTTGCGAGTTGTATGTTAAAGAAAAAGGCTCAAAATAAAATAACAATCTTATAAGTAAAACACACAAGATGAAGAAATTATTACTTATTGCAGTAATGTCAGTAATGGCATTGGGAGCCTGGTCGCAGAATGCCAGCGACTATGGCATCGTAATGGAACAGCCCGCAGGTGAGTTGAAAACCTACGACCGTGCTGGTTATGCCTACTACTACAGTGGCGAATACATTCGTCGCGGTGCTCAAACCGGCACCATCGACATCGTCTTTGGCGAGGACAACAAGGTTTACTTCAAGCAGCCACTCTCGAAGCTCGAAATCAACTCTTGGGTCGAGGGTACATTGAGCGAAGATGGTACCACCATCACCGTGCCCATGGGTCAGAATGTGGCCTATGATGCCGAGGTTAATGATGTCATCACACTGGCCGTGCTCGACTATGACGAAGACTACGAGGAGTTTGAAGTGCGCAACAGCGCTCATAATGTGCAATTCAGCATCAGCGGCGACAAGATTAGCCTGATTGGCACTTCTTCCTCTGTTGTCTTTGGCGCAATCTACACCAACAGTCAGGAATGGGCTGGATATGCCGACTACAGCAGCGTCTATACCCCCACAACTCAGGCCCAGGATGTGCTCGTTGAACTCCCCGCAGGTGTTGAGACTCAGGTCTACACCTTCCAGGCCAACGGCTACGACGGCACCGCTTTCAAGTACAATGTGAATGTGGGTGTTGACAACAACGATGTTTACATCCAGGGCATCTTCAGCGATGTTCCCCAGTCGTGGATCAAGGGCACTCGTCAGGGTAACACAGTTACCTTTGCTCAGGATCAGTACATCGGTCAAGTGGCCAACAAGCCCAACTACATGGCAGGTGCTCAGACTAACGCCTCGGGCTCGAAAGACATCTGCGATTTCGTGCTCAACTACGACGAGGCTACCGACACCTACACCAATGTGACCGATTACCTCATTCAGAACACCACCAAGGGTGTTGTGTACTATGTTCAGGCATTCAGCAACATCGTCATCACTCGTGACGCTAACGATGGCGCCTACACCATCCCTTACTATCAGGGATTCGAGACTCAGGCTGCCTTCAGCGAGTTCACTGTTGTCAACGCCAATAACGACAACCGCACTTGGACCTACGGCGGATCTGTTGGCCAGAATGTTACCTACCAGTGGAATAGTAATAGCGCGGCCGACGACTGGCTGATTACCCCTGCCATCATCATGACACCTGGTGCTACTTATGAATTTGGCATCGACGCCAAGGCATCGGGTTACACCGAGCGCTTTGAGGTGCTGCTTGGCAACGAGCCCACTGTCGAGTCGATGTACGCTTCTGTGATACCTGCCACCGAGATTAGTGGTTATGATGTGACACACTACACAGGCCGTTTCACCATTACCCCCAGCAAGTCCGATGGCAAGTACTACATTGGCATCCATGCCATTAGCGATGCCGACATGTTCACCCTCACCATCGACAACCTGAGCGTTGATGCTGCCGTGGTAACTGAAATCAACGACATCAATGCTGCCAAGGTACAAGACGACAACTACTACGACCTCATGGGCCGCAAGATGAATCCCAATAACCTTCCTGCAGGCATCTACATTCATGCCGGCAAGAAGATTCTCGTGAAGTAATCTCTCACACGATAAACCCAATTCTGCCTAATTACCGATTTGGGATAAACCGAAAAAGTGGGTGTGTCTCAATTGTTGACACACCCACTTGTTGGTTTTATAATTGGTTTGTATTTACGGCTCAAGCACTAGTCTGAAACCGAGGTTGTCGACTTTGCGGTCGGGTTTGCCTGAGGAGCCGCGGAAGAAGACGGCGGAGAATATGGAGTCATGACACCATCCTCCGCCACGGTTTAGATGGTCGGTGCCCGATGAGGGACCCTTGGGGTTATTCTGTGCACTGGAAGAATAACTGCCGAACCAGTCTTGGCACCACTCCCACACATTGCCGCTCATATCGTAGAGTCCAAGTTCGTTGGCACTTTTTGTACCCACGTTATGGGTTTTGTTGCCGCTGTTTCCCTGGTGCCAAGCCACGGCATTGGCGTTGTTGCTGCCGGCAAACTTGTATCCCTTGCTTGCAGTTCCTCCACGGGCAGCAAATTCCCATTCGGCCTCGGTGGGCAGACGGAACTTCAAGCCTGTGAGTTTGTTGAGCTTCTTGATAAATTGCTGACAATCGTTCCAGCTGACGCACTCCACTGGCAGTTTGCTTCCCTTGAATTTGCTGGGGTTGTTTCCCATCACCGCCTGCCATAGCTCTTGCGTGACTTCGGTCTGTCCCATGTAATAAGTGGATAGTGTCACTTTGTGGGTGGGTTGCTGGTTGCTGTTGTTGCTGCCTTGATTTTTAGTCGCACCCATGGTAAACGTACCACCGTTCACTTTCACCATAGAGAATTCCACACCTTTTACCTTGCATTTCTTGACTGCCTGTGTTCCGTTGTTGGATTTTGAGGGTTTGCAGAAGTTCTTTGCCGATATCTTGCTGAGGGGCTTGTTGGTGTAGTGGTTTGTTATGTGGTCCATGGGAATGCCAAACTTCTCGGCGGCACTCTCAATGTTGAAACTCTTCAGCTGTGACTCACTACCTTTGCAGGTGATGTTCTGGCCGGCTTTAAGCACAGTCTTTTTGCCAGTTCTCTTGTTTTTTACTGTGGCTTTGCCTGCAAGCACCCATACCTTCGACGCACTGCCTGTCTCCTCTAACACCACAATGGTGCCTTCTATGCCTAACACACACTGTGACATCTCAGGTTCAATGCTCTTGCCATTGATCATTTTCTTGATACTCATGAACAAGGTGCCGGTTATCAATTCCCATTTTGAAATATTTGCGTCCTCAGTGTGAATGACCAGCCTTGATTCAGGATAGATGATATAGGTGCTCATGTCCTCCAGACCTAAAATCGCTCCCGATTCCTCCTCGGTCCTGATGAGGTCGCGCTCATAAATCTTTGTGTCAAGATCAACAAACTCAAAGGAGTCGTCTTCTTCATAGTAGCAACGAATCTTAACTTCACCCCAATAATCACTGAAGCCGATTTTGCTGTCTACCTGATGGCACCCGCCCTTGCCCTCTTTTACAAATGTAATAACTTGTGCCGTGGCAGGCAGCGACAAAGAAAAAGGCAATATTGCAAGCACTAATCTCACAAAAAAGCATTTAAATGTTTTCATAACAATAGGAATTTTTGGGTGTATGATAAAAGTGATATGTTACAAATATAAGCATTATTCGTAACATTATAACTGTTTTGTCGCTAAAAAACGCAAAAAACTTTATTTTTTCTTGTTTTTGGTAGTGTATTTGTTATTTGCTGTCTGTCAGCCGATGTAGTTCATCGATGATGGCTTGTGGCAGTGCGAAGCGCCTCTTGCCATCTCTTTTAGTGAAATTAGGCTGCGGTTCGGAAAAACTCTGGAATCTTAGTTGACAAAAGTTTCAATGCCCTGCGGGCACCACACACTGCACTTCGTGCAACTCGTGTTTTGAAATTTTGTCGAATATGTTGCATCAGCAACATATTTGCACTAATTTTGCCACAAAATTTCACGAAAATGAACATTCTCGATGCCATCAAAGAGCGCCACAGTGTGCGTTCCTTTACCGACCAACCCATTGCTGCCGAGGCCGTAGCAGCCCTGCAGCAAGCCGTTGACGAATGCAACCGCGAGAGCGGCCTCAACATACAGCTCATTATCGACGAGCCCAAAGCCTTCGGCACGAGCAAAATGGCACACTACGGCAAGTTTTCGGGTGTGCGCAACTACCTGGCCATGGTAGGCAAAAAAGATTTTCCCGACCTCGATGGCAGGGTGGGCTACTATGGCGAACGGCTGGTGCTGCTGGCACAGCAACTGGGCCTGAACTCGTGCTGGGTGGGCCTCACCTACAAGAAACAGGCCGATGTGGTGCAGATAGGCGACGACGAGCGTCTGCGCTGCGTGATAGCCCTGGGCTATGGCACCACTCAGGGCGTGGCGCACAAGGTGAAGGATGTGGGCAAAGTGTGCCGCTCGCGCACAGGCGAGATGCCCGACTGGTTCTGTCGCGGACTGGCAGCCGCTATGCTGGCCCCCACGGCACTCAATCAGCAAAAGTTCAGACTCACGCTCTTGCCTGGCAATCAGGTCGAGGCAAAGGCACGCATGGGCTATTTCTCGAAGGTGGACCTGGGCATCGTGAAATACCACTTTGAACAAGGCGCAGGAACCGAAAACTTCACATGGAAACAGTGATTTTGAGCTGAAATGAGTGTGTTCATACTAATCATAGGACTTCTGTCACAGGCATGCTATGCTGCTCGCCAGCTCGTGCAGTGGATCATGACCGAGCGCCTCAAGCGGGTGGTGTCGCCCACGGGCTACTGGGCATTTTCGCTGGCTGGCTGCTGCTTCATGCTGTGGTATGGCTGGCTGCGTGAGGACATCGCCATCCTCATCGGGCAGATGCTCTCGTTCTATGTGTATGTGCTCAATCTCGATTATAAGGGTGCCTGGCACAAGATTCCGCTGGCGGTGCGCGTGGTGCTCTACTGTCTGCCCATTGTGGCGCTGGTGGCCACTTGCATCAGGGCGCCGCAACTGGTCGACCGCTTCATTCACAATCCCGAGATACCCTTGTGGCTCATGTGCTACGGCACAGGTGCGCAACTCGTGTTTCTCTCGCGCTATGCCTATCAGGTGGTGGTGAGTGTGCGCCACAAGGAGTCGCTGTTGCCGCCCACTTTCTGGGCCATAAGCATAGTGGGAGCCTCGCTCACGCTCATCTACGGCATCATCCGCCTCGACCCCATCCTCATGCTCGGGCAGTCGGTCTCCATCATCATCTTCGCCCGCAACCTCTACATCGGCCTCCGCTACTCCCGCAATAATAGCCCCGTTAGGGGCGATAGAGAATAGGCAGGTGGTGCAGCGAGGCGAAGCCGAGCGGAACCCCTGCATCAGGCATTCCCCCCTCTACAATTAGCCCCATCGGGGCGACAGAACATAAATAAAGATTTGTTCCTGGATTTGAATGATTTCTCGCGAAGCGACCCAAAAATTACCGTCGCGTCAGCCACTCCTTAACTCCTTAGAGAATCATGGAACTCGACCCAATAAAATAATTGACAATCAATAGTCGTCAATTGTCTGATAATCCATTGTCTGGGCTCGCTATTGATTCCAGTCGCTCATGTCATAGGACGCCTCCACCTGCGCTTCGATATCGTCGGGCAAGTTGCAGAAGAAGTCTAGCCCGGTGAGCTCCTCAATCTCGTCGATGCTCTTGGCGTAGTCGCTGTAGGTGATAGTGCCAAGCTGCTGGCCGGTAGTGTGTTCGGTCCAGAAACCTATAGCCTTGTACTGATTATCTTTCACTACAAGTATGCACATATAGAAATACTGCGGAATGAGGATGTGGCTGGAGCAATGCACATTCAGCGGGTCGGTGTCGGTATAGCCACGAATCTGGTCGGCCTTGTCGATGGTTCCCGCCTTCACCACATAGAGCGTGTCGCAGAAGTTGCGGTCGTAACCACGGCTGTTCACCCACTGTTCAAGCTTGAGCCACACGCCGGCATTGTGCGACTGGTGCTGCGGGTGGATGTTGGTTGTATAGAATGTCTGGGTATTCGATTCTTCGTTATATTGCCTGTCGTCGGACATGCACATGTGGCCGCGCGAGAATCCCGAGTTGGTGTAGTTGTCGTGCGTCCACTGATATTGGGTGGGAATGTTGGGGTCGACGCTGAATCGTGTCTGCGTGCGGCCAAAATTGTTGTCGGGCGTGTTGGCGTCGAAGCGGTAGGCGGTCCAGTGGTTCGACTTCTTGGTGATGTCCCACTCAATCTGATAGGTGATCACTTCCTGGTTGTTGTAGGTGGTGGTAGGAACACTATACACATAGTTGCCGGCGGTTCCCAGGTGGGGGAACTCCATGCGCCATGCCACCGAGCATTGTGCCAGTTCAGGATTCTTGTTGGCATTCACATTGTTGTCGACAAGGGTGAATGTGGCGGTGGCGAGGGTGCTGCTCACGCCGTCCTTAATGGCGATGGCGCTGAGCGTGGTGGTCTCGCTGATGGTGATGGGCCCCGTGTAGCGAGTGCCATGGGTGGCGGTTGGCGTGGAGCCGTCGGTGGTGTAGTAGATGATTGCCCCTGTGGTGGCGCACGATATGCTGACCGTGGTGGCCTGCAGGAATTCACCACCGTTGGGCGAGAATACGGGGGCTGCCACGGTAATGGTCTGTCCGGTAATCACGATGTCGAGCATCTGCGAGTAGAGGAAGTCATGGCTTTGCGTGCTTCCGTTCACATAGATTTTGACACCCACGCCCATGGGGTCGCCAAAGTTGCCGCCCACAAGCCGCACCGAGTCGATGCTGGTGAATGAGTGGGTAGTGCTATCTTTGAGGGTGACGGTAACCGACTGCTGTGCAGCGGCGGGAAGGGCGGCTGCCAGGATGCAAACGGCTGAAAGCAGGAAGGCTTGAATCTTTTTCATAGTGCATCGTCCTCCTTTCATCGTTTAATGGTTTTACGGCCGTTCACTATGTAGATGCCTGGCGGCAGCTGCTCCCACTCAAGTTGCATCTTCACACCCATCATGTTGTAGATGCCTTTCAGGCGTGGCGCATGGTCCATCACGATGCCTTTCACGCCTGTGGCGATGTCGTCGTTCATTCCTTGCAAATCCAGTTCCAGCCCCTGGTTGGCGGGAGTCACAAAGTAGGCGCTCGTGCCGGGAAGCTGGTTGTTGGTGCTGTTGACCCACTCGATGATGGCGCCGTCGGCCAGCACCTTGTTGGCGTTGTTCACGGCAAGGGTCAGCGGCGTGAAGGTGCCCACGAAACTGTAGGGCTCGCTTGCGCCCATTCGTGTGTCGTTCACCGTGTAGGTCACGGCTATGGGTGCCATCGACATGAGCGTCACATTGTCGTATATCATGCCGTCGATGTCGGCACTTGCCCGCACGAGGTAGGGCAGACCCGCTTCCATCTCGCCCACAGGCAGGAACATCATTCTGCCGGTGTCGTAGGCGTTGCCCGTCTCTGCTGCTGTCGGTCCGTAAGCGAGGCCGTAATACTCCATGATGTCGCCCGTGAAGTCGCTGGTTGTGAAGGGCAGGGTGAAGGTGGTCCAGGCGCCCTCGGCAAAGGTCCTGTTCAGCCTCACGCGCACACCTGCGAGATTTTGCGGCGGCGACACAAACTGTTGCGAGGCATCGATCACATAGGTGATGGGCGTCACACCGTTCTGGTCCACAAGATAGAGGGCACCGTTGCCCGCCACAATGGCGCTGGCATCGATGAGCGCTCCGCTGTAGGGCGCTTGGTAATTGCTCATGTTCAGGCCGTTGCTCACCGTGATGTTGCCGCTGCCCACGCGCACATCGCTCATGGTCACCCAGTCGGCAAGATAATTGTTATACTGGTCGGCTGTGATGCTTCGCGGTTCCACTGCAGCCTCGGTCACCGGGTCGGCAATGACAAGTTGGGTGGTGTTGGTCAGGCCGCTGGCTGGCACAAAGCAGGGCAGGCCACGGCTGTTGGTGGCATATTGCCCGTCGATCCACCCGGCAAGGTGCTGATTGCACGCCATCGGGCGGTTGGGGCTGATGCCTTGCATGAGCATGGCACCGGTGTTGTCGCGCACATAGGCGTCGGTAGTGCCGTTGGCATTGTGTTTCACTGCCAGCACGCGGGCATCGTAGCTGTCGGGCAGATACAGGCGCACGGGGGTGCCGGGCGTTGCTTGCTTGAAGTTGCCGATGCCGGTCACGGTAGTCAGGTCGGGCGTGGTCACGGTCTTGGTATAGGTGACGGCGACCGTGAAGACATACACGGTTCGGCCCTGTGCAGTGAATGTCTTGCTCGTGGCGTTTCCGTTCCACTCCCCATTGTCAGTCAGGCTATTGGCATAGGTGGCATTAAACGAGATGGCTGTGAGCGAGCAGTTACTCGGAACAGCAAAAGTGAGCGAGGCACCGCTGTTCAGGTAGAGTTCGTAGCTTTGCTGACCGCTATAGTAGTAAATGCTGTTCTTGTACGACGAGGTGGTGCTGTTGGTATTAGTGAGGGTCACATCGCCAAGGGTGAAGGTGGCGTTGTTGTCAAGGTAGGTGCGGCCGCCCGTGGCAGGCACGGCAATGCCCAGCGTGGTGAGTCCGTCGACGGTGCTGAAGTCGAAGGTGACTGTGTGGGTCGTCACGGTGGTGCCTGCAAGGCATGTGAGTGTGGCGAGCACACCTACAACTAAAAGTAGAAATCTCTTTTTCATTTCATTCTCATGTCGTGGGCACTGTATCTAAGGCTTTCTGCAACGATTTGAGTTGTGCGCGCACTCCCTTGAGCCGCTCAATCACCTCAAATTGCTTGGAGATGCCGTCGCGGTTGCGCCTGATCATGGCTTGCGCGGCATCGAGTTTCAACCCCTTCTCCTTGACCAGAAAGTAAATCATTCTGATGGTTTCGATGTCCTTAGGGGTGTAAAGTCTGATGTTCTTGGCGTTGCGCTGGGGTTTGATGATGGTGAATTCTTTTTCCCAAAAGCGCAGTGTGCTGGCCGGAATATCCAGTATATCAGCCACATCGCCAATGCGATAAAATCGTTTATTTAGTTCGTCGCCCATAGTTATGAGAGTATTTAATTTGCAAAAATAATAATAAAAACCTAACTTTGTGGGTTATTTTGCGTAAAGTTAGGCATTTCGTTCCAAATGCACAATAAAAAAAGCGAGAAAAACTATAAAAACACTATCATAAAATTATGTTGACTGCAAAAGAAATAAGAGAATCGTTCAAGCGATTTTTCGAGAGCAAAGACCACCACATTGTGCCATCGGCTCCCATGGTCATCAAGGACGACCCCACGCTGATGTTCACCAATGCGGGTATGAACCAGTTCAAAGACATCATTCTGGGTAACAAGGAACCCCAGTGGCGCCGAGTGGCCGACTCGCAGAAGTGCCTGCGCGTGAGCGGCAAGCACAACGACCTGGAAGAGGTGGGACACGATACCTATCACCACACCATGTTTGAGATGCTCGGCAACTGGTCGTTTGGCGACTACTTCAAGAAGGAAGCCATCGACTATTGCTGGGAATATCTGGTGAAAGTTCTGGGACTGAACCCCGACAATCTCTATGCCACAGTGTTCGAGGGCTATGCGCCCGAAGGTCTGGAGCGCGACAACGAGGCCGCCTCATATTGGGCTCAATATCTGCCCGAGGACCACATCATCAACGGCAATCGCCACGACAACTTCTGGGAGATGGGCGAGACGGGTCCGTGCGGTCCCTGCTCCGAGATTCACATCGACCTGCGTAGCGACGAGGAAAAGGCCCGTGAGCTTGGCCGCAACCTGGTGAACAAGGACAACCCGCTGGTGATTGAGATTTGGAATCTCGTGTTCATGCAGTTTAACCGCAAGGCCGACATGAGCCTGGAACCGCTGCCTGCCAAGGTGATCGACACCGGCATGGGCTTTGAGCGCCTGTGCATGGCTTTGCAGGGCAAGACATCGAACTACGACACCGATGTGTTCCAGCCACTCATCAACAAGTTGGGCGAGATCGCCGGCAAGCGCTATGGCGAGAACCACGACACCGATGTGGCCATGCGCGTGGTGGCCGACCATGTGCGCACCATCGCCTTCTCGGTGGCCGACGGACAGTTGCCGAGCAATGCCAAGGCTGGCTATGTGATTCGCCGCATCTTGCGTCGTGCCGTGCGTTACGGCTACACCTTCTTGGGCATGAAAGAGGCGTTCATGTATCGCCTTATCGATACGCTCATCGACAGCATGGGCGATGCCTATCCCGAAATCAAGGCTCAAGCCGACCTCATCAAGCATGTGACCAAGGAGGAGGAAGAATCGTTCTTGCGCACGCTCGAGACCGGTATGAAGATGATTGATAATGTGATGGCCGAGGCCAAGAAGCAGGGCAAGACCGAGATCGAGGGCGAGAAGGCCTTCGTGCTCTATGACACCTATGGCTTCCCGCTCGACCTCACCGAACTCATCCTGCGCGAGAACGGCATGACCGTGAACATCGACGGTTTTAATGCCGAGATGAAGAAGCAAAAGGAGCGTGCCCGCAATGCCGCCGCTGTTGAAACCAGCGACTGGGTGGAATTGCACGAGGGCGTGACCGAGTTTGTGGGCTATGACATGACTGAGTGCGACACCGAGATCCTGCGCTACCGCAAGGTGAAACAGAAAAACAACGAATACTACCAGATAGTGCTGGCTCGCACGCCTTTCTACGCCGAGATGGGCGGTCAGGTGGGCGACAAGGGCTACCTGCAGGTCGGTGACGAGAAGATTGAAATCATCGACACCAAGCGCGAGAACAACCTGCCCGTGCACATTGCCAAGCGTTTGCCGAGCGATGTGACCGAACCCGTGCACGCTGTCATCGACGCGAGGGCACGCCAGGCCATTGCCTGCAACCACACAGCAACCCACCTGCTGCACGCCGCGTTGCGTCAGGTGCTGGGCACCCATGTGGAGCAAAAAGGCTCTTATGTCGACAGCAAGATATTGCGCTTCGACTTCTCGCACTTCAAGAAGATGACTCCCGAAGAAATTCGTGAGGTGGAGCATGTGGCCAATGCCATGGTGCGCAATGCCACTGTGCGCGAGGAGTATCGCGAGGTGCCCATCCAGGAGGCTCGTGATATGGGCGCTATGGCACTTTTCGGCGAGAAGTATGGCGACAAGGTGCGCGTTATCAAGTATGGTTCGTCGGTTGAGTTGTGCGGTGGTACCCATGTCGATAACACGGGTAACATAGGCATGATCAAGATCATGAGCGAGAGCAGCATTGCTGCCGGAATCCGCCGTATCGAGGCCATTACTGGAGAAAAGGTGGAGAGCGCACTCGACCATTTTCAAGACATGCTTACCGAAATCAAATCGTTGTTCAACAACGCACCCGATGCCATGGTGGCCGTGAAGAAGTCGATTGCCGAGAATGCCTCTTTGCAGAAACAAATCGACACCTTTGTTAAAGACAAGATCAAGTCGGCCAAGGAGGCTGTGCTCCGTGATGCCGAGCAGGTGGGCAATGTACGCATTGCCAAGATGTGTTACCCCGCGATGTCCGAGGTGGTGAAGGGTATTGCCTTTGCCATCAAGGCCGAGTGTCCAGAAAACACTATCTTCCTGGCTGCCACGCAAGATAATGGCCGACCCACCCTCACCGTGCTCATTACCGAAGACCTTGTGAAGAATTACGGTCTGAATGCAGGTGCCATTGTGCGCGAGGCTGCCAAACTCATCCAGGGTGGTGGTGGCGGACAGCCGCACTTTGCTCAGGCTGGTGGCAAGAATGCCGACGGCCTCAGCGCTGCCCTCGACAAGATGCGCTCTATGATCAACATCTGATGGGGCCGCTAGCCTATAGCCGTTAGCCACTAGCCTATAGCCGCTAGCCCCTAGCCGCTAGCCGCTAGCCCCAAAGCTATCTGCTAACTGCTAATTGCTAATTGCTATCTGAGTTGCTAGTTGCTAGTTGCTAGTTGCTAGTTGCTAGTTGCTAGTTGCTAGTTGCTAGTTGCTAGTTGCTAGTTGCTAGTTGCTAGTTGCTAGTTGCTAACTGCTAGTTGCTAACTGCTAGTTGCTAACTGCTAGTTGCTAACTGCTAGTTGCTAGTTGCTAACTGCTAGTTGCTAACTGCTAGTTGCTAGTTGCTAACTGCTAGTTGCTAGTTGCTAACTGCTATCTGCTAACTGCTAGTTGCTAACTGCTAGTTGCTCTTGAACTTTTCCCTTACTTGGGGCTGCACATGGTCCAGGATGAAACGGAGCACAAAGTCGAAATACTGGGGCGAAACATACACCTGGTTGTGGTTGAGTGTCTCGTTCACTTTAATCAAGCCTCGGCGAGGATTGGCTTTCACCGACTTGACGCTTGCAAATCGGGAGTACATCTCTGTGCGTGCCGCTGAATTCAAGCCCACCGCTGTGGTGGTGATATTGTGGCTCATGACGCCGGCCAGAGCAGTGATGGCCCCAATGAGTTGGGCTTTCTTCACCTGCTTGGGCATTTGCTTGTGCATCACGCCATTCTGGTCCATCTCAAAGAGCACGCAGTACTTGCCGCCCATGATGAGCGCATAAAGGTAATAACCGATCAGACACAGCAACATAAAGCCTGCCGTGATAATCAGGAACATCTTGGTGTCGCCCCACGCCATCTCGAAGAAATCTTTTGAATCGATTGCATCGCAACCTCGCAACAGAATCGAGAACAGCCAGATTCCGCAGCATACCCATGCAAAGATCTTGAGCACGAGAAGCAGAATGGTGGGATTCTTGTAAAGGCTCATCTCATACACCCAGCGGTATTTGCCGTCTTGGCACAGCTGCACGGTGTCGGTGTAGTTTGCTTCTTGATTGTTTGCCATAATTGTAGATGATTACACATTGATACTCCAACAAAGTTACAACCAACACATTAAACCACAAAATTTTCCCCCACTTTTTTCACACCCCTCTACCCCAATGCTGTGATGTGGCTCCCCCAATACCGTGTCACACAACTGTGGTGTGTGCGTTTTTTGGGCCAAAGGGTGGGAATATTAAATATAAAATATTATATTTGCAGTTTATTTAATACTGATACTATGCAAGTAAAAGATAAACAACTACGCCCGCTGGCGGGCATGACGCTCGAAGAACTGCAACGCACAGTGCTGGGGCTGGGCATGCCCAAGTTTGTGGCCAAGCAGATTGCCGAGTGGATTTATGGCAAGCGAGTGACAACCTTCGACCAGATGGCCAACATCTCGAAGGCCAACCGTGAAAAACTCGCCGCCCAGTATGTGGTGGGATTGAATGCTCCTGTCGATGCCCAGACAAGTGCCGATGGTACAGTGAAATATCTCTTCGATGTTGACGAGGGTAAAAAAATCGAGAGTGTGATGATACCCGAGGACGACCGCGTGACGCTGTGCATCTCTTCGCAAAAGGGCTGCCGCATGAACTGCTACTTCTGCATGACGGGCCGTCAGGGATATCATGGCAATCTCACTGCCTGCCAAATCATCAACCAGGTGCTGAGCGTGCCCGAGGCTGCCGACATCACCAATGTGGTGTTTATGGGCATGGGCGAACCGCTCGACAACCTCGAAGAGGTGATGAAGGTGATTGAAATCATGACCGCTCCGTGGGGTTTTGCCTGGAGTCCCAAGCGCATCACGGTGTCGACGGTGGGCGTGAAGCCCGCTTTGCAGCAACTGGTCGAGGAGACCCAGGTGCACATCGCCGTGAGCGTCCACAATGCCATTGCCGAGGAGCGTCTGTCCATGATGCCCCTCGAGAAGATTTATCCCATCAAGGAGGTGATGCAGATGCTCAGCGACTACGACTTTGCTCATCAGCGCCGCCTTTCGGTCGAGTACATCATGTGGCAATGGTTCAACGACGACATCAAGCACGCCGAGGCGCTGCGCGAAATCATCCCCAACGAGCATGTGCGCGTCAACCTCATTCGCTATCACATGATTCCTGACATTCCCAAGTTGCGCACCAGCAGCGAAGAGCGCATGACACAGTTCCGCGACTACCTCAACAGTCGTGGCATCACCTGCACCATTCGTCGCAGCCGTGGCGAGGACATCAGTGCCGCCTGCGGCATGCTCGCCGGCAAGGTAAAAGGTCCGCAGGCCACAAAACCGCAACCGACCCGAACCAAACGATAAATTCCGTGAAAAACGCTTAATAACTAACGAACTATGAGAAAGTATTTCATCAGCACCATAGTGGTCCTCGTTGCCTTCCCGGCAATGCTTTGGGCCAAGGTTATGCCCGAAGGCTATTACAATGCAGCGCAGAACAAGACTGGTCAGGCCTTGCTCACGGCGCTGTACAACATCATTAAGTCGCACACCAAACTTAGCTATGGCGATGTGCTCTCGTTTATGAAAACGAAAGATTTGGACGCGAACAATCACATCATTGACATGTATTCCACAGCCGTTTACGGGCCTAACGACAACGGCTCGAGTGCCTCTAATGTGGGTGAGGGCTGGAACCGCGAGCACTCGATGCCCAACAGCTGGTTTGGCGGCTCTTCAAATCATCCGGCCTACACCGACCTGTTTCATCTCTTTCCCACCGACATTCGTGTGAATGGCCAGCGAAGCAGTAACCCCTATGGCGAGTGCGCCAATGGCACACGCCTCTCGAATGGCAATGTCGTAGCAAAGGGCAAACTCGGCGCCAGCACCCGCAGCGGCTTCAGCGGAACCGTGTTTGAACCCGACGATGAGTACAAGGGCGACTTTGCGCGCGGTTACTTCTATCTCGCCACTTGCTACAACAACGAAATCTCGACCTGGAAATATAACCAAGCCTCGACCATGCTTGCCGGCAACAATTACCCCGTGTTCACCGGCTGGGCCCTGCAGATGCTGCTCGAGTGGCACCGCAAGGACCCCGTGAGCCAGAAGGAGATAACCCGTAACAACAACATCCACGACAAGCAGGGCAATCGCAATCCCTATATCGATTACCCCGAACTGGCCGAGTATGTGTGGGGCAACATGGTGGGAACCAACTGGACCCCTGGCGGCTCAGTCAACCCCAACACTGCCGAACTCACCCTGCCCGTCGATGGCTCTACCATTGATATGGGTGCCACTACCCCTGGCAACGAACTCACAGCCAGCATTGATGTTGAGGGCCTCGACCTGTTGCAAGACCTCAATGTGACTGTCACAGGCGATGGCTTTGCCGTCAGTCCGTCGACCATCAGCGCCGCCGATGCCATCAGCGGCAGTGAGGTCTATGTCACCTTCAGTGGCACCACTCCCGGCAACTATACCGGCACGCTCACCATTGCCAGCAACGAGGTGAGTGCTACCGTCACACTCAATGCAGTCGTGAGCGGCACTCTCATCGATGCCCCCGTTGCAACCGATGCTACCAGCATCACCGCCACCTCGTTCCAGGCCAACTGGAATGAAGTGCCCGATGCACAGACCTACACCCTCTATGTCACCAAGAAAGGCGTTGAACCTCCCGCACCCACCTACACCCTGCTGCTCGACGAGGACATGAGCGGCGGTTCCACCACCTGGACTGCCGGCGGCAAGACCTATAAAGACGACGGTTATTTCCGTTTGGGCACTGGCAGCGGCACAGGATGGGTGACAAGTCCGCTCGTGGATCTCACAGCAAACAATGGAATTACCACCGTGAAGGTGACCGCGCGTTACTACGGCAACGACAGCGGCACACAGATGAAAGTGAGTGTGCTCGACGGCAGCGAGGCCGTGCTCGCCAGCGAAACCTTCACCCTCACCGCCACCGATGCTGTTTACACTGCTGTGCTCACGGGCGCAGCAAGCACCAGCAATCGCGTCAAGATTGAAAATCTGGTATCTGGTAAACGCGTTTTGCTCAAGAATGTCAAGGTCTATGCCGGCGATGCGTCGGCTGCCAACGCTCCAGTCGAGAGCGGCGACGAGGAAACCCGTACCATCACCGACATTGTCGGCACAAGCTACACCGTCGAGAACCTCACCGAGGAAGCCACCTACGAGTACAAGGTGAAGGCCATTGGCGCCGATGCCGAGAGTGCATGGTCTAACATCATCGAGGTGACGCTTGTCGACCAGTCGCAGGGGCTGCAAGGCGATGTGAACGGCGACGGCCGTGTGAATGTGAGCGATGTCTCGGCCTTGATCAACATGATTTTGGGTCTTGAACCCATGGCCGAGGCCCGCGCCGATGTGAATGGCGATGGCCGTGTGAATGTGAGCGATGTTTCGGCTTTAATCAACATCATTTTGGGTATAAACGAATAAAGAAACAACACACTAAAAAACTATAAGACCTATGAAAAAGTATTTTATCAGCACCATGGTGGCCCTCATTGCCTTCCCGGCAATGCTCTTGGCGTCAGTGCCCACCGGCTACTACAACGCAGCTCAGAACAAGACGGGCGAAGCACTGCTCACAGCGCTTTATAACATTATCAAGAATCACACCAAGCTCAGCTATAGTAAAGTGCTCTCTTTTATGCAGGCTAAAGACTTGGATGAGAACAACCACATCATTGATATGTACTCAAATGCTGTGTATGGGCCTAACGATAATGCTTCAGGAGCCAATAATGTGGGGCAAGGCTGGAACCGCGAACACTCGCTGCCCAACAGTTGGTTTGGAGGCAATAGCAGCCATACTGCCTACACCGACCTATTTCACTTATATCCCACCGACATTTATGTGAATAACCAGCGCGGCAATCTTCCCTTTGGAGAATGTGCCAATGGCGTGCGCTTGTCGAACGGCAATATCGTGGCGAAAGGTCGCAAGGGTGCAAGCACACGCAGTGGCTATACCGGCGATGTGTTTGAACCCGACGACGAGTACAAGGGCGACTTTGCACGCTCTTACTTCTATATGGCCACTTGTTATAATGACGAGATTGCCAATTGGACACAAGGTAATTTAGGAGGCACAAGATATCCAGTGTTCACCGACTGGACATTGCAGATGCTGCTCGAGTGGCACCGCCTCGACCCTGTGAGTCAAAAGGAAATAGCCCGTAATGAAGCCATCTATAGCAGTGAATATCAGGGCAACCGCAACCCCTATATCGACTACCCCGAACTGGTTGAATATGTGTGGGGTAACAAGGTGGGAACGGCATGGACCCCAGGCGGTTCATCGACCACCAATCCGGCACTCACCCAGCCCGTCAATGGCTCTACCGTCAACATGGGCAGCACTACTGTTGGCAACAACCTCTCGGCCACAGTGGCAGTGAAGGGCATTGACCTGTCGCAAGTGCTCAATGTGAGCGTTAGCGGCACTGGCTTCAGCGCTTATCCCAGCACCATTACTGCTGCCAATGCTTCTAACGGCTCCAACATCTATGTCACCTTCCGTCCCACTGCCGAGGGCACCTTTACCGGCACCCTCACCATTGCAAGCAGTGAGGTGAGCGCCACCGTTACCCTCACCGCTACCGTGAATGCCTCCAGCATCAATGCACCCGTTGCAACCGATGCCACCGGCATCACCTCCACCTCGTTTACCGCCAACTGGAACGCAGTGTCGGGTGCGCAGACCTATACTCTCTATGTCAACAAGAAAGGTTATGTGCCACCCACACCCTCAGCTACCTTGCTGCTTGACGAGGACATGAGTAGCGGTACCACCATTTGGACTGCGGGTGGCAGTACTTATCCAGAGAACGGCTATCTCCGCTTGGGTACAGGTAGCGGCAATGGTTCGGTGACAAGCCCACTTGTCAATCTCACTACAAGCAACGGCGTAACCACTGTGAAAGTCACGGCTCGTTACTACGGCAGCGACACTGGCACGCAGATGAAGGTGAGCGTCATCGATGGCAATGAAAATGAACTCGACAGCAAGACATTCACCTTGACAGCCACCGATGCTGTTTACACCGCTGTGCTCACAGGCGCAGCCAGCGCAACCAATCGCATTAAGATTGAAAGCCTTGTGTCAAAAAAGCGTGTATTGCTCAAGCATGTTCAGGTCTATGCCGGCGACGCTTCGGGAGCCAAGGCTGTGAGCGAGAGCGGCGACGAGAACACCCGCACCATCACGGGCATCACGGGAACAAGCTACACGGTTCAGAATCTCACCGAGAATGCGACCTACGAGTACAAGGTGAAGGCCATTGGTGCCAGTGCCGAAAGCGACTGGTCAAACATCATCGAGGTGGCACTTGCCAATCAACCGCAGTGGCTGCAGGGCGATGTGAACCACGATGGCGAAGTGGATGTGCGCGACATTACCGCACTCATCGATGTCATCATGAATTCGTCGGTGAATCCCGAAGCCGATGTGAACCGTGATGGCGACATTGATGTGCGCGACATCACTGCCCTCATCGATATCATTATGAGTTTATAAACAAATAATAAGTCATGAAACAAGACATTTTGTATATCGTGGTTCCCTGTTACAATGAGCAGGAAGTGTTGCCAATAACAACCCCGAAACTGATTGAACAACTCAATGCGCTCGTCGAGGCTCAGCTCATCGACAAGGAAAGCCGTATACTCTATGTCAACGACGGCTCTATCGACGACACATGGCAGCTCATCGAGCAGTACACGCAGCAGCACCCTCAGGTGTGCGGTGTGAAACTTGCTGGCAATGTGGGGCATCAGAATGCCCTTTTGGCCGGGCTCGAGGCTGCCAGCGAACGGGCCGACATCACCATTAGCATCGATGCCGACTTGCAGGACGATGTGGCTGTGATGCGCGACATGGTGCAAAAGTATCATGAAGGCTGCGACATCGTCTATGGCGTGCGGCGTGAGCGCAAGACCGACACTTGGTTCAAGCGCAACTCGGCCCTCGCTTTCTACAAGCTCATGCGTCGCTTGGGCGTGAAAAGCGTCTACAACCATGCCGACTATCGCCTCATGAGCCGCCGTGCGGTGAAACAGTTGCTGAACTACCGCGAACGCAACCTCTTCTTGCGCGGCATCGTACCCCTGGTGGGTTACAGGACCGACTCGGTGTTCTACGACCGTAGCGAACGCCTCGCGGGCGAGAGCAAGTACCCGCTCAGCAAGATGATAAACTTTGCCGTCAACGGCATCACCTCGTTCAGCATCAAGCCTGTGCGCATGGTGCTCACGCTGGGCATCATTTTCACGCTCATCGCCTTGGGCATTCTCGTCTATGTGCTCATTGCTTACTTCAGCGGCCGCACCGTGAGCGGTTGGGCTTCGCTCATCCTTTCGCTGTGGTTCATTGGTGGTTGTGTGCTCATTGGCCTGGGCATCGTGGGCGAGTATATTGGCAAAATCTACATTGAAGTTAAAGACCGTCCGCGCTATAACATCGAGAAAGAAATCATCCAATAAGGAGTCATGGCACCCGCTGACAACGCGCTGAGCAGAACAAAAATACTGGTTTGGATCTCCGTGACCGTGGTAGCGGCGCTCTTGCTGGTGTCGCCCGACAGTTACTTGCACGACCTGTTCAACCGTGTCGACTCGGCATGGTTCTACATTTGCGGCAAGGCGTGGATGAACGGCATGACGCCCTATGTCGATTTCACCGACTCCAAAGGACCCTTGCTGTGGCTCATCTATGGGGCGGGCTATCTGATGAGCCCCACCAACTACACTGGCATGTTCTGGCTCACTTGTCTCAGTTACATTGTCACCTTGTGGTTCATCTATCGCACAGCAAGGCTCTTGCTCGACAGCGACCGATGGGCGTTGCTTTGCGCCTTGCTCATGCTGCTCGCTTACTTCTATCCCTACATCCACGAGGAGACCAAAACCGAGGATTTTGCCCAGCCGCTCATCGCCTTTTGCCTTTACGGCTGCACGCAACTCGCCATGATGCACTCGCTGCCTCGTCGCCGCATTGTCGCCATTCTCATCGGCATCGGTTTTTCGATGGGCTGTGTACTCATGATGAAATACTCGTTTGTGCCCATGCTGGGCATTTTTGCCCTCTATGCCATAGTCACTGCCCGACGGCACGAAACCGGCATTCTGGCGTCCGTTGGCTGGATTGCGGTGGGCACTGCGGCAGCCTTGCTGCCGTGGGTGGTGTATTTTGCTGTTGCAGGCAATTTTTCGGCTTTTGTGCAGGAATATTTTGTGAACACCCTCACCACCCTCAAGCACTTGCGCAGCGAGCATGGCACCCTCATCGACATTCTGCTCAAACTCAAGCACCACCGTGTGGTCACGCTTTTCCCGCTGCTTTGCCTTGGCGGGGCTGTGTGGCACGGCTTCAAGTTCCGTCGGTTCAGGCTTTTCCCTGTCGTTGCCACTTGCTGGTTCTTCCTGTGCACGGTGCCCAATGCATGGTGGCTCTATTATTACAACACTTGCACCTGGACGCTTTTCTTTGGCATCGCCGCATTGCTCGCTACCCTCAAGGACCGCGGCAACAGGCAACCAGGCATTCTTGCCACTGCGGCCACTGCTGTGATGGTGGTTGCAGCAACTGGTGCATGGAGCGTTGCCATTGTGCCACACAATTTCTTCGCCTACGACCACCAGGGTCGCGACACCTATTACCGCTATGCCTATCTCATGCAGCAGGTCGAGAATCCCACCGTGATTTACTGGGATTGCTACAGCACAGGTTTTGAGACTGCTGCCCACGGACTGCCTGCTTGCCGATACTGGGCAGGGCAGAACGGCGCTACGCCCCAAATGCGGCAGGAACAGGAAACAACCGTGCGCGACGGCCGTCCCGACTTTGTGATGGTTGCCGACACCACACATCAGGCACAACTGGCGCAGTGGGGCTATCACAAGTGGGACTATAACCGCCGCGACAGCATTGACCGCTGCGACGATTTGCTCTACACGCTCTACACCCGCCACACGCTCACGCCGCCGCCCGAACCTTTCCTCGTGCCATCGCCTCAGGAAATCGTTCTCAAGCATTGGCAGCATGGGGCACAGGCAGCGCCTGGCGCTCAAAATGCAGCAGTAGTCAAATAAGTTTGTCTATTTGCTGAATTTGTTGTAATTTTGACCGCTATTATTATACTATATCTAAAGTTTTAAATAAACTAATATATATTTCTCTCTAAAATGGCTAATAATAAAGATAAAAAGATACGCATAGGCATCACGCAAGGTGATACCAACGGCATAGGATATGAAATTATACTCAAAACATTGAGCCACAGTGGCATGCTGGAGTTGTGCCAGCCCGTCATCTATGGCTCCAGCAAAATTTTGACCTATCACCGCAAAGCCATCGAGATGCCTGCATTTCAAATTCATTTCACGCGCGACATCAACAACCTCAGGGACAATATGCCCAACCTGTTTGAGGTGTGCCGCGACGAGGTGAAGATAGAACTCGGTCTGCCCGATAAGCAGGCAGGCAAAGCCGCCTTCGATGCACTTGAGGCTGCCGTCAAGCACCTGAAAGAGGGTAAAATCGATGTGCTGGTCACTGCTCCAATCAACAAGGAGAATATCCAGAGCAGCGAGTTCCAGTTCCCGGGCCACACCGAGTATCTCGAGGCAAGCCTTGGCACTGGCGAAAAGGCGCTCATGATCATGTGTGCCGAGCAACTCAAGGTGGCACTCGTCACGATACACAAGCCCATTGCCGAGGTGCCCAAGTTCATCACCAAGGAATCGGTGCTTTCTACCATCATGCGTTTCAACAGTTCGCTCAAGCGCGACTTCGCCATTCAAGGCCCGCGCATTGCCGTGCTGGCACTCAACCCGCATGCCGGTGAAAACGGCCTGCTGGGCAAGGAAGAGCAGGAGGTAATCATTCCCGCCATTCAGGAAGCCAACGACAAGAAGGTGCTGTGCTTCGGCCCCTATGCCGCCGATGGTTTCTTTGGCAACCGCCTCTATGACCACTTCGATGGCGTGATTGCCATGTATCACGATCAGGGACTGGCTCCTTTCAAGGCCATTGCCATGGAGACTGGCGTGAATTTCACCGCAGGTCTGCCCTATGTGCGCACCAGCCCCGACCATGGAACGGGCTACGACATTGTGGGCAAGGGCATTGCTCACGAAGACTCGCTGCGGCATGCCATCTACACGGCTATCGATGTGTTCCGCAACCGCATTACCTACGACGAGAACCACAGCAACCCGCTGCGCAAGCAATACTTCGACCACAGCAAGGACAATGTGGTGCTCGACCTCACCAAGGACGACAGCGACGACACCGACCCCATTTTATCATAACCTCAAATTGTGACAACTATGAACTTTGCTATCATTGCTGCTGGAGAGGGTTCACGACTCGTTCAAGAGGGCGTCAGGAAACCCAAGCCGCTGGTTAATCTCAATGGCGAGCCTATGATTTTGAGGCTCATCAACATTTTTTGCCGTTGTGGAGCGCAGAGCATCTCTGTCGTCGTGAACGAGCACATGACGCAGGTGCGGGAGTTCCTCGAAGGCCTTGAGTTGCCTGTGCCGCTCCACATGGTGGTGAAGACCACACCCAGTTCGATGCACAGTTTTTGGGAACTCAGCAAGGTTATTCCTGAGGGCAAGTTCTGCCTCACCACGGTCGACACCATCTTCCGCGAAGAGGACTTCGCCCGTTATGTGGCCGCTTTTGAGGCCGATGACACACACGACGGGCTATGGGCGGTGACGCCTTTCATCGACGATGAGAAACCGCTCTATGTCGAGGTCGATAACGATACCGACATGAACATCCTCGCGTTCCGCGACAAGCACTTCGAGGGGGCCAAATATGTCTCGGGTGGCATCTATGCCATGAGTCACAAGGCATTTGGGGTGCTCAACCAGTGCATCGAGCAGGGAATTTCGCGCATGCGCAATTTCCAGCGGGCTCTCATCGACAATGAGTTCAATCTGCAGGCTTTCTCTATCGACAAGATTATCGATGTGGATCATGCTTCCGACATTGAGGTGGCTCAACAGTTTATTACATCAGCAAACTCTTAAATTCTTTACAATATGGCAGTTATCAATATAGCTGGAATCATGCGTGCGGGAGCCTACTCGCCTAACCACATAGGAAACGACACCGCAATTTTCAACGCCACCGCCGAGCAGCTTCGCAAGCGGGGGTGCATCGTCAACATCTATAGTGAAGAGCAGTTTAACAAGCAGGGCGTCAACGAAGATTTTATCATGACCATGTGTCGCCAACAGGAATCTATCGACAACCTGCAGAAACTGGAAGACAGCGGACGCCTGGTCATCAACTCGGGCTACGGCATCGAGAATTGCACCCGCGAGCGCATGACACGCATCTTGCTGGGCAACGGCATTCCTTATCCCGAGAGCCTCATTGTCAACACCGACGAGAACATCAAGGGCATGCTCAAGAAGAGTGGCTTCAAGAGTTGCTGGATCAAGCGCGGCGACTTCCACGCCATGCACAAGGAAGATGTGTCCTATGTGCGCCATCCCGAGGAGGCCCAGGAGGTGCTGCAAGAGTATTTCCTGCGTGGCATCAAGCGTGCTGTGATCAATGTGCATCTCGAGGGCGACCTCGTCAAGTTCTATGGCGTGAAAGGCACCAATTTCTTCTTCTGGTTCTATCCCTTCGACCAGGGTCATAGCAAGTATGGTCTGGAGGAAGTGAACGGCAAGTCGCAGGGCATTTCGTTTGATGTCAAGGAGTTGAAGAGCATCTGCAACCAGGCGGCCAACGAACTCAACATTGAGATTTATGGCGGCGACTGCATCATTTCGCCCGAAGGCCAGATTCAGATCATCGACTTTAACGACTGGCCCAGCTTTGCACCTTGCCGAGTCGAGGCAGCGCCGCACATTGCCAAGCGCATTCTCACGCTCATCAAGGAGCGTCAGAGCAACGCTTAATCAAACACACACTCTACCTTATTTTCATCAGAATTCCATCGCAATATGGCAATTAAAGACTTAAGAAACGAATATAAGCAGTCGCTCAAATCGCTCGACACCGAGGAGACCATCGACCTGTGGTTCTATCGCCCCCTCGGCTTCGCGTGGGCAAAACTGTTCTCGAAACTGGGCATTACGCCCAACGCTGTCACCATCGCATCCATCTTCTTGGGCGTGGCTGGCGGCATCTTGCTCTATTTTGGAGCAAAACCTTACATTTGGCTCAACTATCTGGGCATTTTCCTGATTATCTGGGCCAACACCTATGACAGTGCCGACGGCCAGCTCGCCCGCCTCACCCATCAGTATTCGCGCATTGGGCGCATCCTCGACGGCCTGAGCGGCGATCTGTGGTTCTTTGCCATCTATTTCTCGCTCGTATTCCGCGAGTTGCAGTTTGGCGACAGCATTTTGGGCGACTACTTCTGCTACGGCCACGGACACAACTGGATGATTTGGTCGCTCGCCGTGTTTGCGGGCCTGTGCCATGCCAAGCAGGCGGCAAGTGCCGACTACTACCGCCAGTTCCACCTCTTCTTCCTCAAGGGCGAGGAGGGGAGTGAACTCGACAGTTCAGAACAAATTACCGAACAGTATAAGCAACTCTCGTGGAGCAAGAACTTCATGAAGAAACTCACGCTGGCCTTCTATCGCAATTACACCCGTCAGCAAGAGGCCTTCACACCCTCGTTGCAAAACTTGCGCCGCGAACTCAAGTCGCGCTTTGGCAGTGCAATACCGCAGCAGTTCCGCGACGATTTCAGGCAAAAGAGTCTGCCCCTCATGAAGTACACCAACATGCTCTCGTTCAACACGCGCATCATTGCCATGTTCATCTCGGTCATCGTCAAGGCACCGTGGCTCTACTTCGTCTTCGAGGTGGTGGTGCTCAACGCTATGATGGCCTACATGATGATTACGCACGAGCGTTTCTGCAAGAATTTTGTCAAGCAACTTCAGGATGGGAAATATCAGCAATAACATACGGGGCATTATCTTCGATTACGGAGGCACTATCGACAGCCGCGGCGTGCACTGGAGCTGGATCATTTGGGACGGCTATCAGCAGGCGCAGGTGCCCATCACCCTCGAGCAGTTTCGCGAGGCCTATGTCTTTGCCGAGCGCGAACTCGCCAAGGTGCGCCACATCCTGCCCAGCGACAACTTCCTGCAGTTGCTGCACAAGAAAATGGTTATAGAACTGCAATATGTGGCTCAGAAGGGCTGGACCCAGGCCACACAGCAGCAGTTCGACGAGTGGGCCGAAAGCATTGCGCAGCATTGCTATCACGAGGCACAAGAGAGCATTGCCGAGGCTATGCCCGTGCTCGAGTCGCTCTCTAAGCAGTTCCCGCTCATGCTGGTGAGCAATTTCTATGGCAACATCGACGAGGTGGTGCGTGACCTGGGCATTCGCCATTTCTTCAAGGGCATCATCGAGAGTGCCGTGGTGGGCATTCGCAAACCCAATCCCACGCTGTTCCGCCTGGGTGTGGATGCACTTGAACTCCCTGCCGACCAGGTGTTGGTCGTGGGCGATAGCCTCAAGAAGGACATACTGCCTGCGCACTCGCTGGGCTGTGCCACTGCTTGGATGCAGGGCCCTGGCTGGACCGAAGACGAGAACGATGCCATCGACATCCCAGCCGATACCTGCCGTCTCACCTCCCTCACCCAGCTGCTCTGATTCCCTCAGTTTGGTGTTGAGGCTGCGTTGCATTTTGTGCATACTATTCATTAAATTAATATAGGACCTATGATTACACGACGAGACATGCTGAAGGGTGCTGGCGCCGCTGCGGCAGCAACCATTCTAGGAGGATTACCGCTCACTGCGGCTGCGCAAGACAATGCGGCAGCCTATGGTGGAAAGAGGAAAATATTGGTTATCGGTGCTCACCCCGACGACCCCGAGACCTGTGCCGGTGGCACCATGTGTCTGCTCAAGCAAGCGGGTAATGAAGTGGTGAGCGTGTATCTCACACGCGGTGAGGCCGGCATCGAGGGCATGAGTCACGAACAGGCCGCTGCCGTGCGTGTGGTCGAGTCCGATAATGCCTGCCGTGTGATGGGTATCCGCCACATCTTCATGGACCAGGTCGATGGCAACACCGAGGTGAACCTGGCCCGCTACAAGGAGATGCGCGAGCTGCTCGAACGCGAGCGCCCCGATGTGGTCATCACCCATTGGCCCATCGATAGTCACCGCGACCATGCCGCTTGTGGACTGCTGGTGCTTGACGCCTGGCGACGAGTAGGGCGCACATTCCGACTCTATTATATGGAGGCGATGTCGGGCACACAGTCACAGATGTTCACGCCCACGCATTGGGTGAACATTGATCCTGTGGTCGATCTCAAGCACGAGGCATGTCTGTGCCATGTGAGTCAGGGCATGCAGCCGTTGCTCGACGACTGGCACATTCCCATGGAGAAGTTCCGTGGCTTGGAATGCCGCTGCGGCGCTGCCGAAGCCTTCGCCCTCCACACCGAGGCCCTCAAATCGCTGTAAACAGTCTCCTGCCGACCCCATAACTTGGCACATGGAGCATCGAGAATGTGCGTCAACGACCGCACTCTCTACGAGGTGCGATTATTATGTAGTGGCCTATTCTCACGAGGGTGCCAGTTTGTAGAACTGGCACGCACAATGAGTTTCGCACATTGCAAGTCTACCGACTTGCCTTCATAAATGGATTTGGCAGACTACAATGATTATAAATATACACTATTGTTAAATCTTTACACCTGTTTTTAAAATAGCGCCAAGCGGTTGGTTGACTTTTTGGTTAATTACAGGGACTGTGTAAATACCATGAACAATATCTTTCTGGTTTACTACAAGGGGAATTTGGCATGATGTTCCATTATATAGTTGTCTACAGATTTCCATAATAGTGTTCTGTAATCTTGAGGCATATGAGCCTGCGGGCGGGTTTGGAGTATCCATCACTGGATTTGCCCATGATGGAATAAGCACAATATTCCAAAAATTGGTAAAGTGTCTTGGATCAAAAGCTCGTCCCCAAACATGAGATATAACATATCCAGTTATAATAGATGATTGTCCTGTAGATACTGTATATCCTGTGTAATAGTTAATCAGTTTCCTAACAGAGTCATTTCCATCTTTGTCAACAATCACATTGTAAGGTATTCCGTTAATATTATATACTGCCGGTTGCCCCTTCACTGGTGCTGAGCAAATAGTTTTGTCATTGGTATAACGTGCAGGGACATTTACTCCTTTACTAAGCATCTGAGACAGGCTGGCATACCGATCAGAAACAATATCAACACTAAAGAATAAAGATGACTCAATAGCTAACTTAATAAAATAATTAATCTTACCATTACCTAAAGCTCCAATGAGAGTATTTGTCCCATTAATTACCCCTCCAAGTTTAGCCTTGGCACCCCCTTGAACCATCGGTACTGTAGCAACATGATATGGTGCTGCAGGTATAAGGGAAAGGAGACGCTGGTGCAAGAATTCTCTAAACCGATAAAGAGAAGATTTAGCATTTTGCAAATAGCTATTTGGTTTTGTGTTTATATTCCCTTGCAAAGCATCTATCATTATATCACACACCGCTATCGCGTAAACAGGCTGTCCAGCTAATAGACAATCTGTAATTGTATCAAGATAATTTGAATATGGGCTCGTTGGATTAGTGAGCCTATTGGGAAAATTACTTAACAAACTTTGGTAACTTCTACCAGAAGTAATGCCGTTAATACTCAGCCATTTTTTAAACTCAATCAATACATTAGAAATTTGTGCAGGTGTTGCCATATTTTTATTTTTTTTGAATAATGCTTACTTCCTTTCAAGCGGTTCGGCGGTTTCTTTTTGGTGTTTTGCGTGATGTAAAACCTATTCGAGGATTAGGGTGAGTGGGTCATCGATGTAGCGGGTGTTGATGCGGCGTACCAGGTCGCCTGCAGCCTCGTCGGGGTTGTGATCGCTGATGAATTGCTCCATTTCATCGGTTGTGGCAAACTCCTTGGCATAGCAGGTGGAGTCGGCAATCTCGGTCAAGTATGGAGGGTTATTGAGCAGATCTTTATCGGGGACATAAGCGGGATAAACCACGGCTTGCAGTGGACCATAATACTTGCCGGCACTGTCGTTGCACAGGCGTTCGACCTCGGTGGCACGCGTGAGTGGTGTGCGGCTAAAATAAACGCCATCAAAGGCCCCTGTAATCAGCGCAATGAGATTGTCACTTGTGGCCTCGTTGGCAACGAAATCTAAAATAGTGACATCACCATAATTGGAGATGTTACATGTATTATCGTCGTAATGAATATCGTCGCAGCACATTTTGCTGCAGTCATAAAGAAAGTCCGCGAACTTCTCATTCAGCTTCTGAGCCCTAGGGTCTTCAATAATTATCTCCACGTGATAAGCAACGGCAGAATTATACAAAGCATCTTCCTCGTCGATGAATTTCAGTGTCTCTCGGCCCAGCAGACAAATGCCGGCGCCTTGTGCCGATTGCACAACCTTGGCGCTTCTCACTTGGCGATACAGAATCTCAATCTCCACTTGGCTATCCAGGCCCGATTTAAATACGGGATAATCGTCGCACTCGTTCGGCAACGCAAGCAAGTCGGCAATGGCTTTGCTCACAGGATAGAAATGGCTATCTTCCTGAAGCCCAAAACTGGTGTCGATGACAATTTCGCCATACTCCACCTCAACATAGCAGGTGTCGAACATTTGATCATAGTTGTCGCAAAAGCCGGCAATGCGGTCGATAGGCACGTCAATGCCATTAATGATTTCTTTCAGTTGTTTCAGTTTCATCATTACCTATGAATTATTTTACTTAACACTTAACAGCGATACCCTTCGAGCACCATCCCCATCTACAGAAAGGAAAATGGAGAAATGGTGCTCAAGAACGCTATAAATGCATCGGCGGTATCAACTCCAGCACCTATAGCAATTATATCCTTGATATCTTCCTTATCATTAGGATCTAAACTATGCCATCCATTTGGAACCCTGCCATCTTTCAATTGCATTAGTAACATTTTCTTTGATTCATCATCCAACATTTGGCCTTTAGCATTTCTATATGTTTCTGGATATTTATATCTCAATTTTCGTTCAACCATTTTATAAATATCATTTGACACATCCTTCCATTTTTTTTTTGTCGCGAAGATTAATTGGCCTTTCTTTGGACATGGTTCTAACCATTCAGGGTGTTGCTCAAGGAAATCGGTAATTAATGGATGTATATTGGAACGATCATGCTGGTCTTTTGACTTAGCCCATTTCAGCCAAAAATCAAATGTATTTATGTCTAATATTATTAAACGCTCATTGTCTTTCCAAACGCTGTCTTTTGGAATATCGAAACCGCCTATGATAATGACGGTTTTTTTGTATGTATCCTTTGACTGAAGGGTCTTTTCGACAACACCATCAAAATCAGAGAGGTCTGCAAGCAATGCAATATAATTTACCAGCAAAACATCCGCATACATTAAATTGGGGCTATTCCTACTTGGAACAGGTAGATTTGAACTATAGTGGCCATCAAAATACAGGTTTAAACGTGCTGCCTCGCAGCATTGTTTCACAGCATTTAGGGCAATACCGGAATCATTATCCAGTATCACTAATAACCGGTCACCTGGATTGGTTATATAGCCATTAATCTTGGCTTCTAATGCTTTAGTCATAATTATGAGATTTAATTAATAAATTATTTTAAAGTGTCTCCTTATTCAATGAAAAATTTGCGCTAAACCTTTCAGGGAAAGGGATTGTCGGTGACAATCCTGCTTTTACATTCTTGAAACTGATTTCAAATCTATGAATGTCAGAATCATCGCTAAACATTTTGTTTTCTTCCATATAATTAAGCGATTAACCTTTACAACGCTAGGTTTTTAATTTGATTACTTCAATCAAAATCTGCTTACTCTTGGTTTTCTTATGTGCAAAATTATGTGGGATTTAGCAAACGAGAAACACCATTTTTGGTTCTTCTTGGTTCTTTTCACAAAAAAGATACTTTAAGAACTTTATAAATTGTTAGGAATATGGAAAAGTAATGTAATTTTGCAAAGTTATTTGCTAAGAAATATGGAAGTTTCACAACATCAACTCGAGGCTTTACGGAATGCTGTAGAAAACCGTTATGGCCAAACGCTAAACAGCCCCCACGACTTCATGTGTTTAGGTGAGCGACTGCAGAATGAAGGCGCCGGCTCATTATCGGTTAGTACTATTAAACGATTGTGGGAATATGTGCCAGGGTATAAGACTGTTTATGTCTCATCGCTCAATGTGCTGTCGCGTTATGTGGGATGCCGCGACTGGCAAGAGTTTTGTGAAACTCTAACCGAAGCCGACACAAGCGATTTTTCACTCGGCGAAGTTGTGGCATTAAGCACTTTAAAAGTAGGTGATGAGGTAGAAGTACGTTGGCGTCCAGGCCGGCGCATTGTGGTTAAGTATCTGGGGCAGGGACGAATGCGAGTAATCGCAAGCGAGCGCAGCAAATTAGCTGTCGGTGACACTTTTTCGTGTTCAGGAATGGTCAATGGTGAACCTCTTGTGCTGACACAATTAGAGCATGCCAATGCCGACCAAGTGCTGACTTACGTCTGTGGCAAGCATGGAGGTATCACCGCACGCAAACTGTAAGCTGAATCGATTGTTGGGGCTTTAACGATCACGCACTGGGCGCACGCTGAAGCCATTATTGGCGATTGTTGATATTATCTGCAAACCTTCAGGTTGAATGCGTAGCGCTACGCCACTTTCGTTCTCACCACCTTCAGGAACAGTCATCCAATAGAACCCCATTGTTCCTATCTCATAGTATTCACCCCCATAGCGAAATCCTGCCATTGGCAGAAAAATGCGATTGCCATTAGGGCCAATGACAAGGTAACCGGCAGGTCCACACGCAGGCTTTACTAGTGTCCACTGGCACTCTGCTATGAGTTCATCAAATTCTGTCTTGCGTGGTGTTCGCCATCGTTCGCCCCAATGTTCATGGGCTATATCGTATTCAGTTCCACTATAGTCACCATGATAACTGGTCCAGTACATATTGATGTTAGCAGGATTGTCAGAAGTGATTACTCCCGAAGGTTCACCATATCCATAATAGCCGCCAGGCATAGAGAGATTGGAGCGGTCGCATCCCACATTGAACGGAGCCCACAATACGCTAAGTCCCAAATCAACGGCTTCATGTTCATCTATTTTACCAGGTATTTCCGTCATAGTCTTTGGCACGCTATAACGTATGCTGTCTCCTTTTACCAGAGTGATGTATCGGGATGTATCGGCTGCCCAGTGATTTGCGGTATCTCGCGTCAAATAGTCGGGCAATTTTGGTGAAAGAAAATTCGAAGTACCAAACAAATGATAACCTAAAGGACTACTCCCTAACCGATAAGCTCCTACGATGCATAGCCCCACTATTGTCATCAAAGAAATCCATCGCACAAGTTTACCTCGCTTTCTGCTCTCAGCTATAAGTGTCTTGCGTAGTTCCAAGGCATTTGGTGGACGTCGGTTTGGATCGCGTTCTAACAGACTGCGCATTACTCCTCGGTAGGGGCACGGCAGTTTCATGTCCTGCATGATGCCGCCAACGGCATAGAGGTCGGCGCGACCATCAACTACCACGGTTTCGTCGCTCTGTTCGGGTGCCATGTATTGCTTAGTGCCGGCAGGAGCACGAAATATGGCTTGGTTGCCTGCTAAAGCCAATCCAAAATCAATTAGCACTACTTGCTGGGAGGGTGTAATCATGATGTTGCTGGGTTTGATATCGCGATGCACAACATTCATGCTATGGCAGTACGACAACACGTCGCATAACTGCAGCAATACATTTACTTTCTCAGAAGTGCTATGGTTGGAAGTAAGCCATTGCTTTAGGGTAACTCCTTCAACCCATTCCTGGACTATAAATGTGCCACCCATTTCAGGCACTTGCTCAAGCGAGACGAAGGCCACTACTCCCTGATGCCGAAGCATCATGCCCAATTGAAATTCTTTGCGAAGCAATTCAAGCATCACAGCATCATTGGCATACTCTTTCTTCAGCCCTTTTAGCATCCACCATTGGCCATCACGCTTTGCCCGCAACAATAGGTTGTAGCGACTCTGGCAGTCAACAGGAATTAATGTGTCGAATTTGTGCTGTGCCATGCTACACTATTTACGGTCAAGGACAGGACGGATAGACAAGGAATATTCCAGCGAAACGGTGTCGTTGGGATTTATAAGAGTGGTATCAAGACTCATGGCATAAGACTGCCGGTCAATCCCATCTACAGGAGTGCTGCTCCAGTAGTGTCCCACGGCGCCTATCTGGTGTTCACGGTATTTGAGACGATAACCGGCAAGAGGAAGATATATGCTCGCTCCATTAGCTCCTTTCACTTTATAACCCAACGGAAGTCCCCGATATCTAACCAAAGACCATACACATTTGTCGCGTAGCTCTATAAACTCATCATGTGATGGCATGCGCCAGCCGCCTCCCCACTGTTGACGAGCCGGGTCGTGTCGTGTGCCTGTTATATCAGCCATTGGTTGATTCTGAGGCCAGTATTCGTCCAACTGATGAAATGCCCCTGCATGAGTTGTGTCGCACCACAAGTAATAGGCGCCCACATGATTGACATCGGCATCAGTACATCCCACATTGAACGGTGCCCACAACACGCTGAGTCCCAAATCTACGGCCTCGCTCTCGGCAATCTCAGTTCTTTGTGCGCCACGCCAATCGCAATAATAGATATTTGCACCTGTTAATGTTGAATAAAAGTGCTGCAAACCATCGGCTTGGGATAGGCGTACTGTGTCGCTGAAGTACAATCCTTTCAGTTGTAGCGAGTCAGGTGGCAACGACGATTCAACAAATGTTGTCCGATAGCCAGCCCAGAAAGAAACAAGCAGAGCCACGGTAACCACAGTAACGACAACGGGTATTATCCATCGTCTCCCAAGTCTGGTCTTGTGCTCAATGGCTTTTTGCAGAGCATCGGCAGTACGTATGGCGCCATTGCGACAATCGGATGCAACTCGTTTGAGTTTTGGTAATTGCAAAATGTCGATGATCGTAGCCATTGAGAGCAAATCGGCTTGAAAATCATCGCAACAATCGAAATTTACCAATCTGGCCTGTGCACTCTGATGAGTAACAAGAACAGAGTCGGCCGACAAATGGCCATGGGCTATTCCCTTGCTATGGCAATAATGTAATGCGTCAACTATTTGAGAAAGAACCTCGTAACGATTCTTTTCACTTGGATTACTCTGCATGAACAGGCTAAGCGTCTGCCCATCGACATGCTCTTCGACAACGCATTCATCATCAAGCCACGGCACATCTACCATAGCCACAACGCGAGTTATGTGAGGGTGATGTAGTGTTAGCAATCTTGCGTATTCCAATCGTAACTGCTCTTGGGCCTTAATGTGATTGGCGCATGTTGGTGCAATAGCGGTCAGTGTCCACCATTGGCCATAACGGCGGGCCATGTATTGGACACGGTCAGGATGCGAACAACGCAATTCGGAAACGTCGGTAAACGCCGAACTGATATTTGCATCTTCTTCGTCATAAAAGCCACTGCCACTGTAATAATATTCCTCCATTAACTACTTTATAGTATGAATGCAAAGATAATCATTTTTAGTTTCAGAAGCAACTATATGGATTACAATTAATTTAATGTCACGTTTTTGTCATCTTCAAGGCTAATCATGCAATGTGGGAATATTCTTGATGTTTTGCCTCCCAGCTTTGTTTGACTGTCACGACGGGAGAATGGACTAAGGATAAGGTGTGCAAATTTTTAATTAATAACTCGAAAAAGTTTTTTAACCCATACCTTATATTAAGATTGTCTTAATCATATAGTCCGATTCCGTTTTGGGTATAGACACAAAAGAATCCTGCGGCATTCACCGCAGGATTCTTTCTTGATGATTATGAAAACAAATCGTTTGTTTAGTCGATTTCTTCGTCGGCCTCGTAGCCACCCATTTCGCGAATCGCGTTCTTCAGCATCACATACTGCTGGAACAGGTGGTTCACGGGAACTTCGTCCTTGGTGTAGTCGTGCATCGGGCTCTTGAGGAAGAAGCTCAAGAAGCGCTGTGTGCCATAACGGCCGGCACGGTGAGCCAGGTCGATGAGCAGACACAGGTCAAGGCACAAGGGAGCAGCAAGGATAGAGTCGCGGCACAGGAAGTTGATCTTGATCTGCATGGGATAGCCCATCCAGCCGAAGATGTCGATGTTGTCCCAGCCTTCCTTGTTGTCGTCGCGAGGCGGATAGTAGTTGATGCGCACTTTGTGGAAGTAGTTGGTGTAGAGGTCGGGTTGGTCTTCCTCAACGAGGATTGACTCGAGTGTCGACAGCTTGCTCACCTCCTTGGTGCGGAAGTTGGCGGGCTCATCGAGCACCAGACCGTCGCGGTTACCCAGAATGTTGGTCGAGAACCAGCCGCTCAGACCCAGGCAACGGGTGCCAATGATGGGAGCGAAGCCCGACTTAACCAGTGTTTGGCCTGTTTTGAAGTCCTTGCCTGCGATGGGCACCTTAGTCTCCTCGGCGAGATCCCACATAGCGGGAATGTCGACGGTGGTGTTAGGAGCACCCATGATGAAGGGAGCGTTCTCCTTCAGAGCTGCATAAGCATAGCACATCGAGGGAGCAATCTGTTCTTTGTTGTCGGCCTTCATGGCTGCCTCGAGGGCTTCGATTGTGCCATGATACTTCATGTCGGGAGCTACATAGATTTCGGTAGAAGCGGCCCAGAGAACCACAACGCGGTCAACACCTTTCTCCTTTTTGAAGTTGCGGATGTCGGCACGCAGGTTTTCTACCATTTCCCAACGGGTTGCGCCATGCATGATGTTGTCGCCGTCAAGGCGCTTTGCATAGTTCTTGTCAAAAGCGGCCTTCATGGGCTTAATCTTGAGCAGCTCGTCTTTTACGGGTTCAATATCTTTCTCTTTCAGCACATTTGCGCTCATGGCCGATTCATAGGCATTTACGGGGAATACATCCCATGCAGCGAATTCAATATCGTTCAAGTCTGCAATAGGAACAATGTCTTTATAGTGCAGATACTTCTTGTCGGCACCGCGACCAATACGAATCTTGTCGTATTGTGTCATCGAACCTACGGGCTTGGTCAGCCCTTTGCGGGTCATCATAACGCCTGTCATGAAGGTTGTGCTCACGGCACCGAGTCCAACTACCATAATACCTAACTTACCGGTAGCGGGTTTTGTGTTTGAATTTGTCATAACTCTAAGTAGTATAAACTTTAATTGGTTGATATTCTAATTTAATAATGGTATACTCTCGCTCTACAAATGGAGAAATACCGCGCCAAAATTAGTACCTTTTTTTGGACTAGAAAACATTAATAATGTGAATATCAAGTTAATTTCTTTTAAAAAATCGGCCAAAAGTTAAACTGTCGTAAATATACTCCATATCGTGTCCGGATTGTTAATAAAACAAAAACGCACACTCCTTTGTTTTGCGCGTTTTTCTTGAAAAAATCGCTTTTTTTGCCCGCAAGTCGCTAAAAAAACATTTTTTTACAAATTCCCGTTTTACGGTTTTTTTGCACTCGAACAGTCACTTGTGGTTTTCTGTCGCACTTTTTGCTCATTTTATAACTGTAAAGCCAAAATTTATCACTACCTTTGCACGATTAAAATAGTTAGTTTGGGGTTTTGTCCCCGTGAAGCTCATTTTTTGAAACATAAACTACACCCGATATGCAAGAAATCATTGAAGAAGGCGTGAAAAAAACTACGCGCAAAAACTCAAACACTGGCGTCCAGATTAAGGAGTTCTTGATGGCGTGTCTCCGTAATTGGTATTGGTTTGTGATTTCCATCATCATTTGCGGTTCGCTTGCTTATCTCTACAGCAAGTCGCAAATTCAGCAATACCGCTCTCAGGCGCTCATCCTGCTCACTACCAGCACCAGCAAGTCAACTGGTAGCCAGTCGCAGGTGTTTTCTGACCTGGGCATAACCCCGGCTTCCAATTTCATCCCCAATGAAATCTACAAGATTACCTCTACCGAACTCATGGAAGAGGTGGTGAACCAGCTGGGACTCAACATCCAGTACTATGGTCATGTGTATTTGCGCGATGTGAACAGTTACAAGACATCGCCCCTGCAAATCACTCCGCTTCGCGAAATCACCACACCCTTCACCATGACTGTGGTGCCCAAGGGCGGCAACAATCTGGAATTCAAAATCAACGATGGTCCCTGGACTAAGGCGAAGTTTGGCAACAAGGTGAACACGGCGTTTGGCCCCATTGCCATCACCAAGACCCAGAAGTTCACCGATCACCACAAAGATTTCCAGGTGATTGTGAGGGTGAAGACCATTCACGACGCCGCTGTGGCCTACAAGGCACACCTCACTGCCGAGTCGCCCGAGAAGTACACCGATGTGCTCCGTCTCACCATGACCTGCGACAACCCCCGACTGGCAACCGACATCCTCAATGCACTCATCGCAGTCTATATTCAGGATGCCATCAACGACAAGAACCGCGTGGCACGCAGCACCGAGGCATTCATTTCCGACCGTATCGTGACCATCGCCGAGGACTTGAGCGGTGTCGACAGCAAGGTGGCCCAGCTCAAGGTGGGTTCGGTGAATGCCACCATGTTCAGCGACCCGAGCACCGGCGTGCGCATGGCCGAGAATGCCAACAATGCCAATATGCAATACAGCCTGGCCAACGAAATCCTGCAATATGTGAGCCGCATGAGCGGCAACGAACTCATCCCCAGCAACACGGGTATTGCCAACACGGGTATCGAGAGCCAGATTGCACAGTATAACGAGGCAATGCTCAAGTATCAGAAGATTGCCGCCACATCGAGCACCGAGAATCCCGTGATGATTGAACTCACCAATTCTCTGTCATCGATGCGCAACACGATCATCAGCTCATTGACCACCTACCTCAACTCGTTGCGCATGCAGGTGTCAAATGCCCGTTCGCAAGAGGGACGCGCCACCAGCAGCATGACGGCTGTGCCATCGCACGAGAAAGCTCTCACACAGGTCACTCGCCAGCAGCAAATCAAGGAACAGCTCTATCTTTACCTGCTCAACAAGCGTGAAGAGAATGCGCTGCAGCTCGCCATCACCGAGCCCAACGCCAAGGTCATCGAGAAAGCCGTCTCTACTGGACAAATTGCCCCCGTGCCATCAAAAATCATGAGCACCGGTCTGCTGTTGGGTCTGTTGTTGCCGGCACTTGTGCTCTTTGCCATTTACTGGATTAAATCGCTCGATACCATGGTGCACACCCGCGGCGATGTGGAGCAGAACTGCGGCTTGCCCATCATTGGCGACTTGCCCGAGAAACGCGGCGACCAGAAGGACAAGGAAATCGTTGTCACCGAGAACGGCCACGATCGCATAACCGAGGCCCTGCGCATTGTGCGCAACAATCTCGACTATGTGGTTCACGAGCGTGAAGGCGAAGGCATTGTACTGCAAATGACCTCGACCATGGCGGGCGAGGGCAAGAGTTTCGTGGCCATCAACCTCGCGCTCACATTTGCCTATGCCGAAAAGCGGGTCATTGCAGTTGACCTTGACTTGCGCAAGGGCCGCTTCTCCGAGTACATGCAGCTCGAGAATAGTGGCCGTGGCGTGAGCACTTACCTCTCAGGGAAGGAAGACGACATCGAGAGCCTGGTAGTCAAGGGATACATCAGTGATAATCTCGATGTCATGTGCGTGGGTGCCATTCCTCCCAACCCAACCAATCTGCTCATGTCAAAGCGCTTTGCCCGACTAATCGAGGAACTGCGCAAGCATTACGATTATATCGTGCTCGACACTGTGCCTTATGGCCTTATCGCCGATGCTTCCATCATCAACCGCCATGTCGACCTCACCATCTATGTGATGCGTGACGGCAAAATCGACCGCCGATTCCTGTCCGACCTTGAGCACATGTCCGAAGATGGCAAGATCAAGAATGTGTCAATTCTCCTCAACGACATGAAGGTCAACAACAAACGCTATGGCTATGGTTATGGCTATGGTTATGGCTACGGTTATGGCTACGGCTACGGTTACGGCTACGGCTACAGCAAGGAGGACGACGAGAAACCTGGCTTGTTCAAGTCGTTGCTCAACAAGTTCAAGAAGAATCGTTCTTAACCCTTTTGGACGGTTATTCTCACGAGCTTCATTGCTTTTTATCATCACTCAGCTCTTGCATCTCGGCAAGGGCTGAGTTCTTTTTTGCAGGCAAATTGTGACGAAACATTCTTTAACAAACGCGTTAAAGAATGAATAAATGTGTTCATTCTCAATTAGATATCATATCTTTGCAGAATCAAAGCAAAAAATATTACAATTATTAACGTCTACAATCGTGAAAAGAACAATGAAAAAGATACTGTTTTTACTCATATCAATCATGGCCTTCACGGCATGGGCGGGAGATGAATACACCCTCTTGGCCTCCTATTATTATCCAGGTTCGTCGGGTGCCGGCGGCCGCACTGCAAGTGGCGACTACATCGATCGCACAAAGCTCAAGAATCAGGAGATTCGCTGGGTGGCACTGTCGCGCGACATGTATCGTGCTGGCTTCAATATCAACGACACCATCGAGGTCACAAGCGAAACCATGCCTCAGCTCAATGGCAAGTGGGTGGTGAAAGACAAGATGGGCGGTCACCGCAAGATCGACTTTCTCATCCACCGCTCTAATGCTTCGTGGTTCCGCACTTCTAAAGTCAAGGTGCGCAAAGTCAACTAATGAGTAACCACATCACATTCGGGTGATAATGATAGATACAAGAGAGGGGCGCTTCCTGATGGAGGCGCCCCTCTTTGTTGGGTTTGGTTGAATTACAAACCTTTTCGGTCTAACGGCCAATTTGGGATTATCCCTTGAGGGCCTTGATGCTCTCTTCGAGGGTCTGGATCTTCGAGAGGGCATCGCTCTGTTTCTTGCGTTCGCCAGCCACAACGGCCTCGGGTGCATTGGCCACGAAGCGCTCGTTGCTCAGTTTCTTCTCGACGGTGGCGAGGAAACCGCGAGCATACTGAAGTTCGGCCTCAAGTTTCTTGAGTTCCTCCTCCACATCGATGCTGCCGCTCAATGGCACGGCAAACTCGGTGGTGCCCACCATGAACGAGGCTGCCGTGGGATCTTTGGCTTCCACTTCGTTCACCTCGTCGAGCACAGCCACCTTGCTGATGATGGCTTTCAGCGGATTGGTCCACTTGCCCACGATGTTGAGTTGCATGGCGGTCTTGTTGGGGATATTCTTGCTCAAGCGCACGCTACGCACACCGGCCACAATCTCCTTGGCCTCGGCCATGGCTTTGAGCAGTGCCTCGTCGGGCGTGCCAGGCTCGGGAATGCGGGCATACATGATGCTCTCGCCATCCTTGCGCTCGCTGATGTGCTGCCACAGCTCTTCAGTGATGAAGGGCATGAAGGGGTGCAGCAGACGCAGCAGGGTGTCGAAGAAGTAGAGCGTGGCATCCATCGTCTTGGCATCGATGGGCTTTTGATAGGCAGGTTTCACGATTTCGAGATACCAGGCCGAGAACTCTTCCCAGAACAGACGGTAGATGGCCATGAGCGCCTCGTTGAGACGGAACTTGGTGAAGAGGTCCTTCACCTCGGCCAGTGTTGCGTCGAGCACACTGTGGAACCATTCCACGGCCAGACGGCTGTGCTCGGGCTGTTCGATGTCGGCCACTTCCCATCCTTTCACCAGACGGAAGGCGTTCCAAATCTTGTTGTTGAAATTGCGGCCTTGCTCGCACAGTGCCTCGTCGAAGAGGATGTCGTTGCCTGCAGGAGCGCTGAGCATCATGCCCATGCGCACGCCGTCGGCGCCAAACTTGTCGATGAGCATCAGCGGGTCGGGGCTGTTGCCCAGCGATTTCGACATCTTGCGGCCCAACTTGTCGCGTACCAGACCGGTGAAATACACATTGCGGAACGGCATTTCGCCCACAAATTCATAGCCTGCCATAATCATGCGTGCCACCCAGAAGAAGATGATGTCGGGGGCGGTCACCAGGTCGCTGGTGGGGTAGTAGTATTTCATTTCCTCGTTGCCGGGATTGTTGATGCCATCGAACAGCGAGATGGGCCACAGCCACGAACTGAACCAGGTGTCGAGCGCATTGTCGTCGTGGTGCAGGTCGCTGGCGGTGATATTCTCATATCCTGGCATCTTGCGAGCTTTCTCCAGTGCTTCTTCTTCGTTCAGAGCAACCACAAACACCTCGTTCTCGGGGTCATCGGTGGGCAGGAACCAGGCGGGAATGCGATGTCCCCACCACAACTGGCGGCTGATGCACCAGTCCTGGATGCCCTCCATCCACACCTTATAGATGTTCTTGTACTTGGGCGGGAAGAACTTGATTTCGTCGTTCATCACCGGGGGCAGCACTACTTCGGCAAAATGTTTCATCTTCAAGAACCACTGCTTGCACAGGCGAGGTTCCACGGCTGTATCGGGATTGCGTTCGCTATATCCCACCTTGTTCTCATAGTCCTCCACCTTCTCCATCAGACCGGCTTCCTCTAGGTCGCGGGCAATCACCTTGCGGCACTCCATGCGGTCCATGCCCACATACAGGGGCGACTCGGTGCTGATTGTGGCGTCGGGATTGAATATATCGATGCTGTCCAGGTTGTGCGTCTTGCCCAGCATGTAGTCGTTGGGGTCGTGCGCGGGTGTCACCTTCAGACAACCGGTACCGAACTCAATCTCCACATAGTGGTCTTCGATGACGGGAATCACGCGGTTCACGAGCGGCACAATCACCTTTTTGCCACGCAACCACTGGTTCTTGGGATCCTTGGGGTTGATGCACATGGCTGTGTCGCCCATGATGGTCTCGGGGCGGGTAGTAGCCACCACGGCATAGCGGCGGCCCTGCTCATCGCGGTGCACCACTTCGCCTTCCTGACCGGTCTCGCCGGTGAGGTCGTCGTCGGCCACATAGTATTTCAAGTAGTAGAGTTTGCTCTTCTCGTCGTGATAAATCACCTCCTCGTTGCTCAGGGCTGTCTGGGCCTTGGGGTCCCAGTTCACCATGCGCAGGCCGCGGTAGATGTAGCCTTTCTCGTAGAGATCAACGAACACCTTGAGCACGCTCGCACTGCGTGTTTCGTCCATCGTGAAGGCGGTGCGGCTCCAGTCGCACGAGGCGCCCAGTTTGCGCAGCTGTTGCAAGATGATGCCGCCGTGCTCGTGAGTCCAGGCCCACGCATGCTCCAGGAACTGCTCGCGAGTGAGGTCGCGCTTCTTGATGCCTTGTTCGGCAAGGCGTTTCACCACCTTGGCCTCGGTAGCGATGCTAGCGTGGTCGGTGCCGGGCACCCACAGGGCATTCTTGCCCTCCATGCGTGCGTGGCGAATGAGGATATCCTGTATGGTGTTGTTGAGCATGTGGCCCATGTGAAGCACACCCGTCACATTGGGCGGCGGAATGACGATGGTGTAGGGTTCGCGTTCGTCGGGGGTGGACTTGAACAGGTCATGTTCCTCCCAGTATTTGTACCATTTGTCTTCAACCGCCTTAGGGTCGTACTTTGTTGCTAAAGTATTCATAATAAATTATATATGTATTTATTAGTTTGTTTCGTAAATATGATGCTGACTGTTTTACACGAGTTTGAGCACAATCTGCTTCACCGTTTCGCCCAGTTGCTGGGCTTCGTCCATGGTGTGCGCTTCGCTGTAGATGCGTATGATGGGTTCGGTGTTGCTCTTGCGCAGGTGCACCCAGCCGTCGGCAAAGTCAATCTTCACGCCGTCGATGGTGGTGAGGTTCTCGCCAGCATAATGCTGCTTCACTGCCTCGAGAATGGCATCCACATCCATCTCAGGTTTCAGTTCCAGTTTGGTCTTGGCTATGCTGTATTGCGGATAGGTCTTCTTGAGTTCGCTCACCTTCATGCCGCTCTTGGCAAGTAGCGTGAGGAAGAGTGCCACACCCACCAGCGCGTCGCGGCCATAGTGCAGGGCGGGATAAATCACGCCGCCATTGCCCTCGCCGCCTATCACGGCACCTGTGCGGCGCATCTCGGTGGTCACATTCACTTCGCCCACAGCGGCGGCAGTGTACTGGCAACCGTGCTTCATCGTAACATCACGAAGCGCGCGCGACGACGACAGGTTGCTCACCGTCGAGCCTGGAGTGTGCTGCAGCACATAGTCGGCAACTGCTACAAGCGTGTATTCTTCAACGAAGAATTCGCCGTTCTCCATGATGATGGCCAGGCGGTCAACATCGGGGTCAACCACAAATGCCACATCGGCTTCGCCGCGTTTCATGTAGTCGCTCACGGCGGTGAGGTTTTCGGGAATGGGTTCGGGCGTGTGACCGAAGTTGCCCGTGGGGTCGCAGAAGAGTTTCACCACATTTTTCACGCCCAGCGCCTCAAGCATCTTGGGAATTGCTATGCCGCCCACCGAGTTCACGGCATCTACGGCCACGGTAAAATTAGCCTTGCTGATGGCATCCACATCCACCAGTTCCAGCGCCTTCACGGCTTCAATGTGGCGACGCAGGCAGGTGTAGTTCTTCTGTTCGCGTCCCAGACGGTCCACATCGGCATATTCAAAGTCTTCGGCCTCGGCAATGCGCAGCACTTCTTTTCCTTGCTCATCGGTGAGAAATTCTCCCTTGTCGTTGAGCAGTTTCAAGGCATTCCACTGCTTGGGGTTGTGCGAAGCGGTGATGATGATGCCGCCGCAGGCATGCTCCCAGGTAACGGCCAGTTCGGTGGTTGGGGTAGTGGCGAGGCCTATGTTCACCACATCAAATCCCATGCCCATGAGGGTTCCGGTAACGAGTTCGAGCACCATACGGCCCGAGAGTCGTGCATCGCGTCCCACAACAATCACATTGCTTGTGTTGGTGGTGTTGCGCCTGATAAAGGTGGCATAGGCACTGGTAAACTTCACCACATCAAGTGGCGTGAGTCCGTCGCCTGCAGGGCCGCCTATGGTGCCGCGAATGCCCGATATTGATTTTATTAATGACATAATTTTGCTATAGTTAGTTGTTGTTTTGATAAATGCTTACTTAGATTTTGCTGTGGAAATAACGCACATGATACACAAACGGAGTCACATAGCTGATTTCGTTGGCAAGGCCAAACTGACTCTTGATCACCAGGTTCACCTCGCAGTTCACGCCCAGCAGGCCCAGTGGCAACTGCAGTCCATAGCCCCATTGCGCTGAAGCGGGCAGCGAAAAGTCGTTATACTTCAAGTAGCAAGGCTCCAGACTCATGTCGTCGGCATTGCCCTGGCCAATCCACGCTTTCTCTTGGGTGTACCAGTAGGTGAGGTTGTAGCGGGTGTAACGGAAATAGATGGTTTCCGAAGTCTTGGCGCGGTCGTTCTTGCGGTCTCCGGGCTTAATAACTTGCATATACACATTACCGTCGGGGTCAATGCGGTAGAAGGGGGCATCAGCACCGGTCTGGAACACGGTGTCCTTTGGAATCTCGTTGATTACCTCAAAGCTGGCGAGGTAAGCGTTGCAGGCGCGGCGTTCGTCTTCAAGTTGCTCGGCATAGCTCTTGTTGTCACTGCACGAGCCGAGTGAGGCCATCACTAACATCAGGACTGCGGCTGCAAGCCATTTCATTGAATTTGTCATATTGCTGTTATTGATTTGTTTCTGTTTGTTCGTTATCAAGTTGGCTCAATATCGAGAAAAACACAGTGAGCGCTTCTTCCATCGAACCATAGAAGTCGCCCCCTGCTGCATTGCGGTGTCCACCTCCGTTAAAGTGGCGCTGGCATATCTCGTTCACCGAGTATTCGCCTTGTGAGCGGCACGACACCTTGATGCACTCGGCATCTTCGCGCATGAATATCACACGATTCACCTCGGGAATGGCGAGCGGCTTGTTCACTAGGCCTTCGGTGTCGCCCTTGCGGTAGTGGAACCGTGCCAGTTCATCCTTGGTGAGCGTGATGAGTGCCATGCCTTTGTCGGCAAAAATCTGCATCTTCTCGCTCAGCGCATAGCCTTGCAGACGAACGCTGTCGGCACTGAAGGTGTTCATCGCAAGTTTGTACAGTTGCTCCTTGTCAATGCCATAACTCATCAGGTTGGCAACGATTTCATAGAGTTCGGGATTGCTCGAACTATAGGTGAAATTGCCCGTGTCGGTCATGATGCCCACATAGATGCACTCGGCTGCAATTCGGTCGATATATCGGCCAAAGCCCGATTCGCACAGGAATCGATACACCAGTTCGCAGGTCGACGAGGCCTCGGGAAACGACAGCATTTGGGCAAATGCCGTGGAATTTGGGTCGAGGTGATGGTCGATGAGTACACGCGGTGCCTGCGATTCGGCGATAAGTGCCCCCAGTTTGTCGATGCGCGACATGGAGTTGAAGTCAAGGCAAAATATGAGCTGAGCTTCGCCCACAATGCGCTTGGCACGAGGCTCGGCCTTGGAGTAGACTGTTACATCGCGCATCATGGGCAGGAAATGCAGTGTGCGCGGCACCATGTCGGGGACCACTACACTGGCGTTCTTGCCCAGCTTGCGCAACACATGGCACAAGGCTAACGACGAGCCAATGGCGTCGCCGTCGGGCGACTTGTGGCAGGTGATAACAATGTTGTCGGCCCGCTCAATGAGCCAGTGTATGCGATTTAATATGTCGGGGTCAAATATCGTGTGAATCATCGCTACGAAAATTGTTGCAAAGGTAGTGCAAAACTACGGGTACTGCAACCCTTTAGTGTAACCAAACAACAAAGATACAGTTAAATTTTGCAAACTTTGGAGATTTCTATCGTTATTTTTGTATCTTTGTGCCTTAATAACACATATTTCAACTAAGAAGATGAAAACGCGTCGTTACCTAGCCCTGCTGCTTTGCCTCGTGTGCATCACAGCCATGGCACAAATCGTGAATCCTGTCAACTGGCAGAAATCAGTGAAAATGACCGATGACAAGCATGGTGCTGTGACCTTCACGGCCACTATCGAACCCGGTTGGCACATGTATGGCGACAAACTGCCCGACGGCGGTCCTAATCCACTTACCGTGAAATGGGACAAACTCGATGGCGTGAAGTTGGTGGGCGACTTGACTCCCAACAAGAAACCTGTCACCAAGCACGATGAAACCTTCGACATGAACCTGAGCTGGTGGACTGGCAGTGTGGCGCTTACGCAGCGTTTTGAGGTAACTGGCGAGAAATATAACATTGTGGGCGAGATTCGCTCACAGGCTTGCAACGACCAGGAGTGCACACCGCCCACTGGCGAGTCGTTCTCTTTCACGGGCAAGACTGCTGCAAAACCAGACGAAGCTCCAGTCGAAGAAGAGCAAGTCGCTGAATCCGAGGCTATAGTCAGCGACTCGGCAAATGCCGAAGTAGCCCCCACAGCCGATACTTGGGCGCCTGTCGACTTCTCGACCTCGCGCATCCAGTCGGCCGACGCTGTTTCGCAACAGCAGTCGTCGAGCCTGTGGTACATCTTCTGGGCATGCTTCCTGGGTGGTCTGCTGGCATTGCTCACGCCCTGCGTGTGGCCCATGATTCCGCTCACGGTGAGTTTCTTCCTCAAGAAGAGCGGTAGCCGCTCCAAGTCTATCAAGAATGCGTTGCTCTATGGCCTGTCAATTATCGTCATCTTCATCGTGCTGGGTGTACTGTTCACTGCCATCTTCGGCGCCAGTGCGCTCAATGCTCTTGCCACCAGTGCTGTGGCCAACATCATTTTCTTCTTGTTATTGGTGGTGTTCGCCATTTCATTCTTTGGCGCTTTCGAAATAAAACTCCCCGACTCGTGGAGCAACAAGATGGACCGCTCGGCCGAGAAGACGACGGGCCTGTTCAGCATCTTCTTCATGGCTGCAACACTGGTCATTGTGTCGTTCTCTTGCACTGGTCCCATCATTGGCACCCTGCTTGTCGAGGCTGCATCGCAAGGCAACCTTATGGGTCCTGCCGTGGGCATGCTCGGCTTTGCCATTGCCTTGGCTATTCCCTTCGCCCTGTTTGCACTCTTCCCCTCGGTGCTTAAGAAATTGCCCAAGTCGGGTGGATGGCTCAACACCGTGAAGGTAGTGCTCGGTTTCATCGAACTGGCGCTCTCGCTCAAGTTCCTCTCGGTGGCCGACCTTGCCTATGGCTGGCACATTCTCGACCGCGAGACCTTCCTGGCCCTGTGGATTGCCATCTTCGGTCTGCTGGGGCTCTACCTGCTGGGCATGTTCCGCTTCAAGAGCGACGACGAGCCCAAGGGCGGCATTGGCGTGTTCCGCTTCTTCCTGGCACTCATTTCGCTGGCCTTCACTGCCTATCTCGTGCCGGGATTGTGGGGCGCTCCGCTCAAGGCCACCAGTGCGTTTGTGCCACCGCTCTACACCCAGGATTTCAACCTCTATGGCAGTGCCGAACTGGAGTATGACGACTTCGATGCCGGCATGAAGGCGGCTGCCCTGCAAGGCAAACCCGTGTTCATCGACTTCTCGGGTTATGGCTGCGTGAACTGCCGCAAGATGGAGGCCGCCGTGCTCGACGACGAGCAGGTGAAACAGCTCATCCACGACAATTTTGTCACCATTCGCCTCATGGTTGATGACAAGACCGACCTCAAGACGCCCATCTTTGTACAGGAAAACGGCAAGAATGTGAAGCTCAGCACCGTGGGCGACAAGTGGAGTTACCTGCAGCGGCACAAGTTCGGCAGCAATTCGCAGCCCTATTATGTGACCCTCGATGCCCAGGGCAACCTTATTTCAGGCCCCTTTGCCTACGACGAGAATATCGAAACTTTCACCCGCTTCCTCAAAGCCGCCCTCTAACACAGGCTTCCCTTCTCGAGTCTTCGATCCCTCGCTCCCTCGAGTCTTCGATCCCTCGCTCCCTCGAGTCTTCGCTCCCTCGATTGTTCGATTATTCGATCATTCGAGTGCTCGACTCTTTGTTTGCTCGTCAGCCGTCAGCTTAGACAAATAACGAGGGAATCACATGGTGACTCCCTCGCTGTGTTTTGGTGATCCGCGTGGGGCTCGAACCCACGACCCCAACATTAAAAGTGTTGTGCTCTACCTGCTGAGCTAGCGAATCTCCGTTAAAAAAGCGTTGCAAAGGTAGTGGCATTTTTGTAAACCACCAAATTTTTTGCAAACTTTTTTATTTTTATGATTTCCGATAGTGGTTTTGGGGGCCGTGAAATCAGGCCTCGGCAGCCACAATCTTGCAAATCTCGATGATGGTGTTCATCGCCTTCTCCATCGACTGCACAGCGACATACTCGAAGCGTCCGTGCATGTTCATGCCGCCGGCAAAGATGTTGGGGCAGGGCAGGCCCTTGAACGAGAGCTGAGCACCGTCGGTTCCGCCGCGAATGGGCTGGACCTTGGGTGTGACGCCGGCATTTTCCATTGCCTTCTGTGCCACCTCGATGATGTGCATCACGGGCTCGATCTTCTCGCGCATGTTGTAGTACTGGTCCTTGATTTCGGCCGTGGCGCAGTCGGGGAATTCAGCATTGATCTTGTGCACCAGATGCTCGATTTCGCGCTTGCGGCTCTCGAAGCGTGCGCGGTCGTGGTCGCGGATGATATAGGTGAGCGTGGTTTTCTCCACATTGCCCTCGATGCCCACCAGGTGATAGAATCCCTCGTAGCCCTCGGTGTGCTCGGGTGTCTCCCAGCGGGGGAGCATCGAGGCAAACTGGTTGGCTACGCGAATCGAGTTGATCATCTTGTTTTTGGCAGCGCCGGGATGCACATTCAGACCCTTGAAGGTGATGCGTGCCGAGGCAGCGTTGAAATTCTCATATTCGAGTTCGCCCGTAGCGCCACCGTCCATGGTGTAGGCCCAGTCGGCGCCAAATTGCTTCACATCAAAGTGGTGAGCACCCATGCCAATCTCCTCGTCGGGATTGAAGGCAATGCGAATGTCGCCATGCTCAATTTCGGGATGCTGCTGGAAATATTCCACAGCGCTGATGATTTCAGCAATGCCTGCCTTGTCGTCGGCACCAAGCAGTGTGTTGCCGTCGGTCACAATCAGGTCCATGCCCACATGGTCGTTGAGTTCGGGGAACTGCTCGGGATCGAGCACAATGCCCTTCTCCTCGTTGAGCACAATCTTGCCGCCATCATAGTGCACAATGCGCGGGTTCACATTGTGACCACTCATGTCGGGGGCGGTGTCGAGGTGAGCAATGAAGCCCAGGGTGGGTATCTTCTTTTGGCTGTTCGACGGCAGCGTGGCCATCAGGTAGCCGTTTTCATCAAGCGTGATGTTGCTCAACCCCATATTTTGGAGTTCTTCGTAAAGACTTTTGGCAAACACCATCTGTCCGGGTGTTGACGGGGTGAGGTTGGTGAGTTCGTCGCTCTGCGTGTCAAACTTCACATAATTCAAAAAGCGGTCGATCATTTTCATAGTTTTTGTAGTTTTTAATATAGTGCAAAGTTACTAATAATTTTTGTATTTTTGCAGTTGTTACACCTATTTTGATGATGGCAACGCTGAAAAATATCAAGCACTGGTGGTCACGCAACCGCTGGAAACTGGGGCTGACTTTGTGGTGTGCGGTGCTCGCCCTTGTGCTGGCGCTCGTGCTGTTCCGCTGTGGTGGTGATGACAAGGGTGCTGCCAAACTGGTCACTGCCCATGAGGTGAATGGCCTGCTCGAGGTGGTGGTGCCCCGTGGCGTGAGCAACGAGTGCGAGGCGTTCACGGGCTTCGTCGTGAACTTCAATGCCCAGATGCATGTGCCCAACAGCGTGAGCTATGTGCTCACCCGCGACCGCCTGGATGGCGCGGTAGAGCGCTATGGCGAGTTTGAGCAGGCGCCTGGTGTGAGAGGTTGCCCTCAACCCGATGCTTACAGCGGCAGCGGTTATGAGCGCGGCCACATGGCGCCGGCGCAAGACATGGCATGGAGCGAGGCAGCGATGCATCAGTCGTTCATGATGATCAATGTGTGTCCCCAAGACAAGCGGCTCAACGAGGGAGGCTGGGCCAAACTCGAGGAAAAGGTGCGCGAGTGGGCGCAGCGCGACAGCGTGCTGGTGGTGGTCACAGGGCCTGTGCTCCACAACAGGCTTGCCCGCATCGAGCCGAGCGAGGTGGCCATTCCGCAGCACTTTTTCAAGGTGATTATTGCCCCATGTGCCCAGCCCATGCGCGCCATAGGTTTCATCTACCCCAACGGTTCCAGCAATGGCGCCCTCAACGACTATGCCGTGACGGTTGATGAGGTGGAACGCATCACGCGGCTCAATTTTTTCCACTCGCTGGCCGACAAGATAGAGGAACCGCTCGAGAGCCGCTGCAACCTCAAGCAGTGGGGCGTCCGCTGAGCCGGCTGAAAAAGTGGCATTGTTTTTGATATCGTAACCATGAAACGCTAAAAAACTACTGACAACATGAAACGGACATTCATACTTATATTGGTGGCCTTGTTGCTGGGGACGGCAGTTGCCGATGCTCGCAAGAACAAACGCCGGCAGCGCCGCAAGGCGCGGGTCGAACGCGTGCAGCGTGTGTTGCAGCGCGTGCCGTTGCTCACAACTCCTTCAAAGCCTGCAAAGCCGTCGCAGTCGGTGGCGAGCAGTTCGCTGCTCTATGTGGCTGTGCCCCGTGGCATGAGCAACGAGGTGCTTACCAGCGAGGCCATGACGGTGTATTTCAACCCCAAACTCCATATCCCCAACTGCGTGATCTATGAGCTGACCGAGACCGAGGTGACCATCTCCGACAGTCCCGGTGCCGAAAAGCGCAAGAACTATAACTACGACAAAGACCCCTCCACCCGCAACAGTCCCGAGCACTTGGATTACCGCGGCTCGGGCTACGACCGTGGACACATGGCACCCGCCATGGACATGAAGTGGAGTCCCGCGGCCATGCGGCAGTGCTTCTACATGACCAACATGTGCCCGCAGGACCACGACCTGAACGGCGGCGCCTGGCGACTGCTCGAGGAGAAGATTCACCGCTGGGGCAAGCGCGACAAGCGTCTCATCATTGCCACCGGTCCCATCATGGGCAAGAGTGTGAAAATCACTGGCAAGAGCTGTGCAGTGGCCATCCCCGATGCCTTCTACAAGGTGGTGTATGCCCCCGACCAAGGTCGCGCCATCGGCTTCATTTATCCTAACGAGCCCGTGAGCGGCTCGTTCAAGAAGCGTGCCGTCACCGTCGACGAGGTAGAGCGGCTCACAGGCCTCGACTTCTTCCCCGCGCTCCCCGACAATGTGGAGAATGTCCTCGAGAGCCACGCCAACCCCGACCACTGGTCCAACTGATGAATCCCCCCTCGTCAGCCTGTCCCCTCGTCAGCTCGTTTACTATTTTACCATTTTCCTGCGCTACTTGAACTTTTTTTTGTAATTTTACGCAAAAATACAGCATTCAAGATGAAAAAAGCATTGATACTGGCGTGTGTGGCGCTACTCGCCGCCACCACCAGCTGCAAGAACTGCTCACGCGAGGAGGAGCAGCAGTCGTCGCACCTGTTCTGGAGCGACAAGCAGCAACAGCTGCAGCAGTCGGGAGGCAACCTCATCGAGGTGAAACTGCCCGCTGGCACGAGCAACCAGCGCATCGACTACGAGGCGATGACAGTGTACTTCAACCCAAAATACCACATCCCCAACTGCGTGGCCTATGAACTGACCGCCACCGAGATTGCCCAGGCCGACGCGCCCGACTCGCAAAAGCGCAACAACTACACCTTCAACGCCGACCCCAAGGTGAGCAGTTGCCCCGAGTGGTGGGAGTACAAGGACAGCTACTACGACCGCGGCCACATGGCACCCGCCATGGACATGCGCTGGAGTGCCAAGAGCATGGAGCAGTGCTTCTACATGACCAACATCTGCCCCCAAGACCACGACCTGAACAACGGCGAGTGGCGCAAGATGGAGGAGGCCATTCACAGCTGGGCGCGCACCTACAAGCAGATTTATGTCATGACCGGCCCCGTGCTGCCCAAGAACAACATTGAGATGACCGGCAAGCACAACGACATTGCTGTGCCGCAGCAGTTCTACAAGATTGTATATGCCCCGCAGCAGGGCATGGCCATCGCCTTCCTCTTCGACAACGAGAATGCCATCAACTCGTGGCGCAACCACTCCACTACCATCGACGAGGTGGAACGCCTCACGGGCATCGACTTCTTTGCCGCACTGCCCGACAGCACCGAGGACGCCGTCGAGGCGCAGAACCAGTTCAAGAAATGGCCTTATCACCGTGACCGCGAGTTTAACGACGGCTACAACTACAATAATACCCGAAACCGTAAACGCACGCACTGATGAACGCTCTTGACCTGAACCGCGACACCATTGTGGCCGTGAGCACCCCTCACGGCATGGGCGGCATTGCGGTGGTGCGTGTGAGCGGCCCCGATGCCTTACCCCTGGTTGAACAGCGCTGGCGGGGCGCCAAACTCGCCACCATGCAGTCGCACACGGCACATCTGGGTCAGCTGCTCGACGCGCAGGGCGAACTGCTCGACGAGGTGGTGCTCACCCTCTATCGTGGCCCGCACTCGTTCACGGGCGAGGATGTAGTAGAGCTGGCGTGCCACGGCTCGGTGTGGATTCAGCGCCAGGTGGTGAACACGCTCATCGAGGCGGGCTGCCGAGCTGCCACGGGCGGCGAGTTCACGCAGCGCGCCTTTGCCAATGGCAAGATGGACCTGTCGCAGGCCGAGGCGATTGCCGATGTCATCGCGTCGGGGTCGCGCGCCGCTCACCGCGTGGCGATGAACCAGATGCGAGGCGCCTTCGGGCGCCAGTTGTCGGCACTGCGCAGCCAGTTGCTGGAGTTCGTCTCGCTCATCGAATTGGAACTCGACTTCAGCGAGGAGGATGTGAGCTTTGCCGACCGCAGCCGCCTCATCGACCTCGCTACCAACATACACGGAGTCATCGGCCGCCTGTCGCGCTCGTTTGCCGTGGGCAACGCCATCAAGCATGGTGTGCCGGTGGCGATAGTGGGCGCGAGCAATGCCGGCAAGTCCACGCTGCTCAACGGCCTGCTGCGCGACGACCGCGCACTGGTGAGCGACATTGCGGGCACTACTCGCGATGTGATCGAGGACACCATGGTGCTGGGTGGTGTGCAGTTCCGCTTCATCGACACGGCGGGCATCCGCGAGTCGGCCGATGTGATCGAGAACATGGGCATCGAGCGTTCGTTCCAGAAGATGGACGAGGCGCAAATTGTGCTGTGGGTGATTGATGCCACCACGGGCATGGGCGAGGCCGAACGCCTGGCTGCAACCATTGCGCAGCGATGCGCAGGCAAGCAGCTCATTGCCGTGGTCAACAAGACCGATGTGGCGGTTGGCGAGCCCATTGTGGCGGCCTTGCAGCAGTTGCTGCCCGAGGGCACTGCCGTGACGGCCATCTCGGCCAAGAGCAGCGCCGATGTGGAGCGCCTGGAGCAACTCATCGTGGAGCGGGCCATGCTGCCCGAGGTCGACAGCGAGGCGCTCATTGTCACCAACGCGCGTCACTACGAGGCGCTGGTGCGTGCCGGCGAGGCGATTGAGCGCAGCATCGAGGGACTGCGCACGGGGGTGAGCGGCGACTTCGTGAGCCAGGACATACGCGAGTGCATGCACTACTTGGGCGAAATCACCGGCGAAATCAGCACCGACGACATCTTGGGCGAGATCTTCGCCCGCTTCTGCATCGGTAAATAACTGTTATTGTGTGAGATATGATTCTGCAGGCTGCCATTTTCGTGGCGGCTGGTTGATGTCGTTTTAGACTGGCGGCTCGTGCTCGCAGGTCAGCAGGGCACCTCGTCGAGGGCACCTGTCACCGAGTCGATGATGAAGCCGCGCACCGTCATGCCGGCGGGCATCAGCGGGTGGGTCTTGATGGTCTCCACGGTGTTGCGCACCGAGTCTGCGGGGTCGTGGAAGCCCTCGAGCCAGTGGTTCAGGTCTATGCCGCACTTGCGCACGGTGTCGAGCGTCGCGTCGGTCACCCCGCGGGCATTCATCTCGTGGTGGAAGTGGTCAAAGCTCATGTGGCAGGCGCCGCAGTTGGAGTGTGCCACCACCATGATTTCTTCCACCCCCAGCTCATACACCGCCACCACCAGGCTGCGCATCGCCGAGTCGAAGGGCGAGATCACCAGTCCGCCGGCGTTCTTGATGATTTTGGCGTCGCCGTTCTTCAGCCCCAGCGCGGCGGGCAGCAGCTCGGTCAGGCGGGTGTCCATGCAGGTGAGCACCGCCAGCTTCTTGTTGGGATACTTGTCGGTCACATACTGTTCGTAGCCCTTCCGGTCCACAAACTCCCTGTTATATGCAATAATCTCGTCAATCATAACCAGTTATCTTTTAGTAAAATAGTAAAATAGTAAAGCAGTAAAATAGCAAGCACTTCCGCAATAAAACATCGAATACTCGAATACTCGAATGTTCGAATGTTCGAATAATCGAAAATTCGCCCCCCTCAACCCTCAACCGCGAGCCCCGCTCGCTCCCTCAACCCTCAACCGCGAGCCCCGCTCGCTCTCTCAACCCTCAACCCTAAACCGCGAGGCTTGCCTCGCATTTAGAACCTCACCTGGCGCTCGGGCGCGGCAAACGAGCAGAAGCGGGCGGTGGCGTGGGTGATGTAGAGTATCGCCATGTTGCCGTCGTCGGCGCTATACATGCGCTTCAGGCCCGGGTTGCGGTTCAGGAACTCCTCCTTGGTGGCGAGCGTCTCGTCGGGCACCAGCGTGCCGCTCAGGCGCATCCACTCGCTGCCGTTGGGCTTCAGGGCGCAAATCTCAAACTTGCCATTGGCGGCCATCTGCTTGTACACATCCTTCACTTTGCCGGTCATGATGTAGAGTCGGCCGTCAATGATCTCCGACACGCCAAAGGGTCGCACCCGTGGCTGGTCGCCGTCGGTCGTGGCGATGTAGAAGGCTCCACACTCCTTGAGGTAGGCCTGCACTTCTTGCATGTTCTGTTGCATCTCTTTCAGTTTTATGGTTTGTATTTCAGTGGCTTGGTCGAGTTTCGCCTTCATCTCGCGGTCAAATATGCCGCGCTCCACGATGCGGTAGTGGGGCTGGTAGGCGCTGCGGTACTCGGGCGAGTGGCTCAGGGCATATTGGCCCGCCCGCAGCACGCTGTCGATGAGCGCGCGGTCCTGCGCCTGGTAGGGCAGACCGAGCTGCATGCGGTCGATGTTGCGCACCATCTTGCTCCACCGCTTTTGCCACGCCTTCACTGTGGGGTGGCCTGCGTTGGCGCTGCGCACAAACGCGTCGAGCAGCGCCTCCTTGCTCACCACGCCCTGCTGCACGGCGCTCAGGTTCACCCGCACATGCCGTCCCTCGGGCCCGCAAGGCTCGTAGTAGGGCAGCACTGCCGCCCCCTCGATGGGCGTGGCGAGCTCATGGTCCAGATACGCCTCCACTGACGCGCGGTCGCTAATCAGGTGCTCCGGACCCATAAAGTCCTGAAAGCACGACTTGTAGAGGTCAATCAGCCGCGACTGCGGATGGCTGCCCAGCTCACGATTCACAAACTCTCTCATGTCCTGTGCCAGCACCACGCCGCCCAAGCAGGCCAGCACCAGTGCCATCATCGTCTTCTTCATCATCGATTTGTCGTATTTTTCCGTAAAATTACAAAAAAAACTGCATCCTCACGCCCTTGCCTCAGAAATTTTACGCCGTGCTGCGCACTTAAAATTACAGCTTCGCTAAAATTATAGAATAAAAATTCCAGATTTGTCGCACTGTCCCACCGCCATAGCCTCGCAAGCTCGGATGTTTTGATGTCTCCATAAGTTGCCACGGATGAACCATGAATTTTTGGGGATGGCGGGGAAAGGCGGGAAGGCGGGGAAAGGCGGGAAGGTTGGGAAAGGCGGGAAGGTTGGGAAAGGCGGGAAAGTTGGGAAAGTTGGGAAGGTTGGGAAAGTTGGGAAAAATGGGAAATTTTGGAATTGGTTGATTGACAGGTTGTTGGAAAATTTTGATAGAACGAAGGTGGTATGAAAACGGTAACGAAGGTGGTATGAAAACGGTAACGAAGGTGGTATGATAACCCTCCACGAATTTCCACAAATGAATCGTGAATTGAATGGGTGATAACACGAAGGTGGTACGGAAGTGGGAGGGTCGCGCTGGCGCGCGAGAAATATTACAAATCCAAGAACAAATCATTGTAATTATCATTTTAAAGGTTCGCGTGGGCGAAGATAGGGGAAAACTGGGGGCAGGGCGATGGTGAAAGCACAGTTTACTCTACGGAGGAAGGGAGTGTAGGAGTCGTGCTGGCGCGCGAGAAATCTTACCCCAGGAACAAATTGGGCAATGTTTTTTGTACGAGACTGCGTCTCGCAATACATTGACATGATATAGAATGACACACCGGCAGCGAAAAAATAACTCGCACAAAGGGGCTGCACGCTAAGCCGCGCGGAGCGCGGTTCTTTTTTAGTGACAGTGTGGGGTGTGGCTCCACGAATTATCGTGAATTATCATGAATTTTTGAGGGGAGAGGAAGAAAAAGGAGGGGATAGAAGGTTTTTTCGAGAGTATTTTGTAAATTTGCGATATCTAGACCGATTTACATAAACTAACTTACAAACTTTATCGCAGTTATATGAGTTCAGGTCGCTCAATGGTACTGCCTAGGAATTCTTTTTTATTAATATGAGTACAAAGTTTTTTACTAATAGAAATGGGAACACCCTCATGAAAGAATTTGAAGGTGTGCTTGAACATAATCCTCAAATTAAGAATTTAGATGCTGTTGTCGGTTTTCTACGTGCTTCGGGTTATTTTTATTTGAGGCCGTTTCTTAACAGTATCAAAAAAGTTAGAGTGCTTATAGGCATCAATGTTGACAAATACATCGCAGATGCTGCAAGACGAGGACAGCTTTTCTTTGGTGCAGAAGATGAGGTGAAGAAAGATTATTTGCAAGAGGTGCGCCGAGATATTGAAAGTTCTCTCTACAAGAAAGAGATTGAGGATGGTATGTTTCAAATGGTACAAGATATTCTTGATGGAAAACTAGAACTGCGTGCTCACCCATCAAAGAAAATCCATGCCAAGATTTATATCCTTTATCCCGACGACTTCAACCAATATACCCAAGGGATGGCTATCACAGGATCAAGCAACCTGTCGGGCAATGGTCTTGGTATTTCAAACGATCATCAATATGAATTTAATGTCAAACTCACACAATACGAGGATGTGCAATTTGCCAAGGATGAGTTTGAACTTCTTTGGGAAGAAGCCAAAGGATGTGAGATTACTGCCGAAGATGTAAAAACGACTATTGAGCACACATATCTCAAAGGCGATGTCTCTCCTTATGACCTTTATATCAAAATGCTCATGGAGTATTTTTCAGACCGCGTAATGGAAACTGATAACGACGACCCATTTGACATGCCTGAGGGTTACACAAAATATGACTACCAAATTGATGCCGTAGTAGAAGGTTATCAAAAACTTATTCGATACGACGGTTTTTTCCTTGCTGATGTGGTTGGTCTCGGCAAAACGGTCATAGCCACCATGATTGCAAAGAAGTTCTTAATAGAGAACGGACGTGACCACACAAAAATTCTGGTGGTTTATCCACCTGCAGTTGAGCAAAACTGGAAGACAACATTCAAAGACTTTGGCATTGATAAATACGCAAACTTCATCAGTAACGGTAGTTTGTCGAAAGTGCTGGATGAAGATAACTATAATTATTGGAATGCTGATGAATATGACCTCGTGCTTGTTGATGAGGCACATAAGTTCCGCAGCCACACCACTTCGGCATTTGAACAGTTGCAAGAAATATGCAAAATGCCACGCATCGAAACCGGTAACATTCCTGGCTACAAGAAAAAGGTAATGCTTATTTCGGCAACGCCGATGAACAACTCTCCGGTGGATATATATAATCAAATATTACTTTTTCAAGACCCCCGCCACTGTACAATAGACGGTGTTGTAAACCTTACAGCATTCTTTTCACCTCTGATTCGTGAATTCAAAAGACTTCGTAATAACCCAGAAGCCGACATCAGAGATTTCACACACCTTGCCGAAAGGGTTAGAGACCGTATTATTAAGCCACTTACCGTTCGTCGTACTCGTACCGATATCGAAAGTGTGCCTCGCTATAACAAGGATGTGAACGGCTTCCCAAAGGTGGAACGGCCCATAGAGAGCAATTATGAATTGAACGAGCATTTGGCCGACCTGTTTGAGCAAGCCATGCAAACGCTTGACAAGGAACTTACCTATGCGCGCTACCAAGCTATCGCATATCTGAAACCCGAAGCAGCAAATGGATTATATGACAATGCAGAACTCGTGAGTCGCAGTTTGGCAGGAATCAGGAAAAACGGACTGGTGAAACGTCTTGAAAGCAGTTTCTACGCTTTCCAAGTTTCAATTGACAATTTCCGTAAAGCCAATCAGAACATGCTTGACATGTTTAATAACGATAAGGTTTTCATCGCTCCAGACCTTGATATCAACCTGCTTCTTGAATCGGGACTCTCAGAAGAAGAAATAGAGGAGAAGTTAAATGCAAAAGCTGAGGATAATCCTAAGAATTCGATTTTCAAAGCCGACGATTTCCGTCCTGAGTTTATAAATATGCTAGAACATGATCAGGCAATTTTAGAAAAGATGTGCAACGACTGGGCAAATATCACTGATGCTGATGACTCAAAATTTGCAAAGTTCAATGAATTGCTTAAACATGAGTTATTCAAACTAGACCGTAACCCAGGTCAGAAGCTTGTTGTATTCTCAGAGTCGGTTGATACCGTCAACTATCTGCAGCGTCGTATTAATCGCCCCGATGTGTTGGTTATTTCGTCGGATAACCGAGGCAAGTTGTTCAAAACCATACGAGAAAACTTTGATGCCAACTATAAGACGAAGTTGGATGATTACAATATAATTCTCACAACCGACGTGCTTGCCGAAGGTGTAAACTTGCATCGCTCCAATGTGATTGTCAATTACGATACTCCGTGGAACTCCACACGCCTCATGCAGCGCATCGGTCGTGTGAACCGCATTGGCTCGGTGTCTAAACACATCTACAACTATGTGTTCTACCCCTCAAGAGAAGGCAACCAGCAGATAAATCTCAACCAGATTGCTGTAAGTAAGATTCAGACTTTCCACTCTACATTTGGCGAAGACAACCAGATTTATTCTCGAAGCGAAATTATTGACCGCAACCTCAGTAAGCTGTTTGATGAGGCAATGAAAGAGCAGAAAAAAGACTTCAATCAAGAAATACCATACTATGAGGAATTGCGCACTCTCTATCTCACTGACCGACGAGAATATAACCGCATTGCCAAGCTGTCGTTGCGCAGTCGTACCGGTCGTGAACCTCGCATGGTTGAGGGCGTTACGCTCTCGGGTGACACATTGGTGTTCCTAAAAACCAACTACCGCAAGGTGTTCTTCCTTGTTTCAGAGAATGCCGAAGAAATTTCGGTGCTTGATGCACTGAAGTATTTCAAGGCAGCAAAAGACGAACAACCCGTTGAACGCATTGAAGCTCACCACAGCCATGTGGAAAAAGCCTTGAAAAAGTTTCGCTCAATTCGTGATGCCGAAGCTCAGTCGCAAGAGACATCTAAAGAAGATTCGGGCAACATGGGCGCACAGGTCACCATCGCTGTTAATTTGCTGACTAACTTTATGCGTGAGATAGATGACAGTGATTTATACTTGAAAGTTGCTCAACTCAAGTCATTGGCAGAACGTGGTGTTATCACATATATAGCTAAACGACTGCAACGCATACAGAAAAACCTGCGTCGCTCAGGTGGCAAGGCACGCATGACCCACGACGAGGCACTTGCCGAGATTATAGAAATGGCTAAAAAGTATTCTCCTTATTATATGGCCGAGGAGTCGAGGTTAATCGAAGGGGAGATAGAGGCCGAAATCATACTTTCAGAATCATTTAAGTAAATCTAGATATGGACTACAGAGACATTATCGAATCAAGATACGACCGCAAAGCGTGGCAAGAGCTTTTGCATGACATCTTCCGCAGCAAGGTCAGTTTTTGGAGAGAGCCATCGGCTGTGCACGCCAGCAGCCGACTTGCAAAACAAGCCCTAAACCTCGGTAAGATTTCACTTGCCGACGGTGAGTCGATTGCCATCTACGAGATTGAACTCACCGACAATGTGGATATTGAGCGCAACCGTCGTGGCATCCGTGATATGCTCACCACCGATTGGCGCAACATGGGCTATGCTGGTGCATTCATGTTCTGCTACCGCCAGAACGAAAGTGTGCTGCGCTTCTCCTACGTCAGCGAGTCGTGGTCGTTTGCCGATGATGGCACATACAAGAAAGACAGCACCGACACGCGCCGCTTTACCTACTTGCTGGGTGAAGGTCACCGCAGCCGCACTGCCATTCAGCAGTTCGAGGGCTTGAAAAAAAGCGGCCTTTCATTGAAAGACTTGACCAAGGCATTTTCGGTGGATGCCGTCAGCGACATGTTCTTCGATGACTACAAGCAGCAATACGAAGATATTATTGCTTTTATCACAGGCAAGCGCATGGTCAAGGTCTCTAACAAATGGGAAGAAAGAGTTGTTGGTGAGCCTAACGAAACGATATTCTCCGAATTTCGTGTATTTGCAGACCCCGAAAAGGCCATCCGTGATTATGTCAAGAAACTGATGGGCCGACTTGTTTTCTTGCAATTCTTGCAGAAGAAAGGTTGGCTGGGCGTACCAGTCAATGCCAAGTGGGGTGATGGCGACCGTGAGTTTATCCAGCACTTATTTGAAAACGCTGCCGACAAGGATACCTTTGTCGATAATGTGCTGGAACCACTATTCAACGACATCAACAGCGAGCGCAAGGGCGACATCGCATCGTCTGCCGTGGGCAAGGACATCCGTGTGCCCTACCTTAACGGCGGCTTGTTTGAGCCTGATGCTGCCGATGCCGTGAATTTCCCCTTGCCGGCAAGATTCATGAAGTCGATGCTCGACTTCTTTGCGTCCTACAACTTCACCATCGACGAGAACGATCCCGATGATGCCGAGATGGGTGTTGACCCTGAAATGCTAGGTCGCATTTTCGAGAACCTGCTTGAAGACAATAAAGATAAAGGCGCATTCTATACTCCAAAGGAAATAGTGAACTATATGTGCCGTGAGAGCCTTATAGCCTATCTTCAAACCAATATTGAGAAAGAGGAACAAAAAGAGGCGATACGCCAATTCGTAACTACGCACCAGTTTGTAGAGCATCTTCCGAGTGATACGTTGGAGATGCTGAAGAATGTGAAGATTTGCGACCCGGCCATTGGTTCGGGAGCGTTCCCCATGGGCTTGCTGAAAGAACTATACCTATGCCGAGCAACGCTTGAAGGTTTCGACCAAAAAAAAGCTGCCGAAATCAAAAAACACATCATCCAGCAGAACATTTATGGCGTTGACATCGAGCGCGGCGCTGTTGACACCGCTCGCTTGCGATTTTGGCTCGCTTTGATAGTCGATGAGGAGTCTCCCGAGGCTCTGCCAAACCTTGACTTCAAGATTATGCAGGGCAACTCGCTGCTGGAGAGTTTTCATGGTGTAGAACTGAATAATTTGCTTGGTACACAAGCAGTTAATCAAGCTAGAATCATTTTCGATGAAGAAAGCTGCGCCCAAGAATTATTACTCAAGTCCTTACGTGACTTCTACAGTTGTTCTGAAGCAAATCAGAAGAAAGCACTTAGGGCAAAAATTAATGCTCAGCTCAGAGATCTTTTGCGTACTAGAATTACAAAACCAGAGTTGCAAAATGAAATTGACACATTGGGAGCGCAAAATGATAAATTCTTCCTCTGGCACACCTGGTTCAATGATGTGTTTGCAAAAGGCGGTTTTGACATAGTTATAGGAAATCCTCCATATGTTAACATTGCCAACATTAAGGACGATGCTTTGAGAAAATGTTATCAAGCGAACTACAAAACAGTTAAGAATAAGAGTGATTTATATAGTATATTCACAGAAAGAGCCCATAGATTACTCAAAGACAATGGACATTGCAGCTTTATCTTCTCTAATAGTTGGATGGGAACTGATAGCTTTTCTATATTTCGCCATTTTCTAATAGATGAAACTAAAATCATAAATCTTGTTGATTTACCAGATAAAGTTTTCAAAAATGCTACTGTTAGAACCTGTATTATTCTATTTTCCAAGTGCAAAGTATTAAATCATGCAATATCATTGATTGATTTTGACGGAAAAACTTTTCTGCCTATGCATAGACCTTTGACATATAACGAAATAAAGAAATACGAACATTACCCATTCTCATTCGAAAAAGGAATTGATTTAAATCGAGTGAAGAACATTTTACTTCGTGATATTGCCACATTTACATTAGGTATTAAAACCAGCAATGACAAAAGATTTGTAAGTAGCCGTCCTTTTCCTGAGGATTCATATAAACTTATTCGCGGCAGAAATCTTCAACGATATAATAAGCCTATTGCTGAAGAGTGGATCTGGTACCGACCGGATTTATTTATGGAGAAGAAAGGTGCAGGTCCAAGAAAACTTGAATACTTCATTGTAGATAAAAAAATTGTAATACAGGATATAGCACAAGAAATATGTGCAACTATTGACTTCAATCAATACTTATGTGCAGATTCTATAAATGTAATTTACTCATTGAAAAAAGGATTTTCTTTTGAGTATATTTTAGGGCTATTGAATTCAAAACTAATACGTTTTTGGAACAAAAGAATTTTTCCAGAAGGACTGCATATAAAAAAGTATCAGCTAGAAGTTATACCTATACCAATTCCAACTAAAGAAATACAAAACAAAATTGAAGCGATTGTCAATACTATTCTGAATGCCAAAGCAAATTATTGCGATGAAGATACTTCAAATTTAGAACATGATTTGGATAGATTAGTTTATAATCTATACGCTTTAACCGATGAGGAAATTCGCTTAATTGAGCAATAATTATTCTTGTTTATGTCAAAGCTTGAAAAGTTATACAGCATTATTGAGAACTCACGTGATGTGGGAGTAAAACTCCCTGAAGATGTTATCCAGCAAGTCGAGGAACTTGAGGAGAATATCATCAAAGAGGAAATACTTCCTGCATTGAGTGATGACATTGCGCCTCGTCTTGAACCTATCAAGCGAGACCTAGTGCTTGTGGTGGAGTACCATCCGGGCGAACCTATCAGCGTAGCCCTGTCGCGCAAGGCAAAGATTAGCGAAATCATCGATGCCAAGACACTGACACCTCGCAGCAGTAAACCAGTCTCAAGCGGAGAAGCACCGCCTGAGATTCCACCGCACAAGCCGTCCAAACAAGTCAAGAATCCCACTAAAGGTTTGCGAGTCACGTTCACCGATGGCACCGTGATTTGGCATCGCCAAGCCATAGATACATTTATTGAGACATTGCGCAAGATTGGCTTGTCAAGAATACCTCAGGTAGGAATCACTCACATGGGTTACAATCTTGTGGGCAAAAAGAAACGCCCGCCTGTGCCAGGTCACATTTGGCAGCACGAGTGCGACGGCTGGTTCATCTACTCCAACATCAGCAACGGCACTAAAATCCAACACCTCAAAGAAATCTCAAAGTTCTACCGTCTCAACCTCAAAATCGAAGAAGGCAAACCACAATAGCAGCTTTTTGAAATGAATGAGGCAACGGGAGTTGCCACATAGAGGGACGCTCGGCAACGGTGTTGCCGACTACTTGACGGCACGAGGGGGTGTTTTACACAAATGGCTGCGAATTGGCCGCAAATTCATTCATGGTTCATTCAATGATAATTGATGGGGACATCTAAAAGCCGCGCGGGGATAGGATTATTGAGAAAAAATGTTTATCTTTGCAGAAAAGTTGTGCTGGCCCAATATGGGTCCAGATAGGCAAGAAGGGTGACGCCCTTCAGGCTTAAAATTACAGCTTCGCTAAAATTATAAAGGTAAAAATCTTTGCGCTGTCGCGCTAAAATATTGATAATGAATTATTAAACATGCGTTTCTTAACGGTATAGCTGTAATAATTTTTAATATCATAATTTTAACACGAAGTGTTTTAATTTTTAGTGCGAAGCACGGCCGAATGAAACTTTAATACAAAGATAAACAGCGATGCTTCAGATCAGATGCAAGAACAACAATGTGACGAAGAGCTTTCCCGAAGGCACTTCGTTGCTCGATGTGTACAAGGAGTTTGCCGACGAGCTTAATTTTGAGTATCCGGTGGTGTCGGCAAAAGTGAATAACGCCTCTCAGGGCCTGAAGTTCAGGCTGTTCCAGAACCGCGATGTGGAGTTTGTGGACGCTTGCGGCGGCTCGGGTCACCGCGTGTATGTGCGTTCGCTGTGCTTTGTGCTCTACAAGGCCACGACCGATGTGCTGCCGGGCAGCAAGCTGTTTATTGAGCATCCGCTGTCGCTGGGCTACTACTGCAATGTGCGCAAGCGCGGCGGCGAGGCGCTCACCGACGAGGATGTGGAGCAAATCAGGACGCGCATGCAGGAGATTGTGGACATGGACATGCCCTTCCGCCGCCATGAGGCGACGACCGAGGAGGCGGTGCGCGTGTTCTCGGAGCGTGGCTTCAGCGACAAGGTGAAGCTGCTGGAGACGAGCGGCCAGATCTACAGCGACTACTACACGCTGGGCGACACGGTGGACTACTACTACGGACCGCTGGTGCCGTCGGCCGGCTACCTGAAGGTGTGGGGCGTGGAGAAGTACCACGAGGGCCTGCTGCTGCGCGTGCCCGACCGCCACAACCCCATGCAGCTGGCCGAGAAGCTGGAGATGCCGCACACGTTTGAGATGTTTGCCGAGAAGGTGAAGTGGGACGTGATCATGCGCCTGTCGAACGCCGGCGATGTGAACAAGGCCATCTTGAACGGCTATGCTTCGCAGCTCATACAGGTGAGCGAGGCGCTGCAGGAGAAGAAGATTGTGCAGATTGCCGAGGAGATTGACCGCCGCTTCCGCGCCGAGGAGAATCCCATCAGGCTGGTGCTCATCACGGGCCCGTCGTCGAGCGGCAAGACCACCTTCTGCAAGCGACTGTCGATTCAGCTGCTGGCGTGCGGCCTGCGTCCGCTGTCGTTCTCGACCGACGACTACTTCGTGAACCGCGTGGACACGCCGCTGCTGCCTAACGGCGACTACGACTTCGACAATGTGAAGGCGGTGGACAGCGAGCTGCTCGAGGACCACCTGATGCGCCTGATGAACGGCGAACGCGTGGAGGTGCCCGAATACAACTTTGTGACGGGCAAACGCGAGTTTAACGGCAAGAAACTGAAGCTGCAGAAGGACACGGTGCTCATCATCGAGGGCATTCACGCGCTGAACCCGCTGCTCACCGAGAAGATACCCAACAGCGCGAAGTACAAAGTGTATGTGTCGGCCCTGACGAGCATCTCGCTCGACGACCACAACTGGGTGCCCACGCGCGACAACCGCCTGTTGCGCCGCATCATCAGGGACTACAACAAGGGGGCCTTCAGTGCCCGCGAGACCATCAGCCACTGGAAAAATGTGTGCGAGGCCGAGGAGCAGTGGATATTCCCCTTCCAGGAGTCGGCCGATGTGATGTTTAACTCGGCGCTCAACATCGAGTTTGCGGTGCTGCGCACGCATGCCGAAGTGATTCTGGCATCGGTGCCTAAAAACTGCCCCGAATATGCCGAGGCACACCGCCTGCTGAAGTTCATCCACTACTTTATTCCGGTGGACGACAAGGAGATACCTCCCACAAGCATCATGCGCGAGTTCTTGGGCGGCTCGAGCTTTAAATATGCCAAAAAATAGGCACCCACTGCTATGCCCATTATTGAGATAACATCGCTCCAAACGCCTGGAGTAGAGATATTTGGTACCCTTACCGAGGCCCAGCTGCGCAATAGGCTGGAACCCGGTAAGGGTATTTTCATTGCCGAGAGCCCCAAAGTGATTGATGTGGCGCTGCGTGCGGGCTACGAGCCGCTGGCGCTGCTGTGCGAACGCAAGCACATAGCCGGCGATGCCGCAGACATCATAGCGCGCTGCGGCGATATCCCCGTATACACCGGCGAACGCGCGCTGCTGGCGCAGCTCACGGGCTATGTGCTGACGCGCGGCGTGCTGTGCGCCATGCGCCGACCGGTGATGCCCACGGTGCAGGAGGTGTGCCGCGATGCCCGCCGCGTGGTGGTGATCGAGGCGGTGACCGACACGACCAACATAGGTGCCATCTTCCGCTCGGCGGCAGCGCTGGGCATCGATGCCGTGCTGCTCACGCGCGACTCGTGCGACCCGCTCAACCGCCGCGCCGTGAGGGTGTCGATGGGGTCGGTGTTCCTGGTGCCGTGGACCTGGCTCGACGGCCCGGTGAACAGCCTGAACGCACTGGGCTTCAAGACCGCGGCGATGGCGCTCACCGACGACTCGGTGCCCATCGACGACCCGCGACTGGCGGCCGAGCCACGCCTTGCCCTGGTGATGGGCACCGAGGGCGACGGCCTGCCGCAGTGCACCATAGCCGCCACCGACTATGTGGTGCGCATCCCCATGAGCCACGGCGTGGACTCGCTCAATGTGGCGGCCGCCGCAGCCGTTGCCTTCTGGCAGTTGCGAGCACGATGAGCCTCTAGCCGCTAGCCTCTAGCCGCTAGCCTCTAGCTGCTAGCTGATAACTGCTAACTGATAACTGACAACTGATAACTGCTAACTGCTAACTGAAAAGATTTGGGCAAAAAAGTTGTAAGTTGGCGGCAATCATTGTAATTTTGCATCATCATGAGCGATAATTATCTATATCCGTTAATCATAGCCCTTGTGGCGATGCTGTTCTCGGCCTTCTTTTCGGGGATGGAGATAGCGTTTGTGTCGTCGAACAAGGTGCGCGCCGAGATCGACATCAAGCGGGGTGGGGTGGTGAACCGCATCCTGAACCTGTTCTATAGCGACAGCCACATGTTTATCAGCACATTGCTCATTGGCAACAATGTGGTGAATGTGATCTACAACATAGCCATGGTGCAGCTGCTCACCGAGCCACTGCGCCCGCTGGTGGGCGACAACGACGCGCTGCTCATGGTGCTGCAGACCATCATAGCCGCTGTGGTGGTGCTCATCATGTGCGAGTTCTTGCCGAAAGCGATATTCCGCATCAACCCCAACTACTCGCTGCGCACCTTCTCGGTGCCGCTGTTCACCTGCTACTGCGTGCTGTATCCCATCAGCAAGTTCACCGAGTTCCTGTCGAGGTGCCTGATGAAGCTCTTCGGCATCAAGGCCGACAAGGAGAAGACTGGCGTGCTCTCGGTACAGGAGCTGGATGCCTACCTGCAGGAGAACATCGACAAGCAGGAGGACCTGCATCAGGAAGTGGAGCGCGAAGTGAAGATATTTGAGAACGCGCTCGACTTCAGCGACACGCGGCTGCGCGACTGCATGGTGCCGCGCAACGAAATCATTGGCGTTGACATTGCCGACACCACGCGCGAGGAGCTGGTGGAATTGTTCACCCGCACTGGATTGAGCAAGCTGGTGGTGTATCACGACGATGTGGACAATGTGCTGGGCTTCATTCAGGTGAGCGAGCTGTTTGTGACCGATGTGAACTGGAAGGACCGCATGAAGCCGGTGCTGTTTGCGCCCGAGACGATGCTCGCCAAGCAGATGATGCAGAACCTGCTCAAGGAGAAGCGCAGCATGGCCATCGTGGTCGACGAGTTTGGCGGCACGGCCGGCATGGTGACGCTCGAGGACCTGGTGGAGGAGATATTTGGCGACATTGAGGACGAACATGACCGCAAGCGGCTGGTGTCGAGGAAACTCGACGAGGATACCTACGAGTTCTCGGGCCGTGTGGAGATAGAGAAAATCAACGAGACTTACCATATCGACCTGCCCGAGGACGACGACTATCAGACTCTTGCAGGCTTGCTGCTGCACCATCTGGGCGCCATTCCTGCCGAGGGCGAGGTGGTGGAGATGGACGGCTTCAAGTTCACTGTGCTCAAGAAGGTGGGTCCGCGCCTGGAACTCATCAAGGTGAATGTGGTGGGCGAGAAATAAGGTGGTCGTTTGAGAGATTGGTTTTATTTATATAATTAATGTGTAACGAATTTTTTTTCTGATATATGCTCAATTATGTAACATGGACGGCGAGTCCTAACATCTTCGACGGGTTTGTGACCGTCCGCTGGTATGGCGTTATGTTTGCCATCGGTTTCTGGTTTGGCTACGAGGTGGTTTACCGCATCTTCAGGCACGAGGGTGCCAAGGAGAAGTGGGTTAACATCCTCTTTTTCTTCGTGGTCATTGCCACGGTGGTGGGTGCGCGTTTGGGGCATGTGTTCTTCTACGACTGGGACTATTATTCACAGCATCTGAGCGAGATTCCCAAGATTTGGGAAGGCGGCCTTGCCAGCCATGGAGGCGTGTTGGGCATTATCATAGCCATTTGGCTCTACAGCAAGTGGGTGACCAAGAAACCCATGCTGTGGACCTTCGACCGCGTGGTGGTTCCCGTGGGGCTGGTTGCGGCGCTCATACGCATTGGCAACCTGATGAATCACGAGATATATGGTGGTCCCACTACATTGCCTTGGGGCTTCAAGTTCATCACTAACGATGCGCCCACGCGCTATCTCGACCAGTTTGTGAACGGTGCCACGCCCACGCCCGAGTTCTTCACTGTGCCGTGCCATCCCACTCAGCTCTATGAAGCGCTGTGCTATTTGCTCATCTTTGGCATTGTGATGTGGATGTACTGGAAGCGCAACCTGCAGGAACGCGAGGGACTCATCTTTGGCGTGTTTATGCTGGGCATCTTTGTGCCGCGTTTCTGCATCGAGTTCCTGAAGAATGTGCAGGAGGCGTGGGAAATTGGGCTGCGCGAGAGCTGCGGCCTCGATATGGGTCAGATTCTGAGCATTCCATTTATAATATTAGGTGTGTGGCTCGTGGTGCGCGCCATGATACGCCCGCGTGTGCCGCTGGAGTACCCGAATCGGTTTGCCGACGCCAAGTAATACACTCCTTCTCCCTTTTTTCGGTAATGCCCTCGTTTTTTGAGCAAATTTTCGTGTTTTTTGTAATTTGCTTGAAATTAGTGTATTACAAGAAATCTCAAAAATTTTTCAAAAAAAGTTGCTAAAATATTTGGAGCGTATTGGAAAAAGGTCGTAACTTTGCACCGCTTTTCGCAATAAGAAAAGCAAAATTTCGATCATTGAAATGCTTACAATAACCTGAGAAAAGGAACGACAGAGACACAGTGAGACAAGTAAGGAACATTACAGAGTCTCCCGTCAACAGTGATTCCAAGACGAACAGGCAGAAGACGATTTATCCGAGCGGCAATTTGAAGCCGGAGCGGGGGCAGGCGAAGCGTTGCGTGTCTTTCAATTTGAAGAAAAAGATACAACATACAACAACGAAGAGTTTGATCCTGGCTCAGGATGAACG
>CACXLJ010000006.1 GCA_902768435.1 uncultured Bacteroidales bacterium | reverse complement strand
ATGTCCATATATTTTGCACAGAGATAGAAAAAGAATTTAAACATGTTCATTTATCATTTATTTAAAAATCTATCGATTCATATAGCTCGTCGCCCCAAATTGCATTAGAGATACCCAAACCTATAGATATAAAGGGTCCTACAACAGGTATAGCCGCCGATATGTATAAAAGCTTTCGTTTCATAGCTCAATTGTTTTCATTGTTCAAGAAAAAAGTTTTATGATTTGTTTTATTAGGAATGGCAATATCAATATAGAGATTGTATACATAAAAACATGATAAACAATAAATATCAAAACTTCACATCTGATTTTCTTTTGTTCATAATATTTAACAATCTTTTTCCACTTGTCGTTTTTCTTGTAATAACAATAAGACATTATTATTGACAAAACTATTATACAAATACTGGGAATTGTAATAGTCCTACCGTCATCACCCACCAGCAACACTTGAATTGTCGTTGATGGAATGGCAAGAATCATCATGAAAGTAACCCCCAACCAAATGCCAAATCCTCCAGCGCCCGAGAGTAAAGATATTCCATCGTTGCCGATGTCCATATATTTGGAACAGAGATAGAAATAATAATCAAATATTTTCATGAAAAAGCACGGGATATTTTAATTGTCAATATGATCATAAATCAGTTCGTCGCCCCAAACCGCATTAGCGATACCCAAACCTACAGAGATAAAGGGACCCACATATGGAATCTTTGATGTGGCAAATATTGTGCCCCAAACGGCAATTCTTGTTAGCCCTCTTACAGGTTTTCCATCAAACCCATCTGATGCGGCTTCCCATCCTGTGATAACGAAATCAGCTATTGTCAAGGATTTTCTTATTATCTTTAGCCCAGTACTAAATTTGGCCATGTCCTTGTCGAAGGCTTTTTCGTAGTCGGCAGCTGTGACCTTTTGTGTTGGGTTCATGCCCAACCTGTCGCGAACAGCATAATCCCACATGTATTTAACTACCGTTGGATTTGTGCTCATCGTGGCAAGAATTATACTGAGGGTCCTGATGTCAAGCGGCCTATTATCGGTTTTGCCCGATAAAGGCCTACCAGTTGTGCTGCTTCCTGTGATAGCGCCACCAGTAGGAATGTTTGTATCAGGATAATTAAAGTCATTAAAGCCATCGTTCCAGATAACAACATCGTTATTCGGTGGTCTGAACATCTGGTGCATCTCATGGTTCCCTCTAAACCCAGGGAAAGTTTCTAGTGAGGGAAAGCAGTACACATCTGGAAGTGTATAGAACCAATCATCGTTATCATTACCGGTATATTCCCAACTATCAATAACGCCACCATAAGATATATGAAGAATATCTCTTCCCGTCGGGTCGGAGTAGCGCAAGGGGTTGTTGAGGCAATAGGAGTAGCGGTTGAAGCTCTGTGTGCTGGTGGGATCCTGCACCAGGGGGTCGGGGTTGAGGAAGCGGCCTGTGGCGGGGTCATAGAGCCGCGCGTTCATGTTCACCAGCCCGAACCACGGCAGGTGCTCGTGGCCCGTGTAGCCCCTGCCCAAGAGCAGGCGGGGCTCATCGCCCGGGGCGAACGGCACCAGCGTGACGGGGTCGCGCAGCGTGCCCCACGGGTCGTAGCTGAGCCGCTGAAGCACATTGCCAGGACATTTGTAGTGACAGCAATTATTATTCTTGGTTAATATTTTCGCTATACCCGTACTCATGGATCAAGCAACTATAAGGCTATTTATAATTAGTAATGTAATGAATAAAACAAACGACATAATCATGTAAGCAAGGACAGCATATCCCTTTTTTGTTTTGTTGTTTTCGTTTTTATATTTTTCTTTTAATGCCTGATATTTTTTGCCGCTAAAATAAAAGAAATAAAACACCATATAAACAAAACAATCTATATATAAATCATATAAGGGAACTTTTACCATTCTAAAAGTATGTATAATGATAATTATTGTTTCAAAATTGCATGCAAGAAGAAAGGCCGTTAAGTTACTTCCTCCACTATGCCCGTCATCACCATATCCAAGAATAATGCCCGTGTTCTCGTAATAGAGTGAAATACGGTAAAAAATGTAGTTGATAGAATTGATTAAATAGTTCATGAATCTTGAAAAACTTATTGCTTATTTAAATGGAAAATCTTGCATTCCAAATCCACCTTCTTTTACTTTCGGAATAATTACATGTTCTGTAAAACTCCTATGTAGCTGTTTCCCACCCATATTCCACTATAAAGAAAGTGCTGGACCAATATAGGGAACAATACCAAGAGCATTTACGGATGCATCTAAAAAATTTTCAGCCACATTGACGATGCCGGTCGTGACCCGTGGATAGACGGCAATGTCGCCAAGTGTCTCCGACTGCGCGTTGTCAGCATCATTCCCCTCCGGCCTTAGAAGATCCTCGTCGTCGTCAAACTCCACCGTGCGTGAAATGCGATTCCCGCACGCGTCATAACCATAGGTGGCAACACCCATCATTTGCAGAGGATTGGTGTCGGCACTCGATATCGGGACGATGCACATAAATATCGTTAATACAAGAGTAAAAATGACTAAAACTTTGTGATGTTTCATGACATAAAAGGAATGTGATAAATTATCTATTACAAATTTAGCTAAAAAAATAATAGATACAAATAATATGAATAAAATAAGAAAAAAAGCTGCTCGAGGTTGGCATTTTCAACAATTTTGACTAATTTAGTGGCCTATATTAAGAAAATAAACCCAAAAACAGACAACTATGGAATATGTACTGTACTTAATTGGCGTGTTCTTTATTGGCACTGGTGCCTTGTGCTACTTCAGGGTAGAGAACTTTGGTTTGCTGCCGCTGCTCATGATGATTTTTGCGGGAATCCTGCTCATTGCCTTTGGCTTTGTGATTGACCGCCTCGACGACATCAAGGACCTGCTCAAGAAGCAGAACAAGCTGCTGGCACCTCCCAAGGTTAAAAAAGAAGAAGAAAAAGACGACGACGATTAAGGATGACTTTTGATGGCCTTATCATAGGGCTGGGCACCTTTCTCATCATAGGGCTGTTTCATCCCATCGTCATCAAGGGAGAGTATCACTTCGGGCGTCGCTTCGGGTGGTGTTTTCTCATTGCGGGCGTCCTTTTTGGGGTGGCATCTCTGCTGGTGAGTAATGTGCTGGTCTCGTCGCTGCTGGGGGTGGCATCGTTCTCCAGTTTCTGGGGCATACTTGAGGTGCGCCAGCAGGAGCGCCGCGTGCAGAAAGGGTGGTTTCCGCGCAACCCGAAGCGCACCTACCCGTGGGATGCCGCATCGCCCGACGCCGAGAAGCAGCGTGAGTGAACTCGCTGTGCAGCAGTTTATAAGATATTCATTTATAAAAACAAATATTATTACCATCATGAAGCTTTATAGAACCCTTGCCTTGAGCCTTGCAGTGAGTGCCCTGAGCCTCACTGGTGCCGCTAAGGTCGAGAACTTCAGTGTGAATCAGGTGTTCAAGACCGCCCAGAGCGTGTTTCACATACTCGACCAGAACGACTCCATCGACACCTATACCACGGCATCGGTGGCACTGCAGTGGCCCGTGCAGTTTGGCGACAACGACATCACCGCCCTGCAAGACTCGCTGCTGTCGCTCACCTTTGGACAGACGGGCACGCCCGACGAAGTGATTAACGAATATATCTCGCACCCGCAGGGCTATGGCGACAAGGTGCTCGACCTGATCGAAGAACTGCCCGCCGACCTTGATCGCAACGCGCTGGTGCTCTCGAACACCGTATCGGTTTCGTCGGTAGGATTCTGCGAGCGCTACATCGTGTACAAGGTGGATAACTATGAGTACAGTGGCGGCGCTCACCCCAACCTCTACTCGCACTTCCTGAACTACGACATCAGGAACAACAGAGTGCTTGACTTTAACGACATATTTGTGGAGAACTCTGAAGAGGCCTTGCGTGACCTTATCACCCTGCACTTGCTGGGCAACTACTTTGCCGAGTCGCTCGAAGAACTGGCCGAGAAGTCGGGCATCTATACCGACCAGATTTTTGTGAGCCGCAATGTGTTCCTCATTGGCGACAGCATCATTTTCCACTACAACCCCTACGACATCGCCCCCTGGTCTGAGGGCATCATCAGCGTGAAGATTCCCGTCTATGAATTGCGTCGCTTGCTCACGCCTGAGGTGAGGGAACTCTACAACCTGTAGTTTAGGTTGTCAGTTGTCAGTTGTCAGTTGTCAGTTTTTGAGAGCACTGAGCCCTTGCGAACGAGGGTGGTTTAATCGATAAAAAAAAGCAGCAAACCGGTGAAAGTTTGCTGCTTTTTTGAGGTCGCTGGCGGACTCGAACCGCCGTGCCCGGTTTTGCAGACCGATGACTAAACCACTCATCCAAGCGACCATCATGTGATTTGGGACTACAAAAGTAGTGCTATTTTTTCACATCTGCAACATTCTTGCAGTTTTTTTTCATTTTCGCCTTTTTTTGAGAAGGTTCTCGGTCGCCAGGAATATTGTCGCGTCGGTTCTTTTAGACAGAAGAACATAAGAACAAAAGGGAGTCGCGCTGACGCGCTAAATCCGCTGCGTGACAATTGATTCTACGGAGTTAAGGGAGTTGAGGAGCCCCGTTAGGGGCGGCAGATAATAGGCAGGTGGTGGAGCGAACCACGAAGTGCTCGAGAGCATTTCAAAGCGAAAGTCGCTCGCAAGAGCGGTACGCGGTGCCCAAAGGGCATTGAAACTGTTCTCAACATTGCGAAGAACCCCTGTTTTAAGATGATATTCATTATAATTAGCCCCATTAGGGGCGACAGATAAAAAACCGGATTCACATTCTGCCGTCCCTACGGACTGATGTTGTATATGCCTGATTGATAGGGGTTCTCGCCTACGACTTCACCCCTGCGCCGCTTTTCGATAATATTATCATGTTCTCGCTTTTTTAACGGCTTTGCCGTTTAAATTTTTATTTTTTAATTTTAAAACGGAGTTTTATAATTTTAAGCCCGCAGGGCGTCCATAAAAAGAACCGCGCGGCGTTGAGGAAGGTTTTGCTGGCTTCGCCACTACACGCTTCGCTCAACTCGTGTTGCAAAACTTTCTCGAGCACTTTGTGGTTGCGTGCCAGCGCCTTTGCGTGAGAAATCGAGGGGCGGCAAGTGATGCCACCCCTCTGCTTTAATTTCTATATTAATTTGATTAATCCGTTGTTGAGTTACTCAACCCTCAACCCTAAACACTCAACCCTCAACTCGAGCGCAGCGAGATCAGCTTACTGGATGTCGAGGATCATGTTGATGAGAGCACTCACATCGCTCACATTCACGCGGCCGTCGCCGTTCACATCGCCTGTGGCCTGGTCCATGGGAGTCACGCCCAGAATCATGTTGATGAGGGCACTCACATCACTCACATTCACCTTGCCGTCGCCATTCACATCGCCAGACAGGCCAGCAGTCTCGGTGATGTTGTAGAACTCCTTCCACGGCATGGTAGCCTTGTATTTGGCGAGCGTACCCTTGGGTACACCCAGTTTGCAGGTCTGCTTGTTCACGCCTTCAAAGATTTGCTCACCATAGGTGAGGTCAGCCGGAGCGGTCATCTTGGGGTAGATGTTAGCCAGTGTGGTGCAGTTAGCGAAAGCCTGCCTGCCAATCGAGTTCACCAGGCTTGGGATGGTGACCGATGTCAATGCCGTTTGATAGAATGCTCCATCGCCTATGATTTTCAATCCTTGTGGCAGTGACACCGACTTGAGTGCAGTGCACGCGGCAAATGTGCCGTAATCGATGGTGGTCACCGATTTTGGTATGGTGATTGAGGTCAAGCCCGACGAATTGAATGCGTTGCGGCCTATGGTTTGCAGCGACTGCGGCAACGATATTGACTTGAGTGCGGAGCACACGGCAAATGCCGCTTCTCCGATTTCGGTCACCTGGTTGGGCATAGCGAACGATGAAAGGCTCTTGCAGTTATATAAAGCGTACGGTCCTATTGTTTTTACCGCCTGTGGCAGCGTTATCGACTTGAGTGCCGTGCAGCTGGCAAAGGCCGATGCTCCGATTTCAGTCACCGTGCTTGGAATCGTTACCGATGTCAGAGCGGGTAATCCAGAACAGATGGCATTGGGAACTTTGGTCAGACCATTAACAAAAACAAAGGTATTCAATGCCTGGCAGTTGCTGAATGGGGCATTGGTTTCGGTGATTTTTGTGGTGTTCCAGTTCACCTTGGTCAAATTGTTACTCTGCGAGAATGCAGCTTGTTCCACATTATTAACATTGGCTGGGATGGTGACCGATGTCAGGCCCGATTGGTAGAAAGCATATTGTTTTATGCTGAGCAACGACGATGGAAAATTCACCGAAGTGAGGCTGCTACACTGGTAAAATGCAGATTCCTCAATCTCTTTTAACGAGGTGCCCAATGTGAGGGTTTTCAACCCCGACATTCCTGCAAATAGCGATCGTTGAATGTATTGCACTGAATGGCCTATGTTAATGGTGGTCACATTGTTCATTTCCCAGAAGGGCAAATCGGTTTCTTCGTTAACTTCGGCAAGCGGATATCGACCATCTATGGCATACCAGTTAATGGTTTTTAAACCCGTACAGCCCTTGAAGGCATACATGCCAAGATAAGTCATGCTTTTAGGAATGGTAAGCGTATTCAATTTCGACATATTGTAACACAGATATGCTGGAATTGACTTCACATTATCGCCAAATTTGAATGAGGAGATATTTTTGGCAGAATTCTTGAACGGTCTGGTGTCGTAAGTGAAATTGCTCCATGTTTTAATGTTCCAGTTTACCGTGTCTAACGCTGTCATGGATGCAAAAGGAGATTCTCCCATCGATGTGATGTCCTCGCCCAAGGTCAGTTTTCTTGTATTGGAGCAACCATAGAAAGCATTTTCTCCTATCTCGGTATAACCCGTGAGGTCAATCTCAGTGATGTTCTTGTTATTATAGAACGCTTCGGGTGCCACCTTTTTGGGGTAATACTTATTACCTCCAGTTTCTAATGGCATTCTATCATTGATTGCGCTTTTTGTTGAACCTATTAAAGACATCGAGCCATTGGTGGTTCTAATAAAAGGTGATTCATCTACAATATAGCAAATATAAGTACCATCCTGAAAACTTGTGCGACAATCATAGCATCTTTCGGGAGCAGGTGTTGAGTTCACAGTCATGTTGTTGGTAATGCTGGTTTTTGTTTTTGCCTGTGCCACAACGGGCCTGGTTGAGAAATGGGCATTCATTGTTTTGGCTTGGCATCCAGAGAAAGAGTTTGACTCCATGCTGGTTTTCGTGACATCAAGAGTGCTCCAATACAAATCAAAGTTCAATGACGAGGAGCTTGAGCTCCCGAAGATGCTTTCTCCAATTGTCAACACTGAGCTTGGAAAGTGAACTTCTATGAGATCGAAACAATCTGTCATGGCACAATCGCCAATAGTTGTGACCCCATAATTCAACCATATTTTTTTAGCATAATACATGCTGCTTAATGAATAAGCCCCTAAACCCACTGGATACCATGTGCCATTTATCTTCACATAACCAGGTATTGACAGTTCGGTAGGTTTTGAACGCTTGTAAATCTTTTTAGGACCCTTCAATTCGGCATAGTCGGCGCCATAGAACGAAGATATTGCGTAAAGGTAATTGTTAACGCTGTAGTAACCCGAATTGGGATTGTCGCGGTCATCGTTGATAATAAAGGTCTTGTCATAATAGTTGCCGAATTCCAGGTTGACAGGATCGGTATCATGTAAATCACTTGGCAATTCGATGTGTACATCGGTGCCAAAATTAATTGTCTGGCCTTTTATGTGAGGGTAGTCGGCGCCTTTTGTGGGCAACAATGTGATGGTCGTTGATAGTTCCACTTGATCGTTAACCTCATGAAAATATATTCTGGGTAGGTCATAAATATTGCCATATTTGCCTCCAATGTTGATGTTGGCTATTTCGAAGCTAACTCCAGAGTGAACCTGCACTGTGGAGTTTGTGGGGGTGGCAAGAACACCATAACCTTGTCCTGAATTTAAATTAAGCGTGCCAGAACCTTCAAAACTAATATTACGAGACTGTTGATTAATCTCTTTGATATGTACAGCTGCACTTAACCCGTTTATTGTTGTAGTGCCAGTTACAGTAATCACTATCACCTCGTTTTCATGAGAGCCCTCGGTCAATATACCAGCCCCTGTGGTACTGGTAATACTGTTGGTTCCAGTGAATTTAATGTTTAATTTTTGGCTATTTGCATCTGGGTCACGGTTTGTGTTGTCTTGAATCTTGATGGCATCACCTGCGCGCCATATTTCAACATTGCTGATGGTTAGTGTGTTGGTGCTGACATTATATTTCACTGAACCGCTCCCAATCGAGAAACTGAGTTTGTCGCTCGTGATTTTAGTGCCGTTCACCTCAATGCCATAGTCGGTTGCAGCGTTTGCCGCCAAGCCACATGCCACGAAGGCGATAAGAATTAATGAAATCTTTTTCATTTCTGCACTCAAGAAAGTGATGAGGAAGAGTATAAGTTTTTTCATAATATGGTGGTTTGTAGGTTTTTTAGTTAATAAGTTTCAGCACTTTAAATGTCCAAGAATATAGTGTCAAGGTCGGTCGAGAGACCTGCCCATTATATCTCTTATTGCAAAAGTAAATAAAATTCTACAATTCCTCTATGTTTTATTAATAAAAATATAAATTAAAGTTCTTTTTTTCATAATAATGATTAACTTTGTGTTTGCATAAGAAATCCGTAAAGAATTTGACTATGAACCGCATCATCACCACCCTGCTTGCTGTGCTCGCGCTGTCGCTGACGGCCGTGGCGCAGTCGTCGAGTCACCAGTATATCACCGTCGTGGCCGAGCCCGACCACGCCGACTGGACCTACCATGTGGGCGAGCGTGCCCAGATTACCGCCTATGCCATCAAGGAGAATGTGCGCATGCCCAACACCGAGATTACCTACAGTTATGGCCCCGACAAACTCGATGCCGTGTACACGGGCAAGGTGACGACCGACCGCAACGGCATGGCACACTTTACCGTGCCGGGTGCCAAGGCGCCGGGTTTCACCAGCGTGCGTGTGAAAGTGAACTATGACGGGCGCGACTACTCGTCGATGACCAACATTGCCTTTGACCCCTATAATATTCAGCCCACCACCGTCATGCCTGCCGACTTTGAGCAGTTCTGGAGCGACGCCAAGGCCAAGGCAGCTCAGGTGCCCATACAGCCGCAAGTGCGCTACTGTGCCGAGCAGAGTAACGACCGTGTGGATGTTTACTATGTGCGGCTGCAATCCTATCGCAAGGGCAACTATGTGTACGGGGTACTCACCGTGCCCAAGACCGAGGGACGCAAACCTGCCATCCTGCGTCTGCCGGGTGCCGCGGTGCGCAGTTTCAAAGGGCCTAACGAGTTGGCCTATGAGGGGTTTGTGGTGCTGGAGATTGGCGTTCACGGCATTCCCGTTGACCAGAGCGAGGAAATCTACCGCCAACTCGAGGCGGGTGCTTTGGCAGGCTACACCACGCAGGGCATCGACAACCGTGATACCTATTACTATAAGCGTTCCATACTGGGTTGCGTGCGTGCCGTCGATTATCTATGCAGTCGTGACGATGTCGATGCGAGCCGCATCGCCACCTACGGCGGCAGTCAGGGAGGCATGCTCTCGATCATGACGGCGGCGCTCGACAACAGGGTGGGCGCATTGTTTGCCTATTTCCCTGCCTTCTGCGAACTCACAGGCTACTACAACGGCCGCGGAGGTGGTTGGCCGCACCTGTTCCGCAACCCCGACGAACCTAACCTGAAGGCCCGCATGGAGGTGTCGCGCTACTACGACACGGTGAACTTTGCCCGCATTCTCAAGACGCCGGGCTTCTATGCCTGGGGATTCAACGACCCGGCATGCTGTCCCACATCCACCTTCAGTGCCTACAATGTGATTACTGCCCCCAAGCAGCTGCAGGTGGGTCGCGACACAGGTCACTGGCTCTATCCCTGGCAGGTTGACAACGCCATCGCCTGGCTCAAAACCCAGTTCCATATGCAGTAGATCCCGATTATGGTGTAGTGGGGGTAAGTTGAAGACAGCATGAGGTGTTAGAGACGGTATCTCTAGTCTTTCTAGATAATCTAGTTTAACTAGAATTACTAGTCAACTACAGTGAATCGCACAAAATGCTTTACACTACATCAAGCCTTTGACTAGTTCTTTACTTTTTGAGTTTTTTGAGGGCCTGGTTGAGGCGGGCTGGGGTGAGGTCGGCAGGATATTCGCTGAACGGGAACAGCGTCTGGCAGCCATTGCGGTATTCGCTGCACCCAAAGGCGGTTTTGCCCTTCACGATGTGGCCCTTGCCACAAACGGGGCACACAATCTGGTCGTACGACTTGATGCGCGGTGCGCGCGTTTTTTTCTCGCCAGTGGCAGCGTCTTTCCCTTTCTTCTTCGATTTCTTTTCATCGGTATTTTCCACTACGATGCTGGTGCCGGTGTTGTCGCGCAGCACATTGAGCACAATTTCGCTCACCATGGTCTTGAGTTCTTCGATAAACTGCTGGGCGCTGAACTCGCCGCGCTCAATCTTGCGCAGTTTGTTTTCCCAGAGTCCGGTGAGTTTGGCCGACTTGAGCAGTTCTTCGTGAATGATGTCGATGAGTTGGCAACCCGCAGGAGTGGCTACGAGGCTCTTGCGCTCCTTCTTGATGTAATGGCGCTTGAACAGGGTCTCAATGATGGCGGCGCGGGTCGAGGGGCGGCCAATGCCGTTCTCCTTCATGGCCTCGCGCAACTGTTCGTCGTCGACCAGTTTGCCAGCGGTTTCCATGGCACGCAGCAGGGTGCCCTCGGTGTAGTATTTGGGCGGCTGTGTGCTCTTCTTGAGCAGTGAGGGTTCGTGTGGGCCGCTCTCGCCTTGGGTGAACTGCGGCATGGCATTGTTGTCACCTTCTTCGTAGTTCTCGTCGGTAGTCGCGTCTTTGCTGTAGATGCTTCGCCATCCCTCCTTGGTTATCTGTTTGCCAGTGGCCTTGAAGTCATATTCGTTGATTTTGGCCATGACGGTGGTGGTGAGGAACTCGCAATCGGGGTAGAAGGCGGCAATGAAGCGCTTGGCGATGAGGTCGTAGACCCGTTTCTCGTCGGGACTCAGCGAAGCCCTGCGCGGATCCACATTGGTGGGGATGATGGCGTGGTGGTCGGTGACCTTGCTGTTGTCGAACACCTTCTTGCTCTTGGGCAGCTTGGCTGCGAGCAGTGGTTGGGTAAGTGCAGCGTAGGGCACCATGGCCTGCAGGATGCCTGGAATCTTGGGATAGATGTCGTCGCTCAGGTAGGTGGTGTCGACGCGCGGATAGGTGGTGACTTTCTTCTCATAGAGCGACTGTACGAGTTGCAGCGATTTGTCGGCGCTGAAACTGAATTTCTTGTTGCACTCCACTTGCAGGCTGGTGAGGTCGAACAGGCGTGGCGGCGCCTCTTTGCCTTTCTTGGTCTCGATTGAGGTGACTGTGAGGGGATAGGCCTTGATGTTCTCAATGACCTCACTAGCTTCGCCTTGAGTTTTGAAGCGGCCGCGGGTGGAGTTGAAAGTGGTGTTGCGATACAGGGTCTTGATTTCCCAGTAGTCTTCGGGTACGAAGTTCTCGATTTCGCGCTGGCGGTTCACGATGAGCGCCAAGGTGGGGGTCTGCACACGGCCAATTGAGAGCACATTACCTGGGCGGGAATACTTGAGCGAATAGAGTCTGGTGGCATTCATGCCCAGTATCCAGTCGCCAGTGGCGCGGGAGAGCCCAGCGAAGTAGAGGTTGTCGAACTCGTCAGCTGGTTTCAGGTTGTTGAAACCCTCGCGGATGCTCTCCTCGGTGAGCGACGAAATCCAAAGGCGCTTCACCGGGATGTTGCACCCCGCTTTCTGGTACACCCATCGCTGAATGAGTTCGCCTTCCTGGCCGGCATCACCGCAGTTGATGACCTCATCGGAGCTTTTAATCAATGCTTCTATCACATGAAACTGTTTCTTGATGCCGTCGTCTTCCTTCAACTTGATGCCGAATCGCGGCGGAATCATGGGCAATGCGCCCAGGCTCCACCGCTTCCACAAGTCGGTGTAGTCGTGCGGTTCCTTGAGTTCGCACAGGTGGCCGAAGGTCCAGCTCACATAGTAGCCATTACCCTCGAAGTAGCCCTCGTGGCGGTCGTTGGCTCCCAGTATCGCGGCAATGTCGCGCGCCACACTCGGTTTCTCGGTCACACACAGTTTCATTCGCCCAGTTTCAGTTTTTTAGCCTCGTCCCACAGGGCGTCCATCTCGGCGAGTGTCATCTCGCCCAGCCGGCGGCCTTGCTTCTTGGCTTCTTGTTCTATGTAATTAAAGCGTGCAATAAATTTCAGGTTGGTGCGCTCGAGTGCGTTGTCGGGCCGCACGCCATAGAGCCTGGCGGCATTCACGATGGCGAAGAGCAGGTCGCCAAACTCCTTCTCGCGGTCTTTGTCGTGTCCGTCTACGAGTTCGCGTTCCACCTCGTTCACCTCCTCTTTTACTTTGGCCCACACATCTTCGCGTTTTTCCCAGTCAAAGCCCACATTGGCAGCTTTCTCCTGTACGCGTTCGGCCTTGATGAGCGAGGGCAGTGTGGTGGGCACGCCGCCCAGCACGGTCTTGTTGCCGTCTTTCTCCTTCATCTTGATGAGTTCCCAGTGGTCGAGCACATCGCGGGCTGTCTCGTAGTGTTCGTTGCCGTAGATGTGGGGGTGGCGGAAGATGAGTTTGTCGCTGATGGCGTTGCACACATCGGCAATGTCAAAGAGTCCTTTCTCGTCGCCAATCTTGGCGTAGAACACGATGTGCAGCAGCACATCGCCCAGTTCTTTGCGTATGTTGGCGTTATCGTCGGCAATGATGGCCTCGGCGAGTTCCATCGTTTCCTCTATGGTGTTGGGGCGCAGGCTCTCGTTGGTCTGCACCGAGTCCCACGGGCAACGCTCGCGCAGTGTGTCCATCACATCGAGCAGCCGCCCGAAGGCCTCCAGTTTCTTCTCTCTACTGTTGTTGGGCATAGTTGATTTGTTTTAAATCGTTACAAAATTACGAAAAAAATGCATGTGGTTCAAAGAAATCATGAAAATACTTGTGAGGGTGATCTGTTGCTGCAAAAAATGCATGTCGCGAGTGGAAATGTGAGATAATTAATTGCAAGAGTGAGGAGAATGCATTAAATTTGCAGAAATGGCAAGCCATATTATCCATTTGTGATTAAACCATCAAGGCCAAATGGAATCAAACCATTACGGTCTGCTGAACTGATGAAATCAATGATAATAAACAACTAAAACCCAATGATATGAAAAAACTAACTTTATTTTTTATGGCGGCTTTCATGACACTAATGGCCAGCGCTCAAGTCCGACCTCCTGTGGAGCATTATAAAATCAATGGCATGAACCTGGAGGGCATGAACGGCAAATTGGCATTGACCAAAGAATCGTTGCCCAGACTCATGCAGGGTGTGGTGTGCTATCCCTACTTCGACAGGGGCGAGGTGAGGCTCGAGGCTAAAGTGCTGGATAATAACCCCAACTATGTGATGGTCTTGCTCAAGGTTGAGTACCTGGAAACCAAACGAGCTATGGAACGCTATGTGGCTACCTATGAGCACGATGAAGGCATCATCGATGCAGTTTTGGCGGTGGTCGAGGGCGATGTTTCTTGCCTGAGTGCGCCCTTTAAGTACTCGAACTGTGACTATCGGATTTGGGATCGCTATGCTACAGTAGAACGCACCGCCACTGGGTTTGTGGTGACTCGCAATTACCAAACTGTGATAGATTTTCCCGATAGTTTTAGGCAAACCGAAGAAGGTAAGTGGACCTTACCGTACACGGTTGATAATAATGGGAAGATGACCATGCAAAAATCGCTTTGGTATTCCATGACTATCACAAAACCTAGAACCCACTTGCCTGGCGAAAAAGAGAGAATTACTCGACTGGAGAGCGACGAATGTAAAACGATTAATACTGATTTCACGAGTTTTATCACAATGTATTGCCGTCCGCTAAGTGTTGGAAATGAGCCTCAAGCCATTGAAGAAGCCTACGCCATAGCAGATGCTATGCTTGTCAGGGATGAGAATGAAAAAACGAAAACCACATTCCAGAATTTGAAGAATCACACCACGCTGTGGCTGGAGCGACTCATGTACCGTGATCCCCAGCAGTGGCTTGAATGGTTCCACGAGAACCACGGCAAGGTTCACTGTTCTACGGCATTAAGCGACAACCTTGACAGTGATGCCGACTTTGCATCATGGCTCAAACAGCAGGTGAAAAAACTGAAAAACAAAGAGATGCGCGCCTGGTGGGACAACCGCTTACCTTGTAATCAATTCAAGAATTATATCTATATTTGCTAGTTAAAAGTGATAATAGACGATAACAATGGAATTCAGAACCGCCATAAGGACTCCCGAGAATCTGGGCATCATGCACCACAGCGATGTGATGACCATGCTGGGCTCGTGCTTTACCGAGAACATTGGCGCCAAGTTGCGCGGGGCAATGATGAATGTGGAAATCAACCCCTTCGGCACCATCTATAACCCGCTGAGCATGGCCAGTTGTGTGCAGCGGCTTGTGGACGCCGTCCCTGAGCGGGGCATGGACCTGTTTCAGGGAGGTGGTGTGTGGAACAGCTTCAATTTTCACTCACGCTACTCGTTGCCCGACAAGTCCGCCACGCTCGAACGCATGAACGAGCGCATCATGCAAGGGCACGACCACTTGCAGCGCAGCAACACGCTCGTCGTGACGCTGGGCACAGCCATCGTTTACCGGCTTGCTGCCACAGGCGAGGTGGTGAACAACTGCCACAAGGTGCCTCAACACAAGTTCACCCGCGAGATGGCAAGCGTAGATGAGGTAACCGACGCTCTCAAGGGCATGGTTGAGCAACTGCACGCATTCAACCCAGGCCTGTACATCCTGTTCACGGTGAGCCCCATCCGTCACATTGCCGACGGGCTGGAACTGAACTCGCTGAGCAAAGCTGTGCTGCGTGTGGCAATTGACAAGGTGATGAAGCAGTATCCCGATTTCACGGGTTACTTCCCCTCGTTCGAAATCATGATGGATGACTTGCGCGACTACCGCTTCTACTCAACCGACATGGTGCACCCCTCGGAGGTGGCAGTAGAATACATTTGGCAGGCGTTTCGCGCCACCTACTTCGACGACCCGTCGATTCAGGCCATTGCGCGTTGCGAGCGCGTGATGAAACGCTTGCAGCACCGGCCCATGAGCGGCAACCGCGATGTGGTGTCGCGCTTCCACGACGACACGGTGGCGGTGGTGCGCAACCTGGTAAACGAGTATCCCTATATCGCTGAAGTGAAAGAAATTAAGAATATGCTCTCTGACTCATGAAATACTCAATCAAAGAAATAGCCCAGATACTGGACATAGCGCCAGGACGCCTCGCCAACAAGAAGGCGATGGTGAGTTATTTACTCACCGATTCGCGTTCGCTGGGCGAGCCGTGCGAAACCCTCTTTTTTGCCCTGCGCACTCAAAACAACGATGGTCACCGCTATGTACTTCCGCTCTATGCACAGGGCGTGCGCAACTTTGTGGTGGAGAGCGAAGAGGGACTGGGACACCTGCGCGATGCCAATCTGCTGGTTGTTCCCAACACGCTCGAGGCGTTGCAAAACATTGCCATGTATCATCGCCGCCGTTTCAGGATACCGGTGATTGGCATGACAGGCAGCCGCGGCAAGACCACGGTGAAAGAGTGGCTCTATGAACTGCTCAAGGACGATTACCATGTGATGCGTTCACCACGCAGCTACAACTCGCAGATAGGCGTGCCACTCTCGCTGTGGGACATCGACGAGAGCACCACGCTTGCCATTATCGAGGCAGGCATCTCTACCACAGGCGAGATGGCCAACCTGCAGGCGATGATACGCCCCACGATTGGCGTGATCACCAACATTGGCAGCGAGCACAACGAGGGATTCTCGTCGATGCGTCAAAAGGCGCAGGAGAAGGCGAAAATCCTGTATAATTGCGATTGCATCGTCTATTGTGCCGATGATCCGCTGGTGACGCAGGCCATCAAGCCGCTGCTCGATGTGGAGGTGGCGCAAGAGGTGGCATGGTCGCAGCACACCCCCTCGCACGAACTCTATGTGAGCAACATCACTCGCCACGACGAGAAGAGCCTGATTGACTATACCTACAACGGCGAGCACCATAGCATCGAGGTGTCGTTTACTGGCTATCGCGACCTTGAGAATGTGATTACCTGTCTGGCCATTCTGCTCTATTTGAAGGTAGATCCCGAGGTCATCAGTGAACGCATGGCACGGCTCACCCCGGTAGGCACTCGCATCAATGTGATTGAGGGCATCAACAACTGCACCGTGATAGCCGACGGCTATCCCAGCGACTACAACTCGCTCACGCCCGCCATCGACTTCATGGCGCGCCGGTCGGTGCACCAGACCCGCACGGTGATACTGAGCGACCTGACGCAAGAGTCGTTCAGCGCAGAGGAACTCTACATCAGGGTGAGCGAGTGGCTGCGCAGCAAGCACATCGACCGCTTCATAGGCGTGGGCAGCCAGATGATGGCCTTTAGCCGCTACTTTACAGGCATGGAAACGCGCTTCTTCGAGTCGACCGACGATTTCCTCGACCACATGTCGCAAGGCGATTTTGAGGATGAGACCATCTTGGTGAAAGGGTCGCCCATGTTCCATTTCGAGCAGATACTCGACATGCTCGAGGCCAAGCAGCACATGACTGTGGAGGAGGTGGACCTGAGCGCACTGGCGCACAACTTCAAGTTCTTCAAGTCGCTCATCAAACCCACAACCAAGACGGTAGGCATGGTGAAGGCGTCGGGCTATGGCACGGGCTCCTACGAAATTGCTAAAACGCTGCAAGACCGCGGTGCCGACTATCTGGCAGTAGCAGTGCAGGACGAGGGCGTTGACCTGCGCAAGGCGGGCATCACGATGCCCATCATTGTGCTCAACCCGTCGGTGGTGAACTACAAGTCGATGTTCACCTTCAGGCTGGAACCTGAGGTTTACGGACTTGAGGAGTGCCGCGAACTCATCAAGGAGGGCGCGAAATATGGCGCCAAGAATCACCCTGTGCACATCAAGATCGACAGCGGCATGCACCGCCTGGGTTTCAGGAAGGAGCAACTGCCCGAACTCATTGAGTTGCTGCAGGGGCAGACGGTGATTCGGCCTGCCTCGGTGTTCACGCACCTGTGTGTGGCCGATGAGCCCAGCGAGGACGAATACACGCATGCACAGAACCGTTACTATGTTGAGTGTGCCGATATATTGCAGGCTGCGTTCGACTACAAGATTTTGCGGCATGTGCTCAACACGAGCGGCATTGTGCGCTTCCCCGAGTACCAGTACGACATGGTACGCATTGGCATCGGACTCTATGGCGTGAAGACCGTGTTCGACGGACGCGAAGACGCGCTGCAGCCGGTGGCCACGCTGCGTTCGGTGGTGATAGCCATCAGAGATTTGCCCGCAGGCGCTACCGTGGGTTATGGCCGACGGGGCGTGCTCACACGCGACTCCCGCATTGCCACGCTCACCATAGGCTATGCCGACGGTCTCGACCGCCATTGCGGCAACGGCAACATCAGCGTGTGGCTTAACGGTCACCTGTGCCCCACGGTGGGCACGGTGTGCATGGATGCGGTGATGATAGATGTGACCGATGTGCCGTGTGCTTTGGGCGACCGTGTCGAAATCTTCGGGCATCATGTTCCTATCGAGAGGATGAGCGAGGCTCGCGGCACCATTCCCTATGAAGTGCTCACCAGCATCTCGCCTCGTGTGAAAAGGGTGTATTACAGAGAATAATGACAAAACTATGTATAAAAAACTTTTAACGATTATATCGATTCTTGCAGCGGTGACGATGGCGCGTGCCGATGTGTTCTATAGCGGAGGGCTCTGCTATCAGACGCTCGACGACGCTCCGGTGCCGCAGGTCGAGGTAGCACCCGTGTGGGGAATGGATGTTCCCGACTATGAAGGTGTCTACATCATTCCCGAACGGGTGTACTATGAGGGCGACAACTACGAGGTGGTGGCAATAGGCGACAGTGCTTTTTGGCTGAGTCATGCCACTCGCATCCAGTTGCCCAACACGGTGAGGCGCATCGGCGTGGCGGCTTTTGCCCTCGACGAGGAACTCACCGACATCACCTTGCCTCTGCATCTCACCGAACTGGCGCCCTATGCGCTGGCCGGAACCTCGGTGGTCGATGTTGTGTTGCCCGAGGGCGTGGAACGCGTGGGCGAGAATGCCTTTGACTGGTGTGTTCAGCTGCACACGGTGATATTGCCCTCGACCATGAAGGAAATCGACGCCAGTGCCTTTGACGGTTGCTTCAACCTCTACGAGGTGTATTGTGCTGCCGCCGAACCTCCCGTGGTTACAGGCGATGTGAGCATGACCGGCATCTGGAATGTGGACCTGGTGGTGCCCGATGCCGATGCCCGCGACCTCTATGAGGCCGACGAAGCGTGGGGCGACCCCGATGCCTTTGCGGTGTATCTCAATGAGGATATATCGGTGCCCATGTTGCTTGAGAGTGAAGACTTTGCCGACTCGTGGCTGCGCGTGGGACTGGGCAACCATGTGGCCTACAAGATTTATGACGGTTTTGGCGACCTGATGGCTGTCACTGCCGCCAGCGACTACTACTTCGACAAGCCGCGGTATCGCGAGCAATATGAGATAGTGCCCACTGTGCTCATGGGCTATGACGACGCTCCGGTTGAATACACAGCCCTGGCACCGCAGGCTACCGCAGTCGAGGACATGACGCAGCAGTGGACCGACCCCATGGTGTATGCCTACAATGGGGTGATTTATATCAAAGGCGACAACTACGGCACTTGGACCGAGGTGTACGACATCTATGGCATGCTCTACTACCAGCGACCCACTGTGAAAGGCGAGATTCCCGGCTTGCCGCGTAACCGTGTCTATATTGTGCGAGTGGGTAACTATGTGAAAAAGGTGTTCTTATGATAACCGTTGATGACGAGAAATATATGCGTCAGGCACTCGACGAGGCCCACAAGGCACTCGAGCGCGACGAGGTGCCCATTGGTGCCGTGATTGTGAGTCATGGGCGCATCATAGCACGCGGCCACAACCTGACGCAGACGCTCACCGATGTCACGGCGCATGCCGAGATGCAGGCTATCACGGCGGCGGCATCCTATCTGGGCGGCAAATATCTGCCCGACTGCACGCTCTATGTCACGGTAGAGCCCTGCCTCATGTGCGCCGGTGCGCTGGGCTGGAGCCAGATAGCGCGGGTGGTGTATGGCTGCGACGATCCCAAACGGGGCTATCACATCTACTGCGACAAGCCCTTCCACAAGAAGACGGTGGTCGAGGGTAGTGTGCTGGCCGAGGAATGTGCCTCGCTCATGACCGAGTTTTTTAAAAGCAAACGATAAAACGAAGAAACGATGAAATATAAAATGAAAGACTACTTGAAACTATTGGTGCTGTGCATGACCTTGCTGTGTGCAGGCGCATGGAGCGCCCAGGCGCAGGACGATGTGCTCACATCGGTTGCCGAAGAGACGGCACAAGCCGATACCGTGAAGGTGATGAGCGCCAAGATGGGCCGCAACATCAAGAATGTGGTGATTGTGCCCGAACAATATCTTGTGGGCGACCAAGACAGGCGTTACCCCGTGCTTTACCTGCTGCACGGCGCCGACGGTTGCTATAGCGACTGGTCGAAAAAGACCAACCTGGATGCCCTTGCCACCAAGCACGGCATGATAATCGTGTGCCCCGACGGTCAGGACAGCTGGTACTTCGACTCGCCCGTCGACCCCAAGATGCAGTTCGAGACCTATGTTTCCAAGGAACTGGTGGCCTACATCGACGAGCACTACCGCACCTACGATTCGCCTCACATGCGCGCCATCACTGGCCTGAGCATGGGCGGACACGGTGGACTGTGGCTGGGTTTCCGTCATCCCGATGTGTTCGGCTCCTGCGGCAGTATGAGTGGCGGCGTCGACATCACCAAGTTTCCTAATCGCTGGAAACTCGACAAGCGACTGGGCAAGTACGAGACCAACAAGAAGCGCTGGGCCGACCACGCTGTCATCAACCTGGTGCCCACGCTCAAGGCAGGTCAGAACATCATCATCGACGATGGTTACAGCGACTTCTTCTATCAGGTGAATCTCGACCTGCATCAGGCCCTGCTCGCGCACAAGATTCCGCACGATTTCATCATCAGGCCGGGCAAGCACTCATGGAACTATTGGGTGAACTCGCTCGACTACCAGCTGGTGTTCTTCGAAAAGGCATTCCAGAAAGGCTATAAAAACATGAAACCATGAAACAAGGGTGGTTCATATCATTGACGCTCGTGGCGTTGCTCGTGGCAGGTTGCCGCAAGCAAGCGGGCAGCGATACTCCAGCAAGCGTTTCGCCCTCGGTGAGCGCATCACAACAGGCTGAAACTGTCAATAACGACAGCCTTGTGCAGGTAACTGAGCAGCAAGACACCGTCGAGGTGCCAAGTGCCAAGATGGGGCGCGCTATCACCAACATGGTGTTTGTGCCCGAACAGTACCTGAAAGGTGGGGCAGAGCGCTATCCGGTGCTCTACCTGCTGCATGGCGCCGATGACAACTATATGGCATGGTCCAATCATGTCAACTTGAAGCAGAAGGCCACGCAGCATGGCATCATCATCGTGTGCCCCGACGGGCAGGACAGCTGGTACTTCGACTCACCCATCGACCCCAAGATGCAGTTTGAGACCTATGTGTCGAAAGAACTGGTCGACTATATGGACATTCACTATCGCACCATAGCCAAGGCCGACAAGCGCGCCGTCACGGGCTTGAGCATGGGCGGCCACGGGGCACTGTGGCTGGCATGGCGTCATCCCGATGTGTTCAAGCATTGCGGCAGCATGAGCGGTGGTGTCGACATTACCAAGTTCCCCGACCGCTGGAACATCGACAAGCGGCTGGGCAAGTATGCCTCGGCGAAGGGCGTTTGGGCCACCCACTCGGTAGCGAGCCTGGTGCCCACGCTCAAGGCTGGGCAGAACATCATCATCGATTGCGGCGACCGCGACTTCTTCTTTGAAGTGAACATGGCACTGCACCAGGCACTCGAAGCCAAGGGCATTGCCCACGATTTCACCATCCGTGCCGGGCAGCACAGCTGGCAGTACTGGGTGGAGTCGCTCGACAAGCATCTCAAGTTCTTCGATCAGGCGCTTTCGGGTAAGCCGGTGAAGTGCAACACCAGCATCGTTACGCGCGACAAGGCGGCCAAGACCCCCGAGGTCAAGAAAACCGAGACCAAAAAAGATGCGCCCAAGCCCGAGGTAAAAAAGCCCGAAAAGCAACAGGAACCAGTGCCAACAGTTGCTCCGCAACCTGCTGAGAAAGATGCGGCCTAATTAAGTTGAAACCAATATTAAATACAAATAGCAATGAAAGACCATAGACCTAAAATCCTCATCATCTACACCGGTGGTACCATTGGCATGATCGAGAATCCCGAAACTAATGCGCTGCAGCCCTTCGATTTCTCGCACCTGATGGAGAATGTGCCCCGTGTGAAAAAACTGGAGTATGACATCGACAACATACAGTTCGACCCGCCCATCGACAGTTCGAACATGAATCCGCAGCACTGGGCCGACATCGCCAAGGCCATCGAAGACAACTATGATGAATACGACGGTTTTGTGGTGCTGCATGGCACCGATACCATGGCGTTCACTGCATCGGCACTCAGTTTCATGCTCGAGAATCTGAGTAAGCCGGTCATCATCACCGGTTCGCAGCTGCCCATTGGCGAGGTGCGCACCGATGGCGATGAGAATCTCATCACCGCCCTACAGGTGGCTGCCGAGATCGACAAGCGAACCGGCGAGGCTATGGTGCAGGAGGTGGCCATTCTCTTTGAGAATCACCTGTGGCGTGGCAACCGCAGCACCAAGATGAGCGCCAACAATTTTAACGCTTTCATGAGCAACAATTATCCCGAACTGGCGCGCATTGGCCTCGACATCAAGTATTTCAAGGAGATGCTCTATCGCTTGCCATCGAAACGGCCGCTCAAGGTGCGCTACAACATGGACCCCAATGTGATGTTCCTGGAATTGCACCCTGGCATCACCCCGTCAACGCTCAAATACCTGCTCAACACGCCCGACATCAAGGGCATCGTGCTCAAGACCTATGGCGCGGGCAATAGCCCCAGCGAACCGTGGTTCACTTCGCTCATTCGTGAGGCAACCGACCGCGGCGTGGTCATCGTGAATGTCACGCAGTGCCCCAACGGCGGCGTGCACGACGAACTCTATGAGACTGGCAACTGCCTGGCGAATGCCGGTGTTGTGAGTGGCCACGACATGACCAGCGAGGCGGCCATCACCAAGCTGATGTATCTGTTTGGTCTTGGTCTGTCGCCTGCGGGTGTGAAGCGCTACTTCAACAGTGACCTGTGCGGCGAGGTGTCGCTATAATCCCTTTTTGCTCAATGCAAAACGCAATATTCAAGAATGTGTTCTATTAACATGTATGTTTTTCTTAAAAATTACAGTCTATAATGAAAAAATTTACTTTTTTAATCGCAACTACGGCTCTCTTGATGATGAGCAGCGCAGCCAGTGCTCAAGACCAGGGCATCTATTACCACAACGAGCCCGGTAAGATGGCGACTCAAAAGGTCAAGAAGAATGCTAACCCACGGAGCACTTCGTGGTGGAATTATCCGCCCGACAACCAGTATGTGAACCTCACTCAAACCAATCTGCCCATCGTGTGGATTGAGGTGAATGGACAAGAGATTGATCGCGAAAACCGTATCACCGCCCGCATGAAGATCATCGACAATGGCGAGGGCCAGCTCAACTATGCCGACACTGTGGCACATCCCGGCCAGACCATTGACTACGAGGGCTATATTGCTTTGCGTTATCGCGGCAACTCGTCGTTTACAATGAGCGACAAGAAACCATACTCGTTCCGCCCGCTCGACAAACCCCTCGAGGAAGGCGGCAAGAAGGTGAAAGTGAAAATCATGGGCATGGCCAAGGACAACGACTGGGCCTTGCTGGCACCCTACAGCGACAAGAGCATGATGCGCGACCTGCTCGCCTTCGAACTGTCGCGGCGTTGGATGGGCTTTACGCCTCACGGCAAGTATTGCGAAGTGTTTCTCGATGGCACCTACTATGGTGTGTACATCATGATCGAGACGGTGAGCAAGGGCAAGAACCGCCTGAATCTGGAAGACCCTGGTGTTCAAGGCGACTCGCTCACTGGCGGTTATCTGGTAGAGGTGGACCGCAACGACGAGGTGACCTATGTGTCGAAGTATCACCCCGTGAGCAACACTGGCTATTCCTATAACAACCGTTATATTTACTACCAGTACAAGTCGCCCGACTATGAGGAGATGACCGAGGAGCAGCTCAACTATATCCACGGCCGTATCGATCAGATGGAAGGCGCGCTCAATGCCAGCAACTTCGCCGATCCCGAACAGGGCTATCGCCAGTATCTCGATGAACTCTCGTTTGTCGACTATCAGCTGGCTCAGGAGTTTGCGCACAATGTCGATGGCTATCGCTTGAGCACCAAGATGTATAAGTGGAACGACAGCGTTGACCCGCGTTTCAGACTGGTTCTGTGGGACTTCAACCTGGGTTACGGCAACTCTGACTACTACAACGGCTGGTATACCAACACTTGGGTTTGGCAAAACAACAATGTGCTCTATAATAGTGGTGACACTCAGCTGATTCCTTTCTGGTGGTATAAGCTCAACCAAGATCCCTATTACACCAATTTGCTCAAGTCGCGTTGGGCACAGTATCGCCGCACCAACTTCCGCGAAGACCGCCTGATAGCTACCATCGACTCGATGGCTACTATGCTCACGGCACAGGGTGCCGAGTCACGCAACAGCCAGGCATGGCCCCGCTGGGGACAGTATGTGTGGCCCAACCAGTATGTTGCTCAGAACTACAACGACGAGGTGAGCCACCTCAAGTCATGGATTCATAACCGCCTCACATGGATGGATCAGCAACTGGGATTTGACCCCACGGCTGTGCTCAGGGGTGATGTGAACGAAGATGGCGAGGTGGATGTGCGCGACATCACCGCCCTTATCGACATCATCATGAATTCGGGCACAAGTGCCGCTGCCGATGTGAGCGAAGACGGCGAAATCGATGTGCGCGACATCACCGCCCTTATCGACATCATCATGAACAGCTGATTGGTTGAGGGTTGAGAGTTTAGGGTTTAGAGTTGAGGGTTTAGGGTTGAGAGCCCCCTAGCCCCCTGAAAGGGGAGGACTGGTTGTCCTTCTGGCCGCTCTATATAGGCTAGATGTGCTAGAATGGCAAGATAGGCTAGAAATCTGATGACTGATGACTGTCAACTGATAACTGCTAACTGACAACTGCTAACTGCTAACTGAAAGGGACTGCCCAGCACATGTGAGCAACCCCTTTTGTTGTGTCAATCCCTTACTCACCAGGCAAGGGGGTTAATCAAAGAATTGCTGGCGCTGAATCCAAAGGCGAAATAGTGCGTCGTTGAATGATATGCGCTGTCCGTCAACATCGATAATGTCTTTCTTTATCAATGCTTTTTTTATAGCATTGACATTGGCCGATGATTCGAGCCGATATTTTCTGATGACCTCTTTGCTGCTGAACCCCGTGGTTATATTGTTGGCGAGGGCCCTGAGAAAATTCATCTGCAATTCGGTGAGTTGCTCAACTTCGCGCTGGAAAAATACTTTGTTCTGCTCGAGCAAGTCATCAATTGACTGTTCTATATCCTCTTCAGTTACAGTTTTACCTGATTTATACCACACAATCCATGATAAGTGTTGTACATACGAAGACTGATTCTCGGTCACATCACAAATCCTTGTTATTTGTTTGGGGGAGATCTTTTTTCCAGTTTCGGTGAATTTGTCACTGATGAACGATATCCACTCATTGGTGGGTATCTTTTTCAAGAACATCATATCACCAAATTTGTAGAATGGCATGCTCTTGTGGTTGAAGAAGTTTTCCATCAAGTGCTTTTTGCTCCCAAACATGCAATATGTTACATTTTGCTGGTGTTGCCACACCGAGCGCAACTTCTTTTGAAATGATTCCGAATGAGCGAAGTCGGCTATTTGCTGAAACTCATCGAGACATATCACAATCTTAATATTGTTGCGCTGTGCAATTTTTTCGGGTAAATCCAGTATATCTGCATCAATCTCATCTTTGGGATTCCAGTCAAAAAAGACGGTGAAATCATTCATCGGGTCTGGACCAAACGAGAATTTGGGTGAAATGCGTGACAAAAATTGTTTTGCCATCTCAACCCATTCATCAATCTTCGATGAAGTCTGCTTGATGACAGCGTCGGCGAAGGCATGATAAAACTCATACTCCGATTTGCACTGAAAAATATCGATGAAAATAGGTTTGATGCTACTATGGTCAAACTCAGATATGACCTTTTTTACCAATGAGGTTTTCCCCCATCGGCGCGGTGAAATGATGATGGTGTTTATTCCATGCGTTAGATTGGAAGTCAGTCGTTTAGCGTCTTCCTGCCGGTCGGTGAAATAGTCGCCCACGACCGCTTTACCAAATAAAAAAGGATTAACTGATGCCATAATAGTAGTGCCTGTTTTGATTAATTATGTTGCAAAGATATGAAATAAATTTGTAACTAACAAGTTTATTACTAATAAAGTTATTACTAATAGGGTTGTTACTAACAAGGTTGTTACTAATAAAGTTGTTTCATGTTAAAATCTAATGCCACTTTGTGTCTGTTCAGTAGGGTGTGCCATTGTGGTTGCATGCTATTTGCTCTGTGAGAGGAGCAATTGTCACAAATAAAAATACAATTGGTTGTCAATTATGCTTCTATTGCGTGAGTTTCATCGTGCCTTCAGTGTTGCATAAGAACCAGTCCAGCATAAAGAAATGAGATTTATGTGTAGATTTTTAATGTGGGCGGGGGTTATGTGGACAAAGTTTGCTAAATTTGCATAGTTTTTTAGATCAACAAATCGTAAAAATATAAAGGAATATGGGAAATACTTTGGTTCGCACTGATTATCAGTTTGATGGACAAGAGAAAGTTTATCACGGCAAAGTTCGTGATGTGTATTTTTTAGGCAACGACCTGCTGGTGATGGTGGCTACCGACCGCATCTCGGCCTTCGATGTGATTCTGCCCAAGGGCATACCCTCGAAGGGTCAGGTGCTCAACCAGATTGCTGCTAAGTTTCTGGATGCCACTGCCGACATCGTGCCTAACTGGAAACTGGCCACTCCCGACCCGATGGTTACTGTGGGCCGCCGTTGCGAGCCATTCCCGCTGGAGATGATTATTCGCGGTTATCTTACTGGCAGTGCCTGGCGCGAGTACAAGAACGGCTGTCGCGAACTGTGTGGCGTGAAACTGCCCGACGGCATGCGCGAGAATGAGCGTTTCTCCGAGCCTATCATCACGCCCACCACCAAGGCCGAGGCTGGTCACGACGAGAACATCTCGAAGGAAGAAATTCTGGCACAAGGCCTTGCCTCACCCGAGGACTATGAGGTGATGGAGCGCTACACCCGCGCCCTGTTTGCCCGCGGCACCGAGATTGCCGCCAAGAAGGGCCTCATCCTGGTCGACACCAAATATGAGTTTGGCAAATACAATGGCGAGGTGATTCTCATGGACGAGATTCACACGCCCGACTCGTCGCGCTATTTCTATGCCGACGGCTTTGAGGAGCGTTTCGAGAAAGGCGAGCCCCAGAAGCAACTCTCCAAGGAGTTTGTGCGCCAGTGGCTCATTGAGCACGACTTTATGGGCAAGGAAGGCCAGCAAGTGCCCGAGATGACCGACGAGTATTGCGAGACGGTGGCACAGCGCTACATTGAACTCTACGAGGAAATCACCGGCGAGAAGTTTGAGCGTAACCTGGATGCCGACCTGAATGCCCGCATCGAGGCGAATGTGAGCAAGTGGATTGCGGAGAATAAGTAATCAGATATCAGTTATCAGATATCAGTTGTCAGTTGTCGGTAATCAGTGATGAGCGAGAAGGCGGAGCGTGTGGAGCAAATCAAGCCCTATAGCGAACAAGGGGGCAAGACCGAGCAGGTGCGGGAGATGTTCGACAGCATCGCGCCTGCCTACGACTTCATGAACCATGCCATGACTATGGGCATTGACAAGTGGTGGCGCCGAGTGGCGTGCCTCAGAGTGGCAAAACACAAGCCCAAGCGCTTGCTCGATGTGGCAACCGGCACCGGCGACTTTGCCATTCAGCTCTACAAGAAACTCAAGCCCTCGGCCATTGTGGGCATCGACTTGAGCGAGGGTATGCTCGAGGTGGCGCGCAAAAAGGTGGCCGACAAGCAACTTGCCGACAAAATCAGCTTTGAGCAGGGCGACTGCCTGAGCATGCGCTTTGCCGACGGCAGTTTCGATGCCGTGACGGTCGCCTTTGGGGTGCGCAACTTTGAGCATATCGACCAGGGCTACAAAGAGATGTATCGCGTGCTGGGCGAGGGTGGGGTGCTGTGTGTGGTGGAGCTCTCCACGCCGCGCAACCGTGTGGAGCGTTGGTTCTATGACCTGTACACGCTGCACATCATCCCCTCGATAGGGTCGCTCAAGAGCGGCGACAAGAGTGCTTACCGCTACTTGCCGCAAAGCATTGCCGCCGTGCCGCAAGGCGACGACATGCTGCAGCTCATGCGCGATGCAGGTTTCAAGCATTGCCGCTGCGTGAGCCTTACGATGGGCACCTGCAGCATCTATACCGCCGTGAAATAATGTGCACCCATATGCATAATTATTGAAAAAATGATTATATTTGCAAGATAATAACCAAACATAACTACTTAATACAATGGCAGCAATCAAGACAATAGGCATTCTCACATCGGGCGGCGATGCCCCCGGCATGAATGCGGCAATCCGCGCCATCACGCGTTCGGCCATCTACAGCGGTTTCAAGGTGAAAGGCATTTACCGCGGCTACAAGGGTCTTATCGACGATGAAATTGTGGATTTCAAGACCCAGAATGTGTCGAACATTGTGCATCATGGCGGCACCATCCTGAAAAGTGCTCGCTGCAAGGAGTTCAAGACTCCCGAAGGGCAGGAACAGGCCTTCAAGAACATGCGCAAGCACGACATCGACGCGCTGGTGGTGATTGGCGGCGACGGTTCGCTTACCGGTGCAAGGAGTTTTGCCAGCGAGTATGATGTGCCCGTTATAGGTCTGCCTGGCACCATCGACAACGACCTGTATGGCACCGACCACACCATAGGCTACGACACAGCGCTGAACACCATCATGTGGTGTGTCGACCGCATTCGCGACACGGCCACCTCGCACGAGCGCCTCTTCTTCATCGAGGTGATGGGCCGCAATGCCGGCTTCCTGGCGTTGAACGGCGCCATTGCCAGCGGTGCCGAGGCTGCCATCATTCCTGAAATCTCGACCGAGGTTGACCAACTTGCCGAACTCATCGAGAGCGGTTTCCGCAAGAGCAAGAATTCGTCGATAGTGCTGGTGGCCGAGAGCCCCATCACAGGCGGCGCTATGGGCCTTGCCGAACGCGTGCGCAAGGAGTATCCGCAGTACGATGTGCGTGTCACCATCCTGGGTCATCTGCAGCGTGGCGGTTCGCCCACGGCACTAGACCGCATTCTGGCCTCACGCATGGGCGCGGCAGCCGTCGATGCTCTGCTCGAGGGACAGCGCAATGTGATGATTGGCGACTCGAACGATGAGATTGTGTATGTGCCCTTCTCCAAGGCCATCAAGAACAATAAGCCCATCGACCGCGAACTGCTCAACACCCTGCATCGCCTCTCGGTATAATGCCCTGTCAGGAACAATCTCGTATTCCATGATATCACAAGTGCCACCCCTGACTGGAGTGGCACTTGTTGTATTTTGTCGCATGTGTTAGCAGTGGCTATTGCTGCTGTGTGGGCTGAATGTAGTGATGGACCGCTTTTAACTTATGGTCCTGTATGGTCACATCGGCAACTTTCACCTTTTCGTCTTCGGCGGTGGGGCGGGTGTATTTGTAGATATATGACTTGTTGCCAACATAGATTTTCACATCAAAGCCATTGTTGTCTTCTCCGTTGTAATTCACGACAAAGAAACGGTACACGCCATCGACAAGTTGCTCCATGCTTGGCCACAAGATGTTCTCGACTCTCGTTCCAGGCTGCTTGATCATGTCCACATCGATTTTTCCGCCCAGTCGGGTCGGGTTTTGCCCCTTGTCGATATTGTGAAATTTATAGCATATCTCATCGCCAGTGGGTTCAATGGCATGGGCATCAAAGTCAACATCATAATGTTGTGTGCCCTCGTTCCACATGAGCGTCATGCCCATTTGTCCGGTTTCTCCGCCAGCCTCTACTCTTGCCGTGTCGATACGGTCTTCAAGATCTCGGGCAACAGTGGTGGTATCAACAGCAGTGGTGTCGATAGGTTCGGGTAGCGGTTCGGGCGCGGGTGTGGTTACCGTGTCGCCACACTGCTTGGGCCAGAAGATGAGCAGCAGTAGCAACACAAGGTCGATGATACCGACTATGATGTTCCACATCTTGAGTTTGCGGTTGGGGTCTTTCCTCTGCTGGTTCAAGGGTGACTGTTGCTGTGGTGTGTTAGGAGTGTCCAATTTGAGTCGAGATTTTAATAATACTTATTGTGGTGTGATGTAGTGCTTGATGTCAGCCAGTTCGCCATTGCTTATTGTAACATCGGCAATCTTCACATACTGCTCTCTGGGGACATCTTGGCTGACATTGTAGGTAAACGATTTGTTGCCAACATAGATTTTTGCCTTGAAACCACGGTTGTGCTGGTCATAGATCCTGTCATACCCGGGTTCTATGAAATTGTAGACCGAGAAATGGTATACGCCGTCGGCCAGTTTCTCCTTGCTGGGCCACAGGATGTTCTCGGCACAGGTGCCTAAGTGGTTGTGAAGCATGTCAACATCGAGGTATCCGCCCAAAGCCGTTGGCGCACCGCCTTTGTTGTGGTTGTGCCGCATGTAGTAGATGTGCTCGCCGTTGGGTTCATGGGCATGGGCATCGAAGTCGACATTGATGTGTTGCCCATCATCGTTCCACACGAGTTTCATACCCATGTATCCGGTGTTGCCTCCTGCCTGCTCGACCGCAGCGTCGATATCGTCGCGATTGCACTGTTTAGGCCAAAAGATGAGCAGCAGCAACAGAATCACATCGATGATGCCGATGATGATGTTCCATCGCTTGAGTTTGCGGTTGGTGTCCTGCTCCTTGGTTTGCTGCGGCAGCGGTGGCTGCTGTTGCGGGAGTGGTATGTTCGGTATGGGCTGGTTATCCATAAAAAGTGGTCAATTAAGAAAAGAAGACAATCATACGCCAATGCAGCGGTATTCAAATCCCATTTCTTCGAGTTCGCGGCGGTCATAGATGTTGCGTCCATCAATGACGAGCGGCGTTTTCATGATTTCCTTGATCTGGTTCCAGGCTGGCAGATGGAACTGGCGCCACTCGGTGATGAGCAGCAGGGCATCGGCACCTTTCACGGCATCGTACATGTCAACACCGCAGTAGATGTCGTTCCAGCGCAGTTTGGCGGTGTTCATGGTCACGGGGTCGTAGACGCGCACCTTGCAACCGGCCTTGAGCAGCAGGTCGAGGGTGACGATGGCAGGGCCTTCGCTCATGTCGTCGGTCTCGGGTTTAAACGAGAGTCCCCACAGTGCCACGGTCTTGCCTTTGAGTTGACCGCCAAAGTAGCGGTAGAGTTTCTCGAAGAGTACGCGTTTCTGGTTGATGTTCACATGGTCAACGGCGCGCAGCACATCCATGTTGAAGTCGTTCACATCGGCAATGTTGATGAGGTCGCGTATGTCCTGCGAGAAGAGTGTGCCGCCATAGCCGCAACCGGGGTAGATGTACTTGGGCCCGATACGGCTGTCGGTACCCACGCCATGGCGCACCACATTAGCGTCGGCGCCCACCACTTCGCAGAAGTTGGCAATCTCGTTCATGAGGCTGATGCGGGTGGCAAGCATGCAGGTGGCTGCATATTTGATCATTTCGGCAGTCGATGTGTCGGTGAAAATCACGGTGTTGTTGCGCAGCAGGATGGGGCGATACAGGCGGGTGAGCACCTCCTTGGCACGCTCGTTCTCGACACCGATGACGATGCGGTCGGGTTTCATGAAGTCTTTGATGGCGTTGCCCTCGGTCAGGAAGTCGGGGTTCGAGGCCACATCAAATTCCACCTTGTCGGCCCGCTTGTTCATCTCTTCGGCAATGATTTCCTTGATTTGCTTGGCGGTGCCTGCAGGAACGGTGGTTTTGAGCACAAACACCGAATATTTCTTGATGCCCTTGGCAAAATCAAGTGCAATCTTCTTGATGGGCGACAGGTCGGTGCTGCCGTCGGAATTGAGGGTGGGGTCGCCAGCGCAGAATACCACATCGGCGTCGTCGAAGCACCGTTCATAATCGGCACTGAAAATGAGTCGGCCGTCGTTCACATTATGATTCATCATGGCCTCGAGTCCTGGCTCATAGATGGGCAGGGCCCCATAGACGAGGCGGTTTATCTTCTGGCTGTCGGGGTCGACACAGGTGACATTCACGCCCAGTTCCGAGAAGCAAGTGCTTGTGACCAGTGCCACATATCCGGTTCCAACTATAGATATTTTCATGACAATGCTTTGGTTTTATCGTTAAAAAAGGAATAATAGTCAATAGTAATTGGCAAATATACGATTTTTTCTTATTTCTGCAATCAAATGTGTCACATTTTTTCATTCCAGAATAAAAATAGGGTGGTTGCGTTCTTCCCGCTATTGGCAAGTGTCGTGCCGATATGCACAATGCGGGACAGGCTCATGGGTCTGGTCCCGCATTGCGTGGTGAGATGAGTGCTTGTGGTTCAGTCGATTCCGAGAATGATATTGATGAGTGCAGTCACATCGCTCACATTCACTTTGCCATCGGCATTCACATCGGCTGCATCCTGGTTGGTGGGGATGATGCCCAGAATCATGTTGATGAGTTTAGTCACATCGCTCACATTCACCTTGCCGTCGCCATTCACATCGCCCTTGAGACTGGCTGCATTTTCCTTGACATTGAAAGGCAGTTCAAATGCGGCAAGGCACACTGCCCAATCGAGGGTGGATAGGGTGGTGGTGCTGTTGATGGGATGCAGATATTGCGACTCCATGCCCTGGTCGCGACCGCGGCTCATGGTGTAGAGCATATCTCCTGTAGCCACGCAGCATTGTGCTGTGGGCATGCTTCCGCCTGTGATGATTGATTGCATCTCGACGGGCTCGAGTGTCGACTGGTCGAGGGCAGTGATTGAAATACCGCTTCCATTCCATGAGTAGCCATAAAGGTAGACATTGTTGTCGTCCTGACTCTCGAAAGCGCCAAAGTAACCCGTTATGGCTTTCAAATCGGGAAACGCAGCGCGGCTTGTGGTGGCGTTCATCCAGTGACCGTCGGCCAGGTCGCACTTGATCACGAAGCCTTCACGCACATTGCCTGTAGCAGTCTCGATCGACTGCGTGCCGTCGGCATTGTTCAGCTTGAAGTTGCCCATACCGGTAATCCACAAGTTGTTGCCCACGATGCTCACCTGGTTATACTGCAACACGCTTGCCCTGTTACTGGTCATTTCGCCCTTGAAATGCTGCAGCCACTTCACTTGGAGGTCGCTGCTGAGCCGTGCCGTGACCATGCTCGCCTGGGTGTTGCCCGCAAGTCCCACAGACTGACCGTCGAGCGCAATGTCATCGGTACCGTTGCCAGTTGCCACAAAGTTCAGGATGAGGTCGTTGCCGCTCATGCTGAGGGCAGGCGACGATTCGAGCAGGGCTGTGCCCGTTGTGGTGAGCGAGTGAGTGAGCAAACCTTGTGCATTGAACTTGGCTACCAGTAAGTCGCCGCGAGATTCCTGCGCATCACCTGTCCAACCTTGCGTGTTGTGTGGGGTGAAAGTAACAGGCTGTCCCTGAGTGTTTTCAATTGTGACGGGGTTGCAGTAGCGCATGGCCAGATAGCAGTTGCCTTGGCCATCGCCCGTCATGGCGGGGATGTAGAAAGCCGTAGTGGTAGCATCGGCATTGTTGTCGTTGGCCGCTGGCTGCGGGGCATTGCTCACCTCGATGAGGCGGTGCCAGTCGATGGTGCCCTGCCTGGTGACATGCAGCAACAGACCTTGATAGTAGCGAGGCGTTTTATCGGTGGCAAGTGTCCAGTCGATGAGGGTTTCCTGCCCTGTGGCATCGACCCATCGCAAAGGTTGGGTGCGCAGATTGTCGGTGTGTCGCACCACGCATGATACATACACGCCGCCGTTGCCGTCGCTCACCACGCCGCCGTTGTTCGACATGATGTCGGCACTGGTCGAATAGACGGTCCATTGAAAATTGCCGTCGAGGTCGGTTTTTATCAGACTGAAGTTGTTGTTGAAGCCAGAGCCCAGGTAGGCTGCACCCGTGGCAATGCGTTGGCCGTCGAAGTAGATGCTGGCGGTGGGGTCGACATACTCATGTTCAAATCCGCTGCTACCCGAACCCACTGATGAACCGGTGACAGAGAAGTAAAAGAGCGCGTTGCCGTCATTGCACATGGAGATGCCCATGTCGGGCGGGCATGCGTCAAGCAGTTTGGCCCAATGCGTGCTAACTTGTGACAAAGAACTGGCATGCAGCACGAAGCTGCACGCCAGCACTAAAGCTGTAGTTGATAGAAATAATCTTTTCATATATCTTCGTTTATTTCACGACCACTTTTTTGCCGCCAGCAATGTAGAGACCCGCGGGCAGACCGAGTGTAGAGGCCGAACCCTCGCGCACCATGCGTCCGTCGATGGTGTACACATTGTTGTTGCGGGCAGCGGTGGTGGTTGTACTGTTGAGGTCGTTGATGCCAGTTGCAGTCGAGAAGGTAACATTCACGCTTGCCTTCATGTTGGGATTGACGGCCGAGGTTGCTGTGATGATGGCATTGTTGCCGGCAGCACGATTGGCAAGAGACACAAGTCCATTTTCGTCAACGCTGATGACATCGGGGTTGCTCGACGACCAGATGATGTCGCTGTTGCTCATGTTGGCGGGCAGCAAGGTTGCCACAAGGGTAGTAGGTTTTTGGATGGTGATATCCTTCTCGCCTTCGATGGTGATGCTTTCTACGCCACCAGCGGTCTCGGGAACCTGGAAGGCCGAAACGCCCCATGTAAAGGCACTGTAGGCAAAGGCGAGGTCGCTGTTGATGAAGCTGATGGCCTCGTTCTTGTTACCCCAGCGGTTCATCACATACAGGTTGGTGCCGTGTGCAATGAGCGACTGACCGTCGCAGCTGCCAAGTGCCAGCTGAGCCTGATCGGCAATTTCGAGAGTAGCGGGGTTGAACTTGTAAAGAATGAGGTCGCTGCCAAACGAGGTCGAAGGGGTGAGGCCGCGCTCAATGGCATAGAGCGAGCCGTCCTGGCCTTCATAGGCACCAAAGAAACCGTGTTGCATCTGCATGGCACCTGTGGCGAGTACGGTGCAGGCCAGTGCCTCGCCGTTGTCGGCATTGAGTTGCACGAGCCATGACTGGCGTGCCTTGTTCGTGGGAGTATTTGTGTAAGTGGTTTCTCCTATCTTCAATCCGAATTTGGCGGTACCCATCAGGTAGATTTTGTCGCCTATCACATTCATGGTGGGCATTTGCCAAGCGCTGCCGCTCACGGTCGATTCATGGTATTTGAGCCATTCCACATTCAGGTCGGTGTCGAGTTCAGCCAGGCACAACGCGCCATTGGTGTTGCCGGCTGTTGCGGCTTGGCCACCCAACGAGAATTCGCTGCCGGCCAGACCCTGAATCCAAGCGAACATATAGAGTTTGTTGCCCACTACCTTGAGCGCGCGCACATTCTCTTGGGTAGAGGCACCCTCGGTGACGATGTGGCTCACGTAGTTGCCCTTGTGGTCGAGCTTCACGATAAAGAGGTTGCCCACTGAGGTCTGTGCGTTGCCATTCCATGTGCTCACGTTATGGGGTTGGATGGTGACACCGTCCACGGTCATGGCGGCAACCATGCGCCCGCCCACAAAGATGTTGCCCTCGTTGTCAACATCGAGTGCGAAGGCATAGATGCCCTGGCCTATGTTGCGGCTCGACTGTGACCACTTGGGATAGGTTTCGGCATCGGCGGTGGTGTTCATGACCAGTTCGCGCATCCACTCAATCCCGCCCTGAGCGTCAACCTTGAAGACGAGGCCGCGGAAGTTGCGTTCACTATCAATGTCCCATGCAATCTCGTGGCTCACACCCTTGCCGTCGAGCAGGGCGACGCGGTCGCTAAGGTAACCCTCGGTGTGGCGCAGGTTGGTAAACACCACAGCACCACCGTCGGGGGTGGCGGCAACCCAACTCTCGTTGTTGGCTGCTTCACCATTGGTGGTGGCTAGCGTCCAGGTCACGGTGCCGTCGGCATCTATTTTAGAGAAAACGAGTCCCTGGTTGGCGCTGTTGCCGCCATAGTTGGTGCCTTGCGCGATGACTTCGTCGCCAAAGAGGATGTTCTGATCGGTCGAAGTGGAACCAGCCTGACCCACAATGAAGAGGCCACCGTCGTTGGCAAGTGCCATGTTGCTGCCTTGAGTGGTCATACTTTGTACGGTGGCACTCTCGCTGTTCACGATTTGTTTTGCCCAGAGCGTCTGGGTGCTGCTAAGCCCTTGAGCTGCCATCGACAATGAAGCCGAGGCGATGAGGGCCATCAAAAAGGTGTAATGTTTTTTCATTTTTGTTGTGTTTTTTGAGATTATTGTTTTTGGTGGCAAAATTAGTGGCGTTTTTTGCCGAGGACAATCGCCAAAAATAGTGAAAAGGAGAGCAAGAAATAACCTTTTGAGGGTATTGTGCGCCCTTGTTGCCGTCGGTAATTTTGCACCAGTTTTTTAAATGATAATGAAACAAATCGCGTTATATATATTGTTTGTAATGGTGACTCTTGCCGCAAGAGGGCAAGACTGTGTGCTGCAAGGCAGTGTGCACGATAGCGCTACGGGCGAGGCAATCGCCTATGCCACCGTTACGCTGTCGCCTGGTGGCTATGCTGTGTCGACCGATGTGGGCGGGCGCTACTCGTTGCGTGCCAAGAAAGGCAATTACACGCTCACGGTGAGTTATGTGGGCTATGAGAAGCATACGCAGTCTGTGGCGTTGCACAGCAATGCCACCGTGAATGTGACACTCTCGGAGAACAGCAAATTGCTCGACGAGGTGGTGGTTACCGCCAAGGAAACTACGGGTTTGACGAGTTCGTCGCGCATCGACCGCGAAGCAATGACCCACTTGCAGCCCACCAGTTTCACCGACCTGCTCGAACTCTTGCCGGGCAACATTTCCCACACCCCCAACATGGGCAGCGTGAACACCATTCAGTTGCGCGAGACGGGCACGATGGGAGCCACTGGAGGCAAGACCGATAACCCCGATTATAATATTTCGTCGCTCGGCACCCTGTTTATGATCGATGGCGCTCCCATCAACGGCGATGCCAACATGCAGAATGTGCCAGGTTCGTCGGCCGATGCCACTTCGCCCGAGTTCAAGCGCGACATGACCAACAAGGGCGTGGACATGCGAACAATCTCGACCGACAACATCGAGAGCGTGGAGATTGTGCGTGGCATACCCTCGGCCGAGTATGGCAATCTCACCAGTGGCATGGTCAACATCAGGCGCATACGCAAGGCCACACCGCTCACTGCCCGCTTCAAGGCCGACCAGTACAGCAAACTCGTGAGCGTGGGCAAGGGGTTTTATCTGGGTAAGACTGATCACATCATGAATGTGGACGGAGGATTCCTTGACTCAAAGGTCGACCCTCGCAATACGCTCGAGAACTACAAGCGGGTGAATGTGAGCACTCGTTTCAACCTGAAGTTTCTGAGTCCAAAACTTGAGACCCAGTGGATAACTGGTGTTGACTATACTGGCTCGTTCGACAACTCCAAGACCGACCCCGACTTGAGTTATGGCAAAATTAACGAGTACAAGTCGCGTTACAACCGCATCAATTACACCAGCAACCTCACATTCACTTTTCCTGAACTCACCTGGCTGCATCTGCTCAATCTCAACGCCTCGGTCAGTTATCAGACCGATCGCCTCGAGCGTCGCAAGCAAGTGGCTCCCCAGCGAGCCTCGATAGCACCCACCACACTCGACGAGGGCGTGCACGACGGCCAGTATCTGCTGGGCGAGTATATTGCCGACTATGTGAGCGACGGCAAGCCCATGAACCTGTTTGTGAAACTCAAGGGCGAAGGCATGTGGATGAAAGGAAAGGTGAAAAACGACTACAAGGTGGGCATGGAATGGACCTTGTCGAAGAATTACGGCAACGGCCAGGTTTATGACCTCACGCGTCCCCTCTCGGCTTCGTGGACGACGCGCCCGCGTGCCTATAAAGATATTCCTTCGCTCAGCGTGCTCTCGGCCTATGCCGAAGACAACCTGACGGCACCCCTTGGCAACACCCGACTGGAATTGCAGTTGGGCGTGCGCACCATTCAGTTGCTGCATCTCGACCGCCACTACGACATGCATGGGCGTGTGTACTTCGACCCGCGCCTCAATGGCAAACTCACACTGCCCGAGTTCAGGGTGGGGCAGAGGACTGTCAAGTGGTATGTGGCGGGAGGATACGGACTCACTACCAAGATGCCCACCATCGACTATCTGTATCCGCAAGTGAGTTACAGCGATTTCATTCAGCTCAACTACTACGATATTCTGAAGCCGCTTGAAAACAGTCGCATCAGTCTGCGCACCTACATCAACTCGCGTGAGAACCATCGTCTCAAGCCAGCAGTGAATCACAAGTGGGAGGTGCGACTTGGTGCTTCAATCGGGAAAAACACGCTGCAAGTCACCTATTTCCAGGAAAAGATGCGCTCGGGTTTCCGTTACAGTGCCGTCTATGCCCCCTACGATTATGTGCGTTATGATGCCTCGGGCGTGGTGCCAGAGCAACTCGTTGCGCCACCTGTGCTCGACGACCTGCCCATGACTCCCGTGCGGGAATTGAGCGGTTACTCGCAGGTCGACAATGGCAGCCGCCTTGACAAGCAAGGTGTGGAATTTGTATTCAACACCGCCCGCTGGCAACCCTTGGCAACCGCGCTCACCGTGACGGGTGCATGGTTCCGCTCGACCTATACCAATTCGCGAATGCTCTATCAGACGGTGAACGATGTGGTGGGCAACGAGGCAGTGAGCCACAACTATGTGGGCTACTATGACTGCAATGATGGCCGTGTGAACGAGCAGTTTAACACCAATTTCATGTTCGACACGCAAATCAAGCGTTGGGGACTGATTTTTTCCACTTCGGTGCAGTGCATGTGGTATGTAACCTCGAAAAAGATGTGGCAGAATGGCGTGCCCGACTATTATCTGGATGTGGCCGACGGCGAGTTGCACCCTTATACAACTGCGGCTCAGACCGACCCCATGCTGCAGTTCCTTGTCAAGACCTATAACGACGACTCTTACAAGCGCCAGACCACGCCCATCGCCATGTACATCAATCTCAAAGCCACCAAGGAGATAGGCAAGCACCTGAAGATTGCCGTCTTTGCCAATCGCTTGCTCGATTACTTGCCCGACTACAAGAGCAATGGCCTGATGGTGAGGCGCGTCACCGACCCCTACTTCGGGATGGAGTTGAACTTTAGTTTATAACAGAAAAAACAAATTCAAACAGAAAAATGATACACAAGAAATTAACTCAATCACTACTGCTGCTGGCCGCAACCATGCTGTTGTGGTCGTGCGACGACACACTCGACGACGGACGCAATGCACAGGTTGCACCCACTATTAATGTAGTGATGCCTGACGACCTGGCCGATGTTGAGGTCGAGAGCGAGACCTTCGAGGTGAGAAATGTGACCACCGGCAGTGTAGTGAAATATAGTTCGCGCAGCGACATTCAGTTGCGCACGGGGCTGTATGATGTCGCCTATGAGGCGCAAGTGCGCTGCATGGTGGATGGTGAAAAGGTTGAAAAACACCTGACGGGTTACACCCCCTCGGTCGAAATCACCTTGGCAGACCACACTTTCAACATAGAGGCTTACGAGAACATTGTGAACGATGATTTTGTGATTTCTGAAATCTTCTTCACCGGCACGCTTCGCTCAACAGGCAACCAGTACTATGGCGACGACTATGTGAAACTCTATAACAACACCGACCATGTGCTCTATGCCGATGGCATCACCTTCCTGGAGTCGAAGTTTGTCACCACCGAGAAGTTTGAGTACTCGCCCGACATCATGAGCGACTACATGACCGTGGAAGCACTCTACACCGTGCCTGGCAGCGGACATGACTACCCTGTGCAGCCAGGCGAGGAGTTCTGGATTGTTGACACAGGCATCGACCATCGCGTGGCCAATGAGAACTCGTTTGATTGCAGCTATGCCGACTTTGAATGGTATGATGTGTCGACCCAGCCGGCACACATGGATATCGACAGCCCGACGGTGCCCAATCTGGACCGCTGGTACAGTTACACCCTCTCGTTTTTTGTGCTTCACAACCGCGGTTTCAGGGCATGGGCCATTGCACGCATTCCCGTGGAGCGTGACGAGTTCCTGACCAACTATAAGTATCGCTATAACTACACAATGGTGCTGCCTGCCGGCACCTTCCCCATGAGTCAGACCGCCTATAAGGTGCCCAACAAATGGATTGTGGATGCCGTGAACTGCAGCGTGGAGTCGGAGCGCGTGTGGAATGTGACAGCTCCCTCGCTCGATTGCGGCTGGACCTATTGCGGCACGATGGACCACGACAAGACGCGCTACTTCCACAGCGTGCGCCGCAAGGTACTCTACCTCAAGGACGGCAAACCCGTACTGAAGGACACCAACAACTCGAGCGAAGACTTCAACCCATTTGTCACACCCAGCGAGATTGAGAATCAGAGCACGGCAATGGATGTGAACGGCACGCCATGCACCACCCGCACATGGGACGGTGTGATGCCAAGACAAAAATGAGATGACCATGAACTATGGAATCAAGATAATATTGCTGCTGGCTGCTGCCCTGCCTGGAACATGGCAGGCATCGGCTCAAGAGAATAACGACACCACTGGCACCGATGTGTTCACAACCGTTATCGAGCAGCAGCGCCAATCAGAGCAGTTGCTCGATGTGGCATGGCTCAACCCTGCCATGAAGCCGTTGCAGCATCGCCATTCGCTCAGTCAGGTGGTGGCGAAGTTTGCACACAGCAAGCAGTCGGCATCGCTCGATGTGCAACAGGGCGACAAGCAGCAGGTGTGGTCGTTCGACGCATCGAGTTATGTGCATCATGGCAATGGCACGCTGTGGGGCAGGGCCTACTACGACAACGGCGGCATTTATCACATGAACTGGAACGAGACCAGCGACAGGCAACTGGTGTATCCCTACCTGCTTGCCGACAGCGTGGGTGGCCACCGCATGAATGTGGAGCGCTACAGTTTCATGGGTGGTTATGCACACAATTCAGGGCGCCTTTTGTTTGGCGCCAGCCTGGGATACACGGCAGGGCTTTATTACCGCAATGTGGACCCAAGGCCGCGCAATGTCACCGCCAATCTCGATGTGGACGCAGGCATAGGCTGGCTCGCTCCTCGTGGGCAATATGTGATTGCCGCCGCCCTCAGGTTCAAGAAATACAAGCAGACCAACGATGTGACCTTTTATAGTGAACTGGGTAACGAGAAACTTTATCATCTCACAGGTTTTGCCAACAGTTATACCCGATTCGACGGTACCGGTTACAGTACTTACTACAAAGGTTACAGGTGGGGTGCCGTGCTGAATGTTCACCCCACAACGGGCCGTGGCCTCAGTGCAGCAGTGGAACTTTCGCGTTTCAACTTCGAGAAGATTCTCACGGCCTACAACAAACTACCCCTTGCGCAGGCCAAGCACAACGAGGTGCGTGCCGAACTGGCCTGGCTCGCCCAGCGCTGGCAGGTGAAGGCCCATGTGCATGCTTCGAGAAGAGTGGGCACCGAGAATGTGTTTGGCGACCCTGCCGCCTCGGTCTATCGCCAGATAGGTGCGCTCGACATGTTTTTCGAGAATCGGTTTGGCGCAAGACTTGCGGCGGTTTGGGAACCTCAACTTGATGGCGATGGCAAGTGGAACTTAGGCGTGCAGCCCTCGCTGGGCTATGAGCATTGCAATGCCATTTATCTCGATCCAGCCTCGCGATGGCTGGTCAATCACATGGTGGCTGGCATTGATGCCAAGGTGATGAACCGCGTGGGCAGCAGGCTGCTGTGGAGCATGAATGCCTGGTTCAAGGCAGTGTTCCCCGTCAAGAGCACTCTGCTCTTGGGCAATGTGTCCAGCGAACTCGAGGGGCTGAAACGGGTGGTAGAAAACGGCTATGACCGCGATTCACGGCATCACAACTGCGTGGGTGGCGAATTGGCTTTATATTACCGCCCTGTCATGACCCGCAACCTTGCCATCAAACTCTCTCTCGAGGTACAGCATGGCACCTTTGCGCATAGCCAGAGCCGCGACGAGGTGCTCGCCACGCTGGGCGTGTGTTTTTGAAAATTATTAATCACATCAATAAATGAAAATGAGAAAAACAATTCGATTTGCGGTTCTTGCCATGCTTGCCATGGCTTTTCCCGCTTTGCAAGCACAGCAACTGGTGCCTGTTGACCCCGATGTGCGCACTGGCGTGCTAGAAAATGGCCTTACCTACTATGTGAAACAGAATCATTACCCGCAGGAGCGTGCCGACTTCTTCATCGCACAGCGTGTAGGCTCGATTCAGGAGCAGGACGACCAGCGCGGCCTTGCACATTTCCTGGAGCACATGTGCTTTAACGGAACCAAGCATTTCCCGGGCAATTCACTCATCTCTTATATGGAGTCGATAGGCGTGAAATTCGGCGCCAATCTCAATGCCTACACCTCAACCGACGAAACAGTCTATAACATCAGCGATGTGCCCACCACGCGGCGTTCGGTGCTCGACACCTGTTTCCTGGTGTTGGCCGACTGGAGTCATGACCTGCTGCTCAAAAACAAGGATATAGACGAGGAACGCGGCGTGATTGAGGGAGAGTACCGATACCGCAGCGGCGCCAATTACCGCCTGCTCGAGAAGAGTGCCGACGACCTCTATCCCGGCTGCCTTTATGGCCAGCGCATGCCCATAGGACTGATGAGCGTGGTGAAAAACTTCAAGTACAAGACCCTCAAGGATTATTACAAGAAGTGGTATCACCCCTCCAATCAAGCCATCATTGTCGTGGGAGACATTGACCCCGACTATGCTGTAGCGAAGATTGAGCAGTTGTTCGGAAAAATCAAGAACCCCAAGAACAGTGCCCCGGTTGTGCCCGTGGTTGTGCCCGACAACGAAGAAATCATTGCCACTGTGCAGAGCGACAAGGAGCAGACTACCAACAGCGTGCGCATTCTTTTCAAGCACGACGACCTGCCGTTGCAACTCATGCCCACTACCGAGTTTTTGCGGCACAGTTACCTCAAGTCGGTCATCACCTCGATGCTCAACACACGCTTTGCCGATCTGGCGCAGGAACCCGACGCACCCTTCGTGCGTGTAGTGAGTGCCGACCGCGACTACATGATATCGAAAACCCGTCAGGCCTTCCAACTCATTGGCATGGCCAAAGAGGGCAAGTCACAACTCACCATGCAGCACATGGCGCGCGAAGTGAACCGTGCGGTGCAACATGGCTTCACCGATGGCGAGTATCGCCGTGCCCGCTTGCAGTATGAGGCCTCGCTCGCCAAACTGCTTCAGGAACGCGACAAGTATGCCAACACCCGCTATGCCCGCGACTTTGTGCGCGCCTTTATCGATGGCGAACCCATCCCGTCGATTGAAGAGAACGACCGCCTCATGAAGCAAATCATTGACGGTGTATCACTCGACGATGTGAATGCCCATTTCCGTTCGCTCGTCAGTAGCACCGACCGCAATGTGGCCCTTGTTGCCTTTGTGACCGAGAAAGAGGGCGCATTGCTCACCAAATCGCAACTTATCGATGCTTTCCATGCAGGCAGGGCCGAACCGGTATCCGCCTATGTAGATACGCTGAACACGAGTCATCTGCTGCTCACTGAACCTGTAGCGGGTTCCATCGTGAGCGAGGAAATTGTACCCGAACTCGATGCCAAGCAACTCACTTTGTCTAATGGCATGAAAGTGACGCTCAAGAAAACCGCCCTCAATGCCAACGAGGTGATTATTGCCGGCGCAGGTCCCGGCGGACTGTCGCAGAACTACACTGCTGCCGATGCTCCGTCGTTCAAGGTGATCAATGCCGTGATGGGCGTGACAGGTTATGGCGCATTCACCGCCTCTGAACTCAAAAAAGTGCTTGCCGGCAAGAATGTGACGGCTCGCACCTTTGTGAGCAAAACCGAACAGGGATTCCAGGCTACATCTACACCGGCCGACTTGGAAACGGCTTTCCAGTTACTCTATCTCAAACTCACATCGCCGCTCAAAGACGAGAAGGCGTTTAACAGCTACATCGAGGCAACAAAGGCACGCCTCGAAAACCAGCAGGCCGATCCCAAGTTTGAGTTTGCCGATTCGCTGTTTGCCTATGTCTTCAACCGCCATCCCATGGCTGCCGAGAAACTGCAGAAGCAAGAGATAGGTCGTGTCAACTACGACAGGATTTTGGAGGTTTACCGCGACCGCTTCAGCGACATGAGCGATGTGCATGTGTATGTGGTGGGCAATTTCAACGAAGACACCGTGCGCATGCTGCTTGAGAAATATGTGGCAAGTCTGCCCGCTGCCGGCAGGGTGGAGACACCGCGTGACATGGGCTACCGACTGTTCACGGGGCAGTCCCGCAATGAGTGGAGCCGCAAAATGGAGAATCCACAGGACAAAATCTATTTCTTCTGGACTTGCGAGATGGACTTTGACCTACGCACATCGCTCATTGCAAAAATCACGGGTCAGATATTCAACAACATCTTCCGCGAGGAAATTCGTGAAAAGCGAGGCTGGACCTATCACGTCGACACCCATTGCAGCGTAGTGCCCGATCACAACGGTACTGACCGCCCCGTGGTCTACTTCCCGCTCAATGTCACCCTCAAGGAGGGCACTGCCCGTGAATGCCGTGACCTCATCAACGGCGTGATGAACGATGTGGCACAACATGGACTGCCCGAAGACCGCCTCGCCACTGTCAAGCAGTATCTCAAGAAAGTGCATGCCGAGGATGTGGCCGACAACAGTTACTGGATGGTGATGCTCAAGAATCTCGACAAGTTCGGCATCAACTTCGACCGCAACTATCTCGAAACCCTCGATGCCATTACTGTGGCCGACATTCAGCACTTTGTGCAGCAGTTGCTTGCCGGCAGCCGCCTCGAGTTGCAGATGACTCCCGAGAAATAACCGTTGTGAGCATCGTTTCTCAACGCATCATGTTGCCCCAGGCAGGTTTCACCGCCTGGGGTTTTCGTGTTTTATTTCCTTTGATTTTCGGGTTGGGGGCCGATTTTAAAGGGGTGAAAGTTTTGTGGATTGGAATCAAATGCTTAAATTTGCAATTCTTCAAGCCAACCCTTGACGAAACAAATCAATAATTAGCATAAATCTTAAAAACAACTATGGAGCAAATTTCAAATCGCATTCAGGCATTATCGCCTTCGGCAACGCTTGCCATGTCGCAGAAAAGCGCAGAACTCAAAGCACAGGGAGTTGATGTAATTAACATGTCGGTGGGAGAACCCGACTTCTTCACCCCTGCCCACATCAAGGAGGCCGCCAAGAAGGCTGTCGACGACAACTTCTCGTTCTATTCGCCCGTGCCGGGCTACCTGTCGCTCAGGCAGGCGATCAGCGACAAGCTGAAAAACGAGAACAACCTTGATTTCAAGCCCGAACAGATTGTAGTGGGCAACGGTGCCAAGCATGAGCTGTGCAATGTGATTATGAGCGTGATTAATCCTGGCGACGAGGTGATTATCCCCACTCCCGCATGGGTAAGCTATGTGCAGATGGTGATACTTGCTGGCGGCAAGAATGTGCTGGTCCCCACCACCATGGAGCAGAATTTCAAGGTCACTCCCGAGCAACTCGAGGCAGCCATCACGCCCGCTTCAAGACTCGTGATCCTGTGCTCGCCGTCCAACCCCACGGGCAGCGTCTATAGCAAGGTCGAACTCCAGGCACTGGCTCAGGTGCTTGCCAAGCACGAGCAGGTGATGGTGATTGCCGATGAAATCTACGAGCACATCAACTATATAGGCGGTCACGAGTCAATCGCTCAGTTCCCCGAACTCAAGGACCGCGTGATCATCATCAACGGTGTTTCGAAGGCCTATGCCATGACCGGTTACCGCATTGGCTATGTGGCTGCTCCTATAGCACTCGCCAAGGCCATCAACAAACTGCAAGGCCAGTACACCAGCGGTGCCTCGTCGATTGCCCAGAAGGCTGCCGAGGCTGCCTATCGCGGTTCGCAGGACTGCGTGGAGGAGATGCGCGTGGCATTTGCCCGCCGTCGCGACCTCATCGTGAAACTGCTGCGCGAGATTCCCGGGCTGGATGTGAATGAGCCCGACGGCGCCTTCTATGTGTTCCCCGGCGTGAAAGCCCTCTTCGGCAAGCGCTGCGGCGATGTGGAGATTAAGGATGCCATGGATGTGGCCATGTATTTGCTCAACGAGGGCCATGTGGCTACAGTGGCTGGCGATGCCTTCTGCTGCCCGGGCCACATTCGCTTGAGCTATGCCACCAGCGATGAGAACATCGTGGAGGCATGCAGGCGCATCAAGTGCGCGCTGGAAAAACTGCAGTAGTGCCATGATATTCTGGTTTTCTGGCACAGGCAACAGCCACTATGTGGCGCAACAGCTCGCCGAGCAGTTGAACGACAGGCTCATCGCGGTGAGCGATGCTTTGCTGAGCCAGAATTATGACTACGCATTACAACAGGGCGAATCCATCGGGTTTGTGTTCCCCACCTATTCTTGGGGGCCTGCGCCCGTGATGCTCGATTTTATCAAGAATATGAAGGTTGCCGGTGTCACATCGGCAACCTATTGTTATATGGTGACCACCTGTGGCGACGATGTGGGCCTCTCGGTGCCCATCTTCGCCAAGGCGCTGCGCAAGCAAGGCCTGACGCTGCAGGGAGCCTTCTCGGTGCAGATGCCCAACAACTACATTTGCATGAAAGGCTTTGATGTCGACCCCGACCAGGTGCGACAGCAGAAACTCCATGCTGCTCCCGAGCGCATTGCCCATGTGGCGATGCGCATTGCCGAGCACCGCTGCACTACCGATGTGGTGACGGGCAAGTGGCGGTGGGCTAAGTCGCGCTTCATCAGGCCATGGTTCAAGCGCTATGCCATGAGCGACAAGCCGTTTCATGCCGACTCGGCGGCGTGCACTGGCTGTGGCAAGTGCGTGGAGACCTGCCCCATGCACAACATCAAATTGCATGATGGGCGACCCGTGTGGCAGGGCCGTTGTGCCATGTGCTTGGCCTGTGTGCATCACTGCCCGATGAGAGCCATCCAGTATGGCAAGCAGACGCAGGACAAGGGCCGCTACTACTTCAAGAAAACCAATTAAGCGTGTTGAGATATGAGAAGATTCTTTTTATGTGTAGCTTCAGTGGCAGCTGCTGCTCTTGCCTATCCAGTGTCTGCGCAGACGCTCTCGTCGCCAGCCGACTCGCTTACCGATGCAGGCTATGCCAAGTCGGCGGTGTTGACGGGGAGCGTGGAGACAATCACTGAAGACCAGATGAACAAAAAGCAGGTGACCAATCCGCTCGATGCCATCAATGGCCGCGTGGCGGGCTTGACGGTGCAGAAGAGCAACAACGGGGTGGCCGCCATGAATGCCGTGCGTGTGCGCGGTACGACCTCGCTCACGGGTGGTAATGACCCGCTCATCATCGTCGACGGTGTGTTTGGCGACCTTTCTACCTTGTCGAGCATCTATCCTGCCGATATCGAGAGTTTCACCATCTTGAAAGATGCCACCGAAACGGCGCAGTATGGCAGCCGAGGTGCATCGGGTGTGATTGAGGTGACCACCAAGAAGGGCTCGAAAGGTGCTGCCAGCGTCAGTTACAATGCGAGTTTCAGCATCAATAGTGTGTATAAGAATCTTAACATGCTTAAGGCCGACGACTACCGCACTGTGCTCAAGAATGAGGGACTCATGCTCATTGACAAGGGCCATGACACCGACTGGCAAAAGCAGATACAGCAGACGGCTTTCATGCAAGACCACCATGTGGCGTTCATGGGCGGCGGCGATGCTTCGGGCTACCGCGTGTCGCTGGGTTACATGGAGCACAATGGTGTGATTCTGCACGAAAAGATGCGAAACTTCACCAGCAACATGAGCATGTATCAGCACATGTTCAACAATTTCCTGAAAATTGACCTGGGCATGTTCGGCAACATCCAGAAGAATGTGACCTCGGTCTACGATGTGCAGAAGACCTTCTACAGTGCTGCCTGCTGGAATCCCACTTTTGCCCCATCCAAGAATGAAGATGGCGGCTATGACGGTTTCACCTATGCCAACCAGATCAATCATCCGCTTGCCCTGATGGACAGCCGCACGCAAGACAAGACAGTGCACATCAGCACCCATGGCAAACTCACCTTTAATCTGTCGAAATCATGGCATTTGAGCCTTTTTGGGGCATATAGTCACAACGAGGTGGAGACATCGCAGTTCCTGCCTACCAGCATCTGGGCGCATGGCCAGGCCTATAAGGGCACGAAAAAGACCGAGTCGCTGCTGGGTAATATGGTGCTCACCTTCGACAAGCATTTCGATAACCACCACCTGAATGTGCTTGCTTTGGGTGAGGCGCAGCGCGATATCTACACGGGGTTTTACACAACTACCACCAACTTCAGCACCAATGATATGGGTTTCAACAGCATCCAGGCAGGAGCACTCACCCTGTGGGAAGGAACAGGCAGTTACCGTGAAGACCCAAGCTTGGTAGCCTTTATGGGCCGTATAAGCTACGACTACCTGGGTCGCTATTCGATCACTGCCACGGGGCGCGCCGATGGTTCCTCGAAGTTCGGCTCAGGACAAAAGTGGGGATTCTTTCCCTCGGTGTCGGCAGCATGGACACTCTCAGAAGAACCCTGGCTGCGGCAAGTGTCGTGGCTCGATAACCTGAAGTGGCGTGTGGGTTATGGTCTGGCGGGCAATCTGGGCGGCATCGACTCCTATATGTCGCACAACTGGCTGCAACCCACGGGCGTTGTGCCTGTAGGCAATGCGGCGGCTGTGGCCCTGGGCACGCTGCGCAATGCCAACCCCGACCTCAAGTGGGAAGTGAAGCACACCTTCAACACTGGCCTCGATGCCAGTTTCTGGAACAACAGGCTCATAGCCTCGGTCGATTTCTATACCTCCAAGACCACCGATATGCTCTATCTCTACAACGTGAGCGTGCCACCCTTTGCCTACAACAAGTTGCTCGACAATCTGGGTTCGATGCGCAACAGTGGCGTTGAGATTGCCTTAGGAATCACACCTTTTGCCACTGCCGACATGGAACTCAACATCAATGCCAATGTGGCTTATCAAAAGAACAAATTGCTCTCGTTGAGCGGCTATTATAATGATTATTACCTTGAGGCGCCTGCTTATGTCGACATAGCAAGTCTGAACGGAGCAGGTTTCCATGGAGGCTACAACCACATCGTTTATCAAATTGTGGGTCAGCCGCTGGGCGTCTTCTATTTGCCTCATTGCAATGGGCTTGTGAAGAGTGCAGAAGACGCTAATGCCTATGTTTATTCGATTGAGGACCTTGATGGTGACGGGGTGATTGATATAGCCAATGGCAAGGACCGACAGGTGTGTGGTCAGGCCGTTCCCAAGGTGCTGCTTGGCTCTAACTTCAGTTTCCGTTATAAGCAGTGGGATGTGTCGCTGCAGTTGAATGGGGCCTTTGGTCACAAGATTTATAACGGCACTTCGCTTACCTATATGAATATGAACAGCCTGCCCGGCTATAATGTGCTGGCAAAGGCTCCTGAACGCAACATCCACGACCAGATTGCTACCGACTACTGGCTGGAGCGTGGCGACTACCTGAACTTCGACTACCTGACGCTGGGCTGGAATGTGCCTTTGAGCAGCAGTGTTACCAAGTATGTGAAGCGGTTGCGCTTGTCGTTAACTGTAAACAACCTCGCAACCATCACTTCCTACTCGGGACTCACGCCCATGATCAACAGTTCGGCCATTAATTCAACCATAGGCGTTGACGACAAGAATGTGTATCCTGTTTCGCGCACCTACACCCTGAGTGTGAGCATTAACTTCTGATAAAAACCGCGTTATGAAGACAAAGAATATAATGATATTATGCAGGTTGCTGTGTTGCTGCTGTGTGCTGGGGCTTGCTGTTGCCTGCACCGACTTTCTCGATGAGAAACCCAGCGACCGTGTCGACGGTGACATCAACAACATCAACGACCTCTATCTCAATGCCGTAGCGGCGCGGTATGCCGATGTGGGTGGCCATGCCAACAGTCAAGGACTTCAAGGTACAGGACGAGGTGTTTATGACCTCAACACCTTCACCACCGACGAGGCAATCGTTCCCACACGCGGTTCGGACTGGTATGACGGTCGCTTGTGGCAAGACCTCTATCAGCATAAGTTTGCGGGCCTTGACCCCATAGGCGACACATGGAACTACCTGATGAAAGCCATTATGGGCTGTAATGGCTCGCTGGAGCAAATCGACAGGTTTGGAAAGACACATCCCGATGCCCGGCTTGAAGCCTATCGTGCCGAGGTGCGTGGACTCAGGGCAATGTTCTACTTCTATGCCATCGACCTCTATGGCAGAGTTCCGCTGTTCACCTCTTCGGCGCCTTCGGTGGCCGACTTGAAACTGCGAAACCGCAGCGAGGCTATCAAGTATGTGATCGACGAATTGCAGCAGGCGATACCCGACCTTTCAGAGGCGCACTCAAATGTGAGGGGTGAATATTATGGCCGTTTCACCAGCCCCGTGGCCTGTTTTCTGCTGGCTAAGATATTCTTGAACAGCGAGGTGTATTGCGACGACGACTGGACCGACGGGACTCGTCCCGATGGCAAAAACATCAAATGGACTGTAGACGGCAATGTGATGAATTCATGGGAGGCTTGCCAGTACTATTGTGGCAGGATAACTGCAGCTGGTTATGAGCTTGAAGTTGTATTTGAGAACAATTTCCTGGTGCATAACGAGGCATCGATCGAGAACATCTTCACGATTCCTATGGACAAGTATCTTTACCAGAACCAGTACTGCTATCTGTTCCGTTCGCGGCACTACAACCATGCTGCCGCCATGGGACTGAACGGCGAGAATGGCCCTTGCGCCACGCTCGATGCGTTGCGCATCTTCGGTTTGAAAGAAGGTGATATTGAGGGCACGGGGCCAGATGTGGACCCAAGATTTGTGAAAACCTATTATTCGGGTCAGGTCTTTGACCTCAATAACAAGCAGGTGCTGCTCGACGACGGCACGCCCCTCGTGTATGAACCGTGGGCCGTGGCGTGTGATGTGTCGAGCACCCCCTATGAGAAGACTGCCGGGGCACGCATGAAAAAATATGAGGTAGACCCGAATGGCACCAAGGACGGCAACCAGAGCGACAACGACATTGTGCTGTTCCGTTATGCCGATGTGCTGCTCATGCAGTGTGAGGCGATGCTGCGCAATGGGCAGGCGGGGGCTGAGGCCGACTTTTTACTGAATTCAGTGCGAAGCAGAGTGGGGGCACCTGACCGCACGGCAACTCTCGAGAATGTGCTCAATGAGCGACTGCTTGAACTTGCCTGGGAGGGATGGCGCCGCAACGACATGATCCGTTTCAATGTCTATGGCGAAGAATATTGGGAGCACCCACGCAGTTCTGCCGATATAAAGGGCTACACAACGGTATTCCCCATTCCGGGCGAGATTCTCTCGCTCTCGGGCAGTGAGCAAAATCCCGGATATTGATTCACAACGATGATAAAAAGCAGGCATTTGTCGGTAAAAATGCCTGGTTTGTCTTGTTAATGGGTTAAAGGATTAAACGAAACGCAGTTTAGCGAGTCATAGTATCACAAAACCACTGACGACAAATAACATCAAGACAGAAAACAATAAATAATTACCACTATGAAGATACATTTTACTTTTAGAACAATTGCGGCAGCCATGCTGCTGGGTGGCATGATAGCCACTACGCCGGCACTTGCCCAGCACCGCCAGCCACGCGGCGGCAGTCAAAGTCAGAGTCACTCCTCGGCTCCTCGTGAGCGTGTGGAGCGTCCATCTTCTTCGATGCGTCACGACGCAGCCCCGTCGGTTTCTTCGGGTCGCGAACGCTCTACAGTGAACCGTGGCCAGAGCAATGGCGGTTCCTATAATCGCCCCTCTTCGTCGTCATCGGGCCGGAATCCTGGCCGTGATTCAGGTGGCAGTCACCATGGCGGTGGCAACTATTCGGGTGGTGGTCACCATGGCAGTGGCAACTACTCGGGTGGCAGCACTTCGTCGCGTCCCAGCACCCGTAGCGACAGGCCTGTGGTCACTCGTCCGCAAACCAGCGACCGTCCTTCGGTAAACAGGGGTGCGACAACCTCTCGCCCTGAAAACCGTTCGTTCAATGACAATAACCGCGGCAATCGCCCTGGCTATGGTGGTGGCAACGACCGCGATGGCAATGTGAATCGCCCAGGCCGTGGCGGCAATGACCACGATGGCGGCAATGTGAATCGCCCGGGCCGTGGCGGCAATGACCGCGACCGTGACAACAACCGTGGCGGCAACTATGGCAATCGTCCGGGCCGTGGTGGCGGCAATCACGATGGTCATGGCAACAACTTCCGCAACGACCATGGCGGCAAGGACCGTCCCGGCGGCTTCAATGCTCGCCCTGACAACCGTCCTCGTCATGAGCGTCCTGGCGGTGGCGATCCCAATCGCTTCAGCCGTTACCACCAGTATCGCTATCACGATGGATTCCGTCCGCACGGACCGCACCACGATCGCTTCTACGATCACTATCGCTATGGCTGGAACCGTCCCATCATGCCACCTGTGCGACCCTATCGTCACACCATCTGGTACTATCGTCCCACGATTCCCTATGGCTTCCGTCCCTATCGCAATGCGCCCATCGTCGACGGCATTCTGGGCCTCTTCTTCGGCACCCTCTACGATGCTTCGCTCGACTACCTCTACTATAACGGGTTCAACATCGATGGTTACTACGACAATATCGTTTATCTGCGTGATGTGCCTCTGTTCGACTATGAGTGGCCCGATGTGATGCTGCGCTACGACGACTACAACCAGCTCAACTATGCACAGTTTGCCATCGTCACGGGTTACAACGACCGCGCACGCTACAATCGCCTGTATCGCCGCCTGTGCGCCAGCTACGGCAACCCTGTGAGCTATGTGCGTGGCGCTTATCCCCAGGTAACCTGGGTGGGTGGTGACGGACGCGGCTACATCACACTGAGCCTGAACCACGATGCCGGTCGCTACTACACAGCCCTCTCATTCGGCTATTGATTTAAATTCTATATTTCATCCATATATATCGCACATAGTAGTTTCTCGTCTAGAACGGCTGCTGGCGGAAAAGGGCACCTGCTCATCCCGTCAGCAGCTTGTTTTTTATGAGAGAAGATTTTTGTGGGAGTGAGAAATAAGGTGTAAATTTGCGGTAGAATAAGCATAAAAACTGAATGATATGGTTAAAGTAAACGATATAGTGCGCTTCCTGAACGATGTGGGAGGCGGTAAAGTGACTCGCATCGACGGCAAAATGGTGTATGTGGAAGACGAGGACGGATTTGAGCGTCCCGCCCTGGCGCGTGATGTGGTCGTGGTTGACCACGAGAAGAGCCGTACCATGACCTACGAAAAACCTCTCGACATCAAGACACGCCTGGTGGAGCCCGAAAAACCCACCAAACCTGCTCAGCCTGCACCGCAGGAACCTGTGTTTGAGACCGAGGAGGGTGAGGTGCTCAATGTGGTGCTCGCCTATGATGCCAAGGAACTCAAACACCTGAACACCACCACCTTTTATTCCAATCTGGTGAACGACAGCAATTACTATCTGTATTTCACCTATATGACCCGTGGCGACGAGTCGCTGGAGTGGACCACCCGCTATCATGGCATTGTAGAGCCCAACATACAGTTGCAACTCGACGAGTTCGGGCACGACGACCTCAACAGCATGACCCATGTGGCTGTGCAATATGTGGCGTTCAAGCAAGGCAAGAGCTTCAGACTCAAGAACCCTGCGCTGGTAGAAATGCGGCTCGATGTCACCAAGTTCTACAAGTTGCATTGCTTCCATGCCAGCGAGTACTTCGAAGATCCCGTCATCGAGCTCAAGATTGTGACCAACGACCGCCCGGCACGCATGATGCACATCGACAGCGGCGAGCTCGAGACTGCAATGCGCGAGAAAAAGCGTCAGGAACGACAGAACAAACCTCCACATGCTTCCAAATCGTCGAAGAATCAAGGCGAAATCATCGTGCAAGACCTGCACATCGCCGAACTGCTCGACAACTTGAGCGGGCTCTCGCACACCGATATGCTCAACTGCCAGCTCGACAAGTTTCGTGAAGTGATGGAGGCCAACAAGAACAAGCTGGGGCAGAAAATCGTGTTCATTCATGGCAAAGGCGAGGGTGTGCTGCGTCGTGCATTGCTCGACGAATTGCGTCGCCGCTATCCGCGCTGCGCTGTGCAGGACGCCAGTTTCCGCGAATATGGCTTTGGTGCCACGCAAGTCACGATTCACAAGTAGAGTAGGGAGCAGTAGAGGGAGCAAACCTCACCACACTCGACCTGAGCATCCAGACCCCCGTCAACCGATAACTAAAAGGGACTGCTCCATTGCGGGCAGTCCCTTTTATTGCCGATGTTTTATCGTGTGTTTCGTTACCTGATGTGGCTCTCGGTGCTATAGGGTGTGGTCGAGGTCAATGAAACGACCGAGGTTGAATCCGTCGCAAATGCCATACATCACATAGCCGAGTTGATTGGTGCAGATGTGGGTCTTGCCCAGTTGCACTCCTTGGGCTGCATTGTAGTGAGTGTGCCCAAATATCCATGCATCAATATCGCTTTGTTCTATATAATCCTCAAGCGGAATGATGAAGGCGTCGGTCAGGTTGTTGGTGGCAAATGCAGGGTCCTCGTAGTTCACAGGACTGTGGTGTGTCACCACCACTTTGCGCTTGGCGGCAGACTGCTTCAAGGCATTGTCGAGCCAGTCGAAACACAGCTCGTGCAGCATCGTGTAGTTAGCTCCACGCAGTGGTTGCCCGTCGAGCACATTGCGGCGGCAGTCGGTCATGCACCGCTCTATCCAGGCTTCGTTCTCGGGTTTCACCTTGCTCCACAGGGTGGTGAGGAAAAACTCGGTGTCGTCGATCACGATGCTGCGGTTGTTCAGGTAGCGCACATTGGGGTGCAGCAGTTTTTCGAAGTCGGTGAGCGTGTCGCGCATCTCCACTCCTCTATAGTACTCGTGATTGCCGGGTACCAGCAGGGTTTCGCGGTAGTTCTGGGCGCACCATTCAAAGAAAGGGTGGTTCTCGAGCTCCTCGTCGCCAAAGATGGTGATATCGCCGGCAAGCACCAGCACATCGCCGGTCACTTCCAGCGGATTCTCGGCGAGCCACTGCGTGTTCTGGTCAAATTCCAGATGCAAATCGGAGGCATATTGAATTTTCATGACTTTTTCTTTTTAAAGAGATATAATCGTTCGGGTGAATTTTCGTTGTCCATGTGCATGTCGAGCTGGTTGCTCCACAGGTATTTCTTGGTTTCTCGGGCCACCACACCGCTCAGCAGCAGCAGTGCCACGAGGTTGGGCAATGCCATGAGTGCGTTGGTACAGTCCGACATGCTCCACACGATGTCGAGATGCGCGACGCAGCCCGCAAATGCGACACCAATGTAGACAACGCGGTAGGCATAGGTCCAACGCTGGCCGCCCAGGTATTCCACGGCTTTCTCGCCGTAGTAGCACCATCCCAGAATGGTGGTAAAGGCAAAGGTGAGCAACCCGAATGAGAGCAATGGCGTGCCCACATAGGGGATTTTGCTGAACGCCATCTTGGTGAGGACGGCACCGTCGGTTGTCGAAATGTCGGGGAAAGCGAGAATGCTGCTCACCACCACCAGACCCGTGAGGGCGCAAATCACCACCGTGTCCCAGAAGGTGCCGGTGGCCGAAACCAGCGCCTGACGCACCGGGTTGCGCGTCTGTGCAGCTGCTGCCACAATGGGTGCCGAACCCAGACCCGACTCGTTGCTGAACAGGCCTCGCGAGATGCCATATCGGGCTGCCATGATGACTGTGGTGCCCACAAAGCCTCCGCCTGCCGCCTGTGGCGTGAAGGCCGATTCGCCAATGAGTTTAATGGCGGGCCAGAGATACTGGCCATTCATGAACAAGATGTAGATGCAGCCCAGCACATAGAATGCTGCCATGAACGGCACCATGAGGCTGCACACGCGGGCTATGCTCTTCACGCCGCCCAGCACTACAGCTGCCACCAGTGCGCATACCACGGCGCCCACAATGTAGGGCGAGATTCCATAGGATTCGTGGGCAATCGTGGCAATGGCATTGCTTTGAACCGAGCTGCCAATGCCGAAGGCGGCAATGGCGGTGAAGATGGCAAACAGCACGGCGAGCCACTTCAATCCCAGTCCGCGCTCGAGCGCATACATGGGACCGCCCAGCATCTTGCCGTCGGGCGTCTTCACGCGATACTTGATGGCGAGCAGACCCTCGGAATACTTTGTGGCGATGCCAAACACACCCGTGAGCCAGCACCATAGCACTGCGCCAGGACCGCCCAGCGCCACAGCCGTGGCCACGCCAATGATGTTGCCGGTGCCAATGGTGGCGGCGAGAGCCGTGGCAAGAGCGCCGAACTGCGACACATCGCCACTGGCGCCGTCGTCTTTCTTGACCGAGAGTTTAATGGCCTTGAGCAGTTTGCGTTGCGGCACTCTGAGCCTGAAGGTGAGAAACAGGTGCGTGCCCAGCAGCAGTATTACCATGGGCCATCCCCAAAGCAGCGCACTGAAGTCTTTAAAGAAATTATTTATAAAATCCATTTGGTTTCGTTTTTCAGGTGGTTTTTCACCAGTTATTAAAAAGCAAAGATAATAATTTTTCTTCACTTTTCACTTAACGATGTGAAAAAGCGAAAAATATTTTGTAGTTTTGCACTTTCTTTTGCGTGATATCACGCTTTTAAACTAAAAAATAAAACAATTCAGCAATGAAGAAACATTTCATATTGATTATGACCGTTGCCCTGCTTTTTGGGCTGGGCTCTTGCAACAAAGCCAACGATAGTTACCCCTACGAAACGCGTTATTTGCCTGTGATGCTCGAGGGCTCGCAAAAGTGGAGCATTCTCGACATTAACAGCGGCGAGGTGCTGGCAAAGGATGCCTTTGCCAATGCGCCGTCGGCCATTGTGAGCGACATGTTCTATGTGCTCAATGACGAGCAAACCTATGACTACTACAATGTGTCGGATCTCAAGCATCCTGTGAACAAGACCCACTATGGCAGCGTCACCGAGTTCTCGACCGATGGCTATGCTGTGGCAAGCATCAAGGGGCAGGACCTGTGCATCATTAACACGCAGTGCGAACCTGTGGCTCAACTGGGCGACAGCATCGTGGAGTGCTCCATATTTATCCGTGGCATGGCTGTTGTGCACACGAATAGCGGCAAGTATGGCTACATCAACACCAGCGGTGAACTCGTGATTCCAGCACGCTACGACAAGGCCGAGCCGTTCACCTTTGACGACTATACCGTGGCCATGACGCAGCATCAGGACTCGATTATCGACATTGCCTTTATCGACAAGCAGGGCAAGGAGCGGTTTGAAACCAACTCGACCATGCACCGACCCATTGTCAACTACTTTAAGCGTGGCGTCATTCCCGTGGCCAAGCGCGACACAGTGGTGTGTCTCAACCCCGAGGGCAAGGAAGTGGATAACCCCTTCAAGACACCCGAGGTCATTATCAAGGCATCGTATGACAACGCCATGATGGAAGGTTCGGGCAACTTTATTGTGATGCGCGGCGATAAGATGGGCGTGTGCAATGCCAGCGGCGACAGCATCTTGCCCGTGAAATACATGAACATCATTGATGTGAGTGCCGAACGCTACCTTGTGAGCGAGGATGGTGTGACCCACTACCTCATTGACAAGAAAGGCAACAAGGTGGGCAATGCCAAAATACTGCATGCCAACGGAACTCCCAAGTCGGTGGCTATGCGTGGTTACATCGATGCCGCGATTACGGGCGCCAACATGCTCACCCTCTTTGACGAGAATCAGGTGACTGGTATCCCCGTGGGAGCCAAGGTGGGCGACTTTTATCAGGTGCTCGACGGCACGCATCCCGAGCAATATGAAGGCAAGGATTTCCTTGTGAACTTTGTGGCACCGCTCAAGATCACCTATCAGTTTGCCGGCCCCATTGTTACTGGCGGTGAGTTCAACTTTGCCACTCCCGTGAAGTTCGTGAGTCTTGAGTTTGATGCCAATTCTTATGACAACGATACCGAGGCCCAACTCGATGCCTTCCTCACACAGAACATGGGCCGCAACGGCTTTGTGAGCCGTGGCGATGGCGTGTTTGTGAGCGATAATGGCACCGCTTTCACCAAGGGCTATGACAAGGGCATTTTCATGATGCGCTATTTCATGAGCGCAGCCGATGCTGCCCCGATTGCCAAAATCCCCCGCCAGTAAACAACTGCACATAACCCTATCACAGAGCGGTTCTTCGTTTTGAAGTTCCGCTCTTGTTTTTTTTCTTGTGGAGTTGAGCAAGAATGTGTATATTTGCGGTAGAAAATCGTTTAATGTTATAACTTTTGCTTATGAAAAAGATTACTTTTGTTATGATTTTTGCCGCAATGGCGGTGATGGGCATGCGGGCACAGTCGCTCGTGGCATCGTTTGCTGCCGACGAGGCATCAGTTCCCTATTATGAGATGGGGTGGGACAGTCCCAGTGAATTTGATAACTGGACCTATCAGTCAACCAGCAGTTCGACCTGGAAGCTGGGCAATCCCTCTCAGCCGTTCTCGAGTATTGACTTGACGAGCATGTCGTCGATGATACTTAATTACGCCAGCGGTCAGAACGAAGTGGCCACTTCGCCTGCCATTGAAATCCGTCCAGGTTCTACGCTGGAATTCTACTGCTATTCCAGTGGCATCTATCTGGTATATGGTGCTTGGAAACTCTATGCCATTGAAGGAAACAACAGAACCCTGCTCATTGACCAGTTTTTGTGGGCGCAAGACCAGGGTTATGACGGCCCCAGTTGGGAGCGTTTCACGGTGGACCTTGCCTCGTATGCCGGCAAGACGGTGCAGTTCTCGTTTGTTTACGAGGGCGACTATGGCGAGGATGAGGCCATCGACGGCTTCAAAATTCTGGAGACCAACGCTGGCGACGATGCTGTCATCAACATCAGCGAGGGTGAATCGGTACATTTCCGCGACCTCTCAACAGGCAATGTAACTTCGTGGAACTGGACCTTCGAGGGTGGTACTCCTGCCACCAGCACCGAGCAGAACCCTGTGGTCACCTATAACAGGTCGGGCTCTTATGCGGTGACCCTCACTGTGGGCGACGGCACCACTACCGCCACCAAGTCGCGCACAGGCTATGTGAATGTGCACGCCGAGGCTCCTGTGGCCCATGTAGGCTTGCCCGATGGTGCCTATCTGTCGCCGTGGGTCATGATGTTTGTGCCCACCAATGTGCCTCTCACTTTCAAGGATGCCTCAACAGGTAATCCCACTTCGTGGAACTGGACTTTCCAAGGCACCAATGTGGCTACCAGCACCGAGCAGAATCCCACTGTCACCTATGTGCAGGAGGGTACCTACGGACTGAAACTTGAGGTGGCCAACGAGGTAGGTTCGAGTGTTGATGAATATGTGAGCAGCGCCATCCAGGCAGGCGGCGAACAGGAAATTTGGAACATCGCTCCCGAAGAGAATAGCGACCTGATGATGATGGAGATGGGCTGGTATGGCAACTATGCCGGCACCAACTGGCTGGGCATGGGCGAGTTTGCCGAGCACTTCGACGCACCTGTTGCCGATGCGCAAGTCTCTCAGGTAAATGTGTATTTCGGTAAGACCACAGCGGTTTCGACTACTGCCGACATTGAGATGAAGATCATGACTGCTGGCGCCGATGGCATGCCCGACCAAGTACTGGGCAGCACGAGCGTGAAGGCTGGCGATTTGGCCTATGATCCCACTACAGTGAATGCTACCGAGTTTGTGTTCAATGACCCCGTGTTGATACCTGCAGGCACCGAGTTCTTTGCTGTGATAGGCCCCTTCCCCAACGAGAATGGTGATGACATGGCCATCTTGCTGTGTCGTCGTGGCGCAGGCGAGAAGTGCACTGGCTATCACTTTGTGTACGACGAGGATGCTAACTACAACTACCTCGAGACCGGCAAGTGGTATCAGAATGTTGACGACCCGCTGTCGCTCGCAGTGGCTCCCAAACTCGGCTACAATGCCTCCATTTCAACCGGCCTCGACCAGCCTCAGACCGACAAGCAGGTGCTCAGCCATACTTACTACAACCTGGCTGGTATGTCAAGCAGCAAGCCTTTCGATGGCGTCAACATCGTGGTAACCCGTTACACCGACGGCACCCAAACCGCCACTAAAGTGCTTAAATAAATACATTTATAACTCAGCATTTTTTCCAAAGGCTCTCGACCGACTCATGGCGAGAGTCTTTGGCGTTGTTAAAGAGAATCGTCAAGGTCTGAAGGTGTGGAAAGTGTTAATAACTGACAGCATGTTACTGACAAAATGGCGGTTTGCTGGCAGTCTTTTGTGCTGTTGAGGGGCGTGAAGTGTGATTTTTTGTAAAAATTATCATTTTCGATGCCCCTTAAATCTAAAAAACTGCAACGAAGTTCAAATTGTGGGCGATTTCCTTTATTATTTGAATAATAATTGCTTACTTTGCACCGCAAAAACAAGAACGAACACTATTTTAAAACACATTTAAATTTTACAACTATGTCTGAAATTGAAGAAAGAGTAAAATCGATTATCGTTGACAAGTTAGGCGTTAGTGAAACTGAAGTAACTCCCGAAGCAACTTTTCAACAGGATCTTGGTGCCGATTCACTCGACACTGTAGAGCTCATCATGGAATTTGAGAAGGAATTTGACATTCAAATCCCCGATGAGAAGGCTGAAACTATTCAGACCGTACAGGATGCTGTGAGCTATATCGAAGCAGCTAAGGCAGAATAATAAAATCTTATAGTTTCCCCTTTATTCATGGAATTAAAGAGAGTAGTGGTAACAGGTCTTGGTGCCATCACTCCCATTGGTCTGGACGTTGAAACCACATGGCAAAACGCCCTGAACGGAGTGAGCGGTGCAGGACCTATTACTCATTTTGATTCATCACTCTTCAAGACACACTTTGCGTGTGAGGTGAAGGATTTTGACCCGGTCAAGTTTGTGGATAACCCGGACGATCGCCGAGAAGTGAAAGACTTTAAGCGCAACGACCTGTATACACAATATGCAATGGCTGCGGCCAAGCAGGCTGTTGAGGACGCAAACCTGCTCGAAGAGGGCATCGACCGCAATGAGGTGGGCGTTGTCTTCGCTTCGGGTATTGGTGGCCTCCACACCTTTGAGGATCAGGCAGGCTACTATGCTAAGCATGAGGCCGACGGTCCCAAGTACAGCCCCTTCTTCATCCCCACCATGATTGCCGATATCGCAGCCGGACAAATCTCCATCAAGTATGGTTTCCGTGGTCCTAACTACGGTATTGTCTCGGCTTGCGCCACCTCGACCAACGCCCTTATCGACGCTTTCAACCTGATTCGTCTGGGTAAGGCTGTGGCTATGGTGACCGGTGGCTCTGAGGCTTCCATCTTCCCTGCTGGAGTGGGTGGCTTCAATGCCATGAAGGCAATCTCCACGCGCAACGACGAGCCCGAGAAGGCCTCGCGTCCGTTTAGCGCTTCGCGCGACGGTTTCGTGATGGGCGAGGGCGGTGTCTGTCTCATTTTCGAGGAACTGGAGCACGCACTTGCACGCGGCGCCAAGATTTATGCCGAGGTGATTGGCGGTGGCATGAGTGCCGATGCCTATCATATCACGGCAAGTCACCCCGAGGGCCTTGGTGCCCGCCTGGTGATGCAGCGCGCCATCGACGATGCCGGCATCACTCCTGAAGATGTTGACTATGTGAATGTGCATGGCACGTCCACTCCCGTGGGTGATACATCCGAGGCTCAGGCAATTGCCGATGTATTCGGTAAGCATGCCTATGACATGAATATCAGTTCGACCAAGTCGATGACCGGACACATGCTGGGTGCTACAGGCGCCATGGAAGCACTGTTCTGCGTGAAGGCTTGCCAGGACGATATTGTGCCTCCCACAATCAACCATGAGGATGACGACAAAGACGAGAACATTGATTACAACATGAACTTCACCTTTGGCAAGGCCCAGAAGCGTGTGGTGAATGTTGCTTTGTCTAACACTTTCGGCTTTGGTGGACATAACGCCAGCATTATCGTGAAGAAGTTTAATAGTTAAACTCCTTCTCGCGGTGTTTAATAATCTCATATCCATAATAAAGCTCCTTTTCTCCAAGGATAAGGAGCTTTATGTTTTTATACACCGCATTACCGGCTTCCTGCCACGCAACATTTCCTATTATCAGTTGGCACTGGTGCACCGCTCCATGTCGGTGAAAGACGCCGACGGGCACTGGGTGAACAATGAGCGGCTCGAGTATTTGGGCGATGCCGTGCTCGATTGCGTGGTGGCAGCCTACCTCTATAACCGTTATCCTGAAAAACACGAGGGGTTCCTTACCTCGACCCGCGCCAAGATTGTGCAGCGCGAGAGTCTGAACCGCATTGGCGAGTCGTTCCACCTGCGCTCTCATGTGAAGGCAATGGCGCATTCCACTTCACACAACTCCTATATTAGCGGCAATGCCCTCGAGGCACTGGTGGGCGCCATCTATCTCGACCGTGGTTTCAATGCCTGCAAGCGATTTATCGAGGTGAAAATCATTGCCGAGCATCTCGACATCAACGACCTGGTCAAGACCGAGCAGAACTTCAAGTCGCGCCTCATTGAGTGGACGCAGAAGTATCGCGTCACCATCGAGTATGAATTGATGGACACCTTTAGCGATGCCGACGGCAATCCCATCTTCCGCACTGCCGTTATTTTGGGCGGAGTCTATACGGCCGATGCTACCGGCTATAGCAAGAAAGAGTCGCATCAGGGTGCATCAAAGAAAGCACTTGAGCGTCTGCGCTCCGACAAACTCTTCCGCGAGCGCATCCTCTCCACCGCCACACCCCAATCTATACTTTAAAATGTTCTCAGAGCTCTCGGAGTCCTCAAAATATCCTAATTCTGTGTTAAATTCCAGAAAAGTCATGGTTTTTGTGGAATTGATTCCATAAAATTCAATACTTTTTTGGATTTTAAGTAGTGGCGTTTGGCTGCAATAATCCTTATACAGTAATTACCAATGTGTTGTGGTGCTGAGCCCTGTATAATTGCAACAGACAAAAAAATTATGTGAAAAATATAGCTTGCACTCCTGGTTACTTGAGGAAGAGGCAGGCATCGCCGTAGCTCAGGAAACGGAAGTCGTGGGCGAGGGCGTAGTCGTAGAGACTGCGCCAGTTGTCATTGCCCACAAAGGCGGCCACGAGCAGCAGCAGGGTGGACTGCGGCTGGTGGAAGTTGGTGATCATGCCATTGATAATGCGATATTGGAAGCCCGGGGCAATCATGAGTTGGGTGTTGCCCATGAGCGTGCTCAAGTGATGGCGGTCGAGGTAGTCCACAATATTCTGCAACGCTTGCTGGGCACTGATTTGACACGGAGTGGTGTAGGGCATCCACTGAGTGACGGTAAGGTCATCGGCATCGGGATTGACCTCAAGCATTTGCCCCACATAGTAGAGGCTCTCGAGGGTGCGCACGCTGGTGGTACCCACGGCCACGATGGGTTGCTTGGTAGCAAGCGCATGCACCAGTTCGGCCAGCAGGCTGCGCTCCACGGCAATGAACTCATAGTGCATCTCATGTTCGCCAATGTTTTCGCTCTTCACGGGCTGGAAGGTACCAGCTCCCACATGCAGGGTGAGCTCGCGGCGAGTGATGCCTCGGTTGTCGCACTCGGCGAGCAGTTCATCGGTGAAGTGCAGGCCGGCGGTGGGTGCAGCCACACTGCCGTCGATGTGGCTGTAGACCGTTTGATAGTCGGTGAGGTCGCTCTCCTCGGTGTTGCGGTTCAAGTAGGGCGGGATGGGGATTTCGCCCAGGGCGGTAAGCAGTGAGGCGAAGGTAACATCCTGTGCATCCCAGGTGAAGATGATTTCCCACGAATTACCGCGGCGTTCGCCTCGCGTGGCGCTAAGTGTCACCTGTCGGCCATCGATGTCAACCGTCTGCTCCAGTGCACCCTCTTTCCATCGCTTGCTGTTGCCCACCAGGCACAGCCAGGTGCAGGTGTCGGTAGTCTGGAAAATGAGCTGATAGTCGTGCGGTGCCACGGGTTCGAGGCAAAAAATCTCGATAGTAGAGCCTGTAGCCTTGCGGAAACGCAGGCGGGCGTTGATAACGCGCGTGTTGTTATAGACCAGCATGCAGCCTTGTGGCAGCAGCTGCGGCACATCGTAAAAGTGCCCTTCGCTCAGTTGGTTGTGGCTATAGATGAGCAGTTTGCACTGTTCGCGTTCGGCGAGCGGATGCTTGGCGATGCGCTCGTCGGGCAAGGGGTAATTATAGTCGTTGATGCGCAGGTTGCGCACTTGTTCAATATCGGTCATTGCTATGTTTTATAATAATGTGGCGCAAAGTTACGCAATTTTTTCTACAATTTTTGCAACAAAATGGGGAGTGGTTGCGTCTAATAGATGAAGCAATTCACCAAGCTAGTGGCGTGGAATGGGTTAAAAAGCATTTTAATTGTTGTTTTTTTGCCAAAAAATCAAAATGCGAACCATATGCTTGGCCGAAAAGGAGTGGTGATTGCCGAAATATAAGTAAATTCGCATAACAAATAGACTAAACTTGAAAGTAAAAATGAAAAAGATTGTAATGTTCACATTATGTTGCACCTTGGCCACCCTCATGGCGCAGGCGCAATTTCATGTGAAATGCCAAGTGAACGATGCAACAGGCGTGGGCGAACCCTATGCCACAGTGCGCATCTTCAGCGAGAGTGATACAACCAAGGTCGTGGTGACGGGAGTCACCGAAGACGACGGCAGTTTTGACCAGGTGCTGAGCAAAAATGGTCGCTATGTGCTCAAGGTGACCGCTGTGGGCAAGAAAGAGGCCCGCAAGGAGTTCAGCGTGTCGCAGGCCAAGCCCAATGCGCTGCTGGGTGACATTGTGCTCGAGGAGGCTCCCAATGTGCTGGCAGGTGTCACCGTCACTGCTCAAAAACCGCTGGTGCGCACTGAGATTGACCGCATAGCCTATGATGTGGAGAGCGATGCCGACAGCCGCACCAACAATGTGCTCGACATGCTCAAGAAAGTGCCCATGGTCACGGTCGACGGCCAGGACGAGATACGCGTCAAGGGATCTACATCATTCAAGGTATATCGCAATGGCCATCCCGATCCGGCACTCAGTGGCCAGAACATGAAGGAGATTCTCAAGGCCGTGCCCGCAAGCATGATCAAGAAGATTGAGGTCATTACCGACCCGGGTGCCAAATATGATGCCGAGGGAACCAGTGCCATTCTCAATATAGTTATGGCCAGTTTCGGTGGCGGTGGCAGCGGCAACGCGCAGGAGATGAACGGTGTGACAGGTACTGTGGGCGTGGGTGTGGACAACACCGGCAGCATGAACGGCAATGCCAACATCACTTCACAGATTGGAAAAGTAGTTACCTCGCTCAACTATGGCTATCACGGCCGCAACCGTCACGGTGGCCACAACATCAGCGAGAGTGAGCACACCTATACCGACAGCGGCAACACGCTCTATAGCGACAACGATTCGCGTGCCAAAGTTAATGTGCACTATGGCGAACTCAGTGCCAGCTGGGAACCCGACACCATCAACCTGGTGTCGCTCTCGTTCGGCGGTTTCTACTATGATTACCGCGGCGATGGCATTACCCACAACAGCATGAGTGACCGCGATGGCAACATCCTGTATAAGTACACCACGATAGGCCGCGCGCCCAAAGGCGATTTCTATGATTTGCACGGGCGCCTTGACTATCAGCACAAGCTGCGCAACCCAGGTGAGACGCTTACGCTGAGCTACATGCTCTCGACCAACCATAGCGGCAACAAGACCATTAGTTCGTTTACCGACATGCTCAACTGCCCATTCCCCTACACGGGACAGATAAATGACACCAAGGAGAACTTCATGGAGCACACCTTGCAGTTCGACTGGACTCGCCCCTTTGCCAAGTATCACCAGATTGAAACGGGTGTGAAATACATTAACCGCCTGAACAAGAGTGAGGCTTTCTTTGACTACACGGGAATGCCCGAACTCAACAACACGACCCTCTTTAACCATCGCACCCATGTGGCAGCTGCCTACCTGAGTTACCGCTTCAGCAAAAACAATTGGACTACTCGTGCCGGCTTGCGCTATGAATATAGCCGACTCAATGCCGAGTTTCCTGACGGCAGGCAGAGCAATTATCACCGTAACTTGAACGACTGGGTGCCTGACCTGAGCGTGGAGTATAAGTTCGACTGGGCCCATAGCCTGAAACTCAACTACAGCACCACCATTCAGCGTCCCGGCATCAGCTATTTGAATCCTGCCATTCAGGAGAGCCCCACGAGCCGCACCTTCGGCAACCCGCATCTGAGCAGTTCGCGCAACCACTCCATCGCGCTCACCTACATGCAAATAGGCACGAAACTCACCTTTAGCGTCAGTCCCAGTATTTCGTTCAGTACGAATCAGATTACTGGTGTGCAGTTCACCGAGGGCGATGTGCTGGTTTCAACCTATGCCAACACGCTCAAGAGCCGCAACCTGGGCATAAACGGATTTGTGCAGTGGACCATTAGTCCCACCACCAGCTTCACCTTTAATGGAAATGTGGGTCACGCTACTTATGAGAGCAAGGAGTTAGGCTTGAAAAACAAGCGCTGGAACTCGTTCTTCTATGCGCAGCTCAACCAGCAACTGCCCTGGAAACTGCGCCTGAGCGCGAGTGGTGGCGAGTGGAACGGCGGCATCAACGGATTGTATGGCTACAACGGTGGCAGCTGGTTCTATAACCTGGGTTTGCAGCGTTCGTTCCTGAAGGAAGACAGACTCACCGTTCGTCTCAGTGCCGACAACTTCTTGAATTCAAGCAAGTTCAGTGCATTCAAGTCGCACACGCATCAGGGCGACTATACCGGAGTGAGCACCAGCAAGTGGCTGTCTCGTGGATTCAGAATCAGCATCAGCTACCGCTTCGGTTCACTCAAGGCTCAGGTGAAGAAGTCGGCCAAGACCATCGAGAACGACGATGTGGTGGGCGGCTCGAGCCAGGGTGGCCAAGGTGGCCAGCAAGGCGGTGGTCAGCCGCAAGGCATGGGCAACTAATAAGCCTCAAAAAACCAGATAAGAATCAACCCCGGCAATTATTGTTGGGGTTGATTTATTGCCCCACAAGGTGTTACAAGCAGGGTGTCATATACAATGGAAGGTAAAGAATGTGCTCATCCTGTTTCAGTTCACCTGTGTGAAGAATCATGGGAGTGGCTAGATAGTTACTATATTTCTTGAGAAATTTGTCAATGGATGAGTGTGTATATCTCGAAGTTGATTTCACCTCAATTGGAATAATGTTGTGCCGACTTGTGACTTCGGGTTTCCTAATCAAAAAGTCAATTTCCATGGTCTCTTGAGAGTTCTCTTTTGAATACCTCGAGAAGAAATATAGTTCATGGCCATTTGCTCGCAACATTTGGGCTACGGCGTTTTCAATCAACATGCCTTTGTTGATTTCGAGTTTCCCTAACATCAACTTGCGAAAGAGTGACGCATCGGTGGCCTCTTTCTCGTCAAATGCCAAACTGATGAGTAGCCCTGTGTCGCCCATATAGCATTTGAGCGTTGAGTCATCAATCTTGAGACGCAACCCAATAGAAGGTTCAGAAGCGGCATAGCACATGTTTACGATCATAGACTCCTCTAACCAGAAGAACGAACTCTCATAGTCGCGGAAGCGTGCACCACTTTTCAATGATGAAAGTCGGAATTTCTTTTCATGTTTTTGTAACTGCCCTGGCAGCGTGTTGAAGATTTGCACCACTTTGCGCTCGGCCCCTTCGGCGTATTTTCTCATGTCGGAGCGGTAGAGTTCCACTATGTCGTGTTTCGTGCGTTCGGTATGCTCAAAGCTTCGTGTGGTAGCATATTCGTTCACTGCCTGCGGCATGCCGCCAACGATGATATACTGGCGGAAATAGTCCATGGCGCGTCGATGAAGTGCAGGGCTCAGAGGCTTCATTTGTTCAAAACACTCGCGGATGTACGGCATTAACATCTCATCGCCCATTGCCCACAAGAACTCTTCGAAATCCATTGGATACATCTTGATGCGCCGTTCTTCTGATGGAATCAAGATGTCCTTGACATTCTTGTTGATGCTCATCAACGACCCTGTCTCGATGTAGTCATATCGGCCATCGGCCACCAAGTGTTTAATTGCTGCCCTTGCTGGCGGGTAGAACTGGATTTCATCAAAGATGAACAATGTATCGCGTTCTTTCAATGTCACTCGATAGAACAAAGCGAGGTGTGAAAAGAAAGCGTCCAGATCGGTTAAGTAGTCCTCAAAAAAGCCGATAATATCGCGTGGAACATTAGAGAAATCAATCAGCACATAAGAGGCATATTCATGCTTGGCGAATGCCTCGACAATATAACTTTTGCCCACGCGCCGAGCACCATCAATCAGCAAAGCAACCTTTCCTTTCTCTAATTGCCTCCATTTTATAAGTTTATCATAAATTTTGCGTCGCATATTACACCATTCCAAGTTTATTGTTTTTGCAAAAATACACCATTCCAAGAGATAATGCAATGGTGTTTCTACACAAAACCAAACAATTAACACTATTTTAACAATTAAGTGGTGCGAAGTAACTATTCATACTTTTTATGTTCAGGGCAAAGGGCTGCTCTTGACTAACTGCTGGAATGGGGTTTATTTTTTGCCCCAGGGGCATTGCTTGACTTTGCCCATGAGGTCGACGATCTTCTTGCGGCGCTTGATCATGTAGCCGGTAGGGTGTGCCGAGTCGAACTTGATGGGGTTGGGTAGCGATGAGGCGATGAGCGCGCACTCGTTCTTGGTGAGCCGTGAGGCATCTTTGCCAAAGTTGATGTGTGCTGCGGCCTGTACGCCATAGATGCCGTCGCCCATCTCAATGGAATTGAGATACACTTCCATGATGCGTTTCTTGCCCCAGATGTGCTCGATGAGGAAGGTGAAGTAGGCCTCCAAGCCTTTGCGCACCCAGCTGTGGCCTGGCCACAGGAACACATTCTTGGCAGTCTGCTGCGAGATGGTGCTGGCACCGCGTTCGCGACCGCCACGCAGCGCCTCGAGTCGTGCCAGATAGATTTGTTCGAAGTCGAAGCCATGGTGCTGCTCAAACAGATTGTCCTCGCTGGCAATCACCGCCTGGGGCATGTTGTGGGTGATGCTGTCGAGGGGCACCCACTCGTGGTTGATGGCGGTGTTCTTGCCGGTGAACAGGTTGCCTGCGCTTTTCATGACCATGAGCGGCGTGTAGTAGACGGGCATCCACTTGAGCACGACCACGGCGGTGATGCTCGATACAAAGAAGAATATCAGGGCATAACCTATCCAGCGCAATATTTTCTTGAAAATGTTCACAATAATGGCTTCTTCGAATAATCGCCGCAAAATTAGTACAAGGCGAGCGAAAAAACAAACTTGTTTGAGTTTTTCCGAGCGAACGGACGCAAATCTGAAATCTTTGTTTTGTTGCAACGCCGCGCTTACGCTGGTTCTTTTTTTAGTTATCAGTTGGTTCTAGTCGTTATAGATGCTCTATTAAGTTTTGCGAAAGGTGAAAAAATGGGATGAAAAACATTTTTTGGGGGGTGAAGTGCAGTTTTTTCATCAATATTTTGTAAGTTTGTAAATTGGTTTAACCTGAATCGCTCAATAGACCGACAGGGATATTGTAAAAGGTTACACTATTAACCGATTCGGGTTTAAAAGGCTACTTATGGAAACACAGGCATCAAAAATAGACCAGCAGGCCGAGGAACTGATGATAGATCAGGCCTATAAGAATCTGCTAAACGGCTACTTGTCGAGCAATCACCGCAAGAAGACGGAGATTATCGACAAGGCGTTCCAGTTTGCCAAGGATGCTCATCAGGGCATTCGTCGGCGCTCTGGCGAGCCCTATATTATGCACCCCTTGGCAGTGGCAACCATCGTGAGCCAAGAGATAGGTTTGGGCTCTACCTCGATATGTGCGGCGTTGCTGCACGATGTGGTGGAGGACACCGACTACACCATCGACGACATTGAGGCGCAGTTTGGCCCCAAGATAGCACAGATTGTGGAAGGATTGACCAAAATCTCGGGTGGCATCTTCGGCTCGCACGCCTCGGCACAGGCCGAGAACTTCAGGAAACTGCTGCTCACCATGAGCGACGATGTGCGGGTGATGCTCATCAAGATGGCCGACCGCCTGCATAACATGCGCACGCTCGACTCCATGCCGCCGAACAAGCAGTATAAGATTGCTGGCGAGACGCTCTACATCTATGCTCCGCTGGCGCACCGCCTGGGCCTGTTTGCCATCAAGACCGAGCTGGAGGACTTGAGTTTCCGCTATGAGCATCCCGATGCCTACAAGACCATCAGCGACCTCATCAAGAACAACGAGGCGCACAACAAAGAGGTGTTTGAGCGCTTTTCGGCCCCCATTTGCCAGCGTCTCGACGCCATGAAACTCAAATATGAGTTCAAGGCCCGCATCAAGTCGTGCTTCTCGATATGGAAGAAGATGGAGACGAAGCGCATCCCCTTTGAGGAAGTATATGACTACTATGCCGCTCGCATCGTGTTTGAGTGTGCCAACGAGGCCGACGAGAAGAAGGTGTGCTGGAACATCTACAGCGAGATTACCGACCTCTACAAACTGCATCCCGACCGCACCCGCGACTGGCTGAGCACGCCCAAAGCCAACGGCTACCGCGCCCTGCACCTGACGGTGATGGGCCCCGATGGCGAGTGGGTGGAAGTGCAGATTCGCAGCCGGCGCATGGACGACATTGCCGAGCGAGGCTTTGCTGCCCACTGGAAGTACAAGATAGGCGAGGGCGAGGAAGAGAGCGAACTGCAGGTGTGGCTGCGCACCATCGAAGACATCCTGAAGAATCCCGAACCCAATGCGCTCGACTTCCTCGACACCATCAAGCTCAATCTCTTTGCCAGCGAGATATTTGTGTTCACCCCCAAGGGCGAACTCATCACGCTGCCCAAGGACGCATCGGTGCTCGACCTGGCCTTCACGCTACACACCGAGATAGGCACTCACTGCATTGCCGGCAAGATCAACCACAAGCTGGTGCCGCTGTCGCACAAACTGGCAAGCGGCGACCAAGTGGAGGTGCTCACCTCCAACTCGCAGCAGCCTCAGGCCGAGTGGGAGAAATTCCTGGTTACCGCCAAGGGCAAGACCCGCCTGCGTGCGGCTTTGCGTCAAGACCGCCGCGCCGTTATCGACAAGGGCGAGGCCATGCTCAAGGAATTCTTGCACAAGAACGACCTTGAACTCGACAACACCACCCTCACGCGCCTCATAACCACCGAGCGGGCACAGAATAAGGAAGAACTGTTCATGATGGTAGGCAACAACGAGATAGCCCTCTCGGACCAGACCATCAAGAACCTCAAGCAGCCCAAACGCTTTATCGACAAGATTTTCAATCCGTTTGGCGGCAAGTCGAAGAGCGATGCCGAAACTCAGCCGGCAGCGCCAACCGAGAAGATTGACATGAACAAGACCTATGAGTTGGGACTGGTGAACGGACGCCCCAACTACATCATTGCCGACTGCTGCCGACCCATTGCAGGCGACAATGTGGTGGGATTTGTGAACGATGCCAACCGCGTGGTGGTGCACAAGATGGATTGCCCCACTGCCATGAAACTAAAGAGCAGTTATGGCGGTCGCATCGTGAACACCCGCTGGGCGGCCATGCGGCAGAAGTTCCTTGCCTCGATTAGCATTGAGGGAATCGACAGGTTGGGTATTCTTCAGGAGATTATCTACCTGATTTCGACCAACCTGGCCATCAACATCCGCAAACTGAACATTGGTGCCGACGGCGGCGTGTTTCATTGCGAACTTGATGTGTTTATCAACGACAGTGAAGTGGTGACCAAGCTGTGCAAGCGTCTGAAGAAAGTGAAAGGCGTGAGCCAAGCAGTGCGCATCGCCTGATAACATATAATTGCTTTGCAATCATGAAGAAAGAAAACCGAAAAAGTCTGCTATATGTGCTGCTGATAGTAGCGGCAGGTGTCATTATCACGCTGTTCCTGCCGGGCAAGAGCACCAACACGCTCATTTATGAGCAGGGCAAGCCCTGGACACACCCCATATTGACTGCGCCCTTCGATATTCCCATTGAGTATGACTCGATCACGGCACAGCAGATTACCGACAGCATCGACCGCAACACGGCGCGCATCTACAAGCGTGACAACTCGGTGTCGGCCCGGCAGATTTCCCAACTGTCGCAGAAACTGCAGAGCGGCACCTCGCTCTCGCCAATGGTGCAGCGCGCCCTGTTGAGCGAAATGAGCGACCTCTATGCTAATGGCATAGTCGATGCCGACACGAAGTCGCAAATTAAAGATGGTGAAATCAAGGAAGTGCGCATCATGGCCAGCAACATAGCCGAGGTGGTAGACCCCGAATCGCTCATCTCGGTTAAAGATGCCTACCACTGGATTGACTCGGTGATGTCGAAACCGCTTTACTTTGGTGTGATGTCGCAGGTGGCGATTAACAATTACCTGGAACCCAACCTGATGTATGACTCAATCGAGACCAACAAGTTGCTCGAGGATGCCTACCGCAAGGCGCTTGCTCCGCAAGGCATCGTGCAGACGGGCGAGGGCATCATCGACCATGGCGACATTGTCACTCCGCAAAAATATGCCATTCTCAAGACCTACGAGCGCATGATGCAGGAACGGGAGATGAAGGTGAATGGTGTGAACCTGTCGATTGTTGGCCAAACGGTGTTTGTGGCAATCATGATGCTCGTGCTGTACTTCTTCATGAAACTCATGAGACCTCGCACCTATACAGTGACACGCAAAATGGTGTTCATCATCTCGTTTATCACCGTGTTCATTGTGGTGGTCGAACTCATAGTAGGTTTCCGTTACATCTTGATATATGCGGTTCCCTTTGCGCTGGTGCCCATTATCATGACCACCTTCCTCGACTCGCGCACGGCATTCTACATTCACATGATTGTGGTGCTGCTGTGCTCGCTGGTGGCCAAGGACCAGGCCGAGTTCATCATCATGCAGTTTGTGGCGGGCAACATAGCCATTGTTGCCATCAAGGAGATGTCGCGCCGGTCGCAACTGCTGGCTTGTGCCTTCTTCATCTTCATTGCCTATTGCCTGCTCTACACGGCCATGGTGCTCATTCGCAGCGGCAACCTTGAGACGGTGGGATGGCACGAGTATGCCATGTTTGCTTTCAACTGTGTGGTGCTGGCGGTGGCCTATCTCCTCATTTATGTGATTGAGAGGATTTTCGGCTTCACCTCTACCGTGACTCTGGTGGAACTTTCGGACATCAACACCCCCGAGTTGCGCATGCTCTCGGAGGCATGTCCAGGCACTTTCCAGCACTCGCTGCAGGTGGCCAATCTGGCACAGGAGGCAGCCCGCAAGATTAACGCCAACTCGCAGTTGGCGCGTGCCGGTGCGCTGTATCACGACATAGGCAAGATTAATAATCCCGCCTTCTTCACCGAGAACCAGATAGGTGTGAATCCGCACGACACGCTCACCTACACGCAGAGTGCACGCATCGTGATTAATCATGTGGCCGATGGCATCAAGCGTGCCGAAAAGGCCAAATTGCCACAGGTGATACGCGACTTCATTGCCCAGCATCACGGCAAGGGCAAGGCACGCTACTTCTACACTCTGGCATGCAAGGCCAACGGCAACCAGCCCGTTGACCCCGCGCCTTTCACCTATCCCGGTCCTAACCCGCAAACCAAGGAGGCCGCCATCATGATGATGGCCGATGCTTGCGAGGCCGCCACCCGCAGCCTGAAGGAACCCGACGAGAAAGCGATTGCCGCTATTGTGGAGAAGGTGATCAACGGCCAGATTGTGGAGGGACTGCTCGACGAGGCACCCATCAGTTTCAAGGATGTGGGCATCATCAAGCGCACCTTCATTGAGCGCTTGCGCACCTTCTATCACCTGCGCATCGCTTATCCCGACGATGTGGTACCGCCCACTTCGAGTGGACCCGATGATCCTGAGGATTGATAAATGATTTATTAACACAATTGCTAAACTAACTTAACGCATGCAATAAATTGCGCGTTTTGAGGTTTTATAGAATAATGACACTATACTACATACTGTTTGTCGTGGGCATCGTTGCGATGGTGCTGGCACTGGTGCTGCTTCTCTGGCCGCGTTTTCCGGCCGTGGTACCGGCCTATGCCGGCATGCTTTGCCTGCATCTGAGCACTTTCATCTATCTGCGCACCTTCTCGCTCATCTTCTGGGCGGTGGCTGCCATGATTGTGCTCATGCTCAAGTTCATGACGCCCAAGGGTGAGCCCGACGGACATAGCGAGAGCAACCTGTATGTGGGCCTCTCGACCGTTGCTGGTGCCATGCTGGGCCTTGTGATCAGCCCCAGCCTGATAGTGCTGGGCGCCATCATTGGTTCGCTCATAGGTGTGATGGCCTATAGCCGCACGCCTAACGGCAAATGGATTCAGCCCCCTTCGGCCAACTTCTTCCAGTATGTGGGCACCAAATGCCTGCCGGCACTTGTGGCGGTTTCGATACTGGGCATCACGGTCGAGGGCTTTATTTTTTACTAACTCAAGAAAGAATTATGACAAATACGACAAGAAGACATATCGTACAGTTTTTCGTGGCATTGGTTGCCGTGATGGCAGCCGTGCAGGTGTGTGCGCAAAACAAGTTTGAGGTGCGCCCAGTGGACTTTGACAAAATCAAGCAAATCACGCTCGACCCCAAGGCCCGCTTCTATTATCCCAATCTCATCAAGTCGTTCAAGAGCAACGACACCATCATGAGTTTTGAGGCCTATCGCGACCTGTATTATGGCTACATTTTCCAGGAAGACTATAACCCCTATCGCGAGAGCGAATATGGCAACAAGGTAGAGCAACTCTACTACAAGCAGCCCCACTCGCGTGCCGAGTGCGACAGCATCGAGAAGTATGCCGAACTCTCGCTCGACGACAATATCTTTGACCTGGACCAGATGCAGTTCTATATTTATGTGCTCAAGGAGAAGAAAAAATATGCCCGTGCCGATGTGCGCCAGTACCGCCTGGAGCACCTGATTGCCGCCATCATGTCGTCGGGCAAGGGCACCAAGGAGAGCCCCTGGGTGGTGATTTGCCCTCAGCATGAATATAACATTGTGAACTTCCTGGGCTATGTGGCCGAGGACCACACCGAGATGGGCAATGGCATCGATTATATCTCGGTGAAGAAGAAGGAGGGCAGCAAGACCGAGGGATTCTACTTCGATGTGTCGCGCATGATGCAGGTAGCCGACCGCCTCTTCCCCGAGTAACCCCACTTTTTTCTCTCTTTTCACGAATTCTCTGTTGAAACGCCTGTCGGTCATATCGCTCACCCTGCTGTCGCTGCTCACTGCCCTGCTTGTGGGTTGTGGGGGCAGCCACGATGCGCGCGTCATGGCGGAGCTTGACCGTGCCGACTCGCTGCTGCGCACCAGTGACACTGCCGCCCACAGCGCGGCCCTGCGCCAGATGGTGGCGCTCGACACCGCCCGCGCCCTGCAGGCCGACGAAGCCCTGCGCGCCCGCCATGCCCTGCTGCTTACCCAAGCACAATTCAAGTGTTATGCGTTTCCATCCAATGACTCTCTCATCAATATTGCCCGCAACTATTACGCCAGGCATCATTCGTCAGCGCAAGACCGTGAACTTTATACCCGCTCCCTCATCTATAGTGGTGCAGTTGCACAAATGACAGACAATCCACAGCAAGCCATGCAGTGGTATCTTGAGGCTGAATCTACCGCCGACCCTAACGACCACTTCAACCTCGGCTACACCAACCTCCGCATCGCAGAACTCTACGAGGGAGAGTTTGTTACCGACTCTACCGATATTGTCCGACTCAAGCAGGCATTGCCACATTTCGTGAAAGTGGGTAGCGACTATTATCAGGCGGTATGCCTCACAGGCATCGGCGGACTGTATCGCACCCATAACAACGACAGCGCCCTTCACTATTTGCAACAAGCTATCAGTTTCTCCAAGGAGCATGGACTCACCTATAATTACTATGAAGCTCTTGATAAACTTTGCGGGCTCTATTATTATTTGGAGGATTATTCTAAATCAAAAGATTTAGCGACAAAAATTTATAGAGAGAATCAGGGAGTTTATGATGACACAAAATATATTTCTCTTGGCATCAGGTCGTTTGCCAAACTGGGCATGATAGACTCAGCTGAGTATTATCTTAAGCTAATGCCACCGCCTCAGAATGTTGTTGATAGTATGACACAACTAGATATGCTTGCAGAGATAAGCTGTGCTAAACATGATTATCAGAACTACTCTGTTTATGCAATGAAATGTGCCAGTATGGCCGATAGTGTCATGCTTAACTCCTATCAAGTGCAGCTAAAGGACACGGAAGAGAAATATAACAACACTTTACTGAAACTCAATAACTCAAGACTTAAGTTCAACCTGCTTCTATTATTTACCATTCTGTTGATATTGGTTCTGTTGCTGTTACTGTTGCTTCAACGCTATCGTAATATTAAAAGACAGATTAAGCAGGCCAACTCTGAGAAGGATTCGATTCAGTCTGAAATGCAACGTCTTGCCCTTGAACAGGAACTGGCTAAAGTAAGATTAGAGCAACTGGAAACAGAAAAAGGACAGTTGGCATCCGATAATGAGCGTTTAGAGATTGAAAAAGAGGAAAGGGAGCATGCTCTTGCTCAAGCGTCACTGATGGCTAATAAGAACAAGGGAGATGTCAACACTCCAGAACTCCTTGCCTGCCATTATGCCTTGTTGCGTGAACTGTCTGAAAAACTTCAGTGCGATGATAGAAATGTGTCGTTTCTTACAGCCATTTTCACTTCACGGAAAAGGTATAATCTAACTATTGGAAAATTGAGTAAAGAGTTTTGGGCTAATCTGGAGTATGTAGTGAATACAGGCTATCAAGGAATCATCACCCATGTCAAACAAAACTGCCCCAAATGTTCAGAAGTTGATGCGCGATTTATCGCTCTGAGCTGTCTTGGATTCTCAAATGAGGTTATCAAGTTATGCCTTGACTTCACAAATATCAAGACAATTAGCAGCTATAAGACATATACCATGAAAAAATTGACCGGGAAAAACCAGAATATTGACGATTTCATAAAAGAATTCCTTCATTCTAAGGCATAATTGTCAATTTTATTTTGAGGCCTAGTTCAAAATGGCCTTTATTAGGATTCTGACAATCAGCATGTTAGTAGTTTTAGGTACTTGCAAAAGCTAAGTGCCTGATAATCAGCACCCATTTGAGGCGATTTATAACCTTAATAATTTGGTGTAATATATTGGGTGTGTATAAATTTGCAACATTGAATAATTCTTTAAACCACAGAATCATGAAAAAGTTTTTAATTACAATCATTACACTATTCATCGTGATACCTGTTTATGGTATCATCGAAGGCACGCCAGCCTACACCCAAATCTTTTTGAAAGACAAGAAGAACCATTTTACACAGTGGAACATCCCGGCCGACATGCCCGATGTGTACTACAACAGCGAACTGGATGTGGTCACCATTGTTGACTACGCCAATGTCACTTACTATGTCACCATCTACGACGACTGGTGGAATGCCGTCATCACCGACACAAAGCCAGGCGGCGGCACCATCGATGTCTCCTCCCTCTCCAGCGGTGACTACTCCATCGAAATCTCCACCTCCTGGAACCACGACTTCGAAGGCCAGTTCACCGTGCCCTAACTATTACCACCTCACTTCGTGTCACCCTATCGGAAAATTTAATTTATTTTTTACAATGCATATTAAACTAACAAAACATGGCAACAATTTTTTCTGTAGACGAAACGATAGTATTGACAAGCGACTATTATTTGCCAACTGATACTACCGTGAATATTGCTTCTGGAGTTACACTAATCTTTAACGGCGGTAAAATTATTAAAACTGTCAACAATCAAAAATTGAAAGGCATAAACACTAGAATCATTGCTTCTCCAACACAGATTTTCAGTGAAGATCTTAATGTTACTGGCACTTGGATGGTTGAACGTGCCTATCCGCAGTGGTTCGGCTGTTTTGCGTACCTAACTCTTCAGAATTATGGAATCCCTAACAGCCTAAAGGACGCGGGCTACTATATCAACAAAGCCATCCAAATGAAGAAGATGGGCGAAGTGTTCTTGCCCAAGGGCTATTACATCATCAAGACCCCCATCGATTTAATTGATGGGATTCAGCTGGTTGGAGAAGCCGGAATGGATAGTGATTTTGCCGCAACAGTACTGCAATCATGTAAATCCGACACATCCGCAATCACTGACGCAAGTGAGAAATATATGATATACGTCAACGAAGATCCTGTAACCCACACAAAGCATACTACAGGAGGCTTCCTTGCAGGTCAGATAACAGCCATCAAGAACTTATGCTTATTGAACTACTTGGAGAATACAGGAGTACCAATAAGTAGCAGTTCAACACTAGAAGACATTCAGACGAAATCCACTGCATTCTATGGCGGTATCCATGCACTTGAAACGGTCAGAATAGAGAATGTTCGCTTCCGCAATTTTAGAAAGGCCGTAGAATTTGGTAATAATTATTATGATTGCAAACTGGTACGGAACTGCGATTATGTATGCGGAAGTTCGTTGTATTCACAAATCATGACACTGATGGGCAATGACTATCCTTGGGTCTTTGCATTTAACATGAACTGGCTTGGTGATGCATGTCTTTTTGAGCATAATGCCATACACGACGGCTATTATAATAAAGGTGTCAGATTGTTTAACTGCATGAGCGGACAAGTGAACTGCAATATCATCAATGCTGACGTTTCGATTGAAAGTTCAAATTCAGTTACATTCTGCAACAACCATATAGAGTACGGACATCAATTGACAATTAAATGCTCTTGTGTGAATGTTCATGATAATTATTTCCATGTGGGTTGTAATCCCTCAATTGTGATACAAGGAAACATCAATGAAGACAGAAGTGTGGTGGAAATGTCAAACAACCACTTAACATTCAGAGACTTTGGTGGGCCGTTCCCATCTGAATACTACGCTGAATATGAAAATATAGTTAGAAATGCCACTGAATATGATGTTCAAATCGACAGGCACAGCATAGTGAAAATACGCAACATGTACCGCTACTGGGTAACTCATGGTCTGCCAACAAAGGTTTATACATTCGGCATCAAAATACAGAAGATTCTATACAATGACCAAGGTGCCATATCATCTACACCGTCGTTTGATGAGTTCAACGACTTCAGCTACAAACTCTCCCGCGAGAGCTTCATTTCTGTGGGATTTGGTATTGATAAGACATTTACAATCCATTCACCCAATTATGATGTGACAACTAACAAGCAGAAGAATGCAGGACTTATTTGGCTGGGGGCAAGTGGACTCTACCTGTATTACTATCAGATAATCTGGGACAATGAACGCAACATCATTGCCACCTTCAACAGCAATCAACTGCATGAGATAACGACCTATGGCGATGCACTGAATTTCACTCAGAATCAGGCAGGTGCCGCGCTACTCTCTTTCAGCACTGGTATCGATGATGTGAACAACTTTGAATTCACAATCAGGCTATTTAGAAGGCGATCAACCGATGCCACAACCGCATGGAAAACTGTTGATGTGCCCGTGTGTGGGGCTCAAATCCTGTATGACAATGGTATTAGTGTCTGTGGTTATAAATGGAAAGACCTAAACGAGAACATTCTGCAGACCATACCTTTCTATAGCGATAACGATATGGACCGCATCACATATCAGGGTGACAGCATCATGTGCCGCAAGCAAACCAAGAACAGCATTGATACAAATAGGGTTGCCTTCAAGCCAGGTGATATACTGGTGAATACAAATCCATCAACAACTTGGACGATTGTGACAATAAAATAACCCAAATGTTTAACTTTTCATGATTTATTTTAGTGAATGACAAAAAGATGTTTTAAATTTGCATCATTAAGATAAAACCATGAATTAAAAAACAAACAGATATGAAAACATCAATTTTTAAACTGACAAGCCTGCTGCTGATGCTCCTGCTGGGCATGGGCAGCGCCAGCGCGAGTTTCACGGTGAGGACTGGAGAGCATACCACACTTACCTTTGAGATAAACTCGGCAGACCCCGGTACGGTGACGCTCATCAAGTGCTGTGGTGAATGGTATGTGGACACTATAACTCACCAGACGGGTCACTATCAGTATGATGCTGTTATTGAAATTCCCAGTACAGTTGTGGTTGAAGGGGAAGAGAAGACCGTTACGGCCGTAGGTGATGAGATGTCTGCACATTCTCCCGTGTTTGAGAACTGTCTGCACATCGTGTTTCCGTCAACCGTCAAGAAGATAGGGAAATATGGTTTGACCTTCAAACATCAAGACTTTGCGACGACCTATGAAGGTTTTCCGTTCAGCAGTATGCCCAATGTGTTTGATTTCGCAAATGCCACATCGCTGGAACAGCTGGAGTGCTACTGGGGTGATGATGCCTTGAACAGCGCATTGGGCAATTCGGCATACAGCCTCGACAACCTGACCATCAGGAAAGGTATGGATCTGGGCAACGATTTCCCCTTCAGATTCGCCAAGAATCTGCAATACGACGAGAGCAGCACGGTGTATGACTGCATCAATGGCTGCCTGATGCAGAAAGGCGACAATGAAACGGTGGTGACCATCCTGCGCGTGCCCGAGGTGACTGTGCCCGCCACAGTGAAGCGCATCGCCCACAGCATGCCTTGCTATAATGACGAGGAGAAGACGCACATCGCCTTTGAGAACGGATGCCAGCTGGAAACGATTGGCGGACAACTGAACTATTGCGTACTTTCCAAGTTACCTTCGTCATTGAAGAACTGTGTCACCTTAGATATAGGTCCCACCTTTGAATACAGTGAATTTGAGCAGTTCACCCTGCCTGCCGACATGAGTGGGTTCCAGCAGGGTTCATTCGAGGGAGTGACATTTAACGCTTTTGACTGGGGCGAGAATCCCCAGTTGAGTGAAAGACTGTTTGCCAACTGCACCTTCAATGAGGATCTGGCGTTGCCAGATGGAGTGACATCAACCGCAGGCGCATTCAACGGCTGCACTTTCAAGGGTCGGCTGTTGCTGCCCAAATCGTTCACCACGCTGCATGAGAACGAGTTCGCCTACTGCGAGTTCTATTCAGATTTCTTCTGGCCCGACGGCATTGAAGCGATTCCAACGAAATGTTTTGACCACTGCACCTTCTACAAGAAGCTCGTGTTGCCCGAGTCGGTGACAACCATCAAGCCCAGGAGCTTTGAATACAGCAGCCTGCTCTCGTCGCTTGAGCTGCCCGAAGGGTTGAAGACCATCGAGGCCGAGGCATTCCGCAACCTCAACTTCAACAACGGCACCCTGGTGATGCCTCCTGCAGTGGCTGTTCACAAGGACGCATTCGTCAAGTGCAACATCTACAAGATGGTGTGGACGGGCGAGACATTCGACGGACTGGGCAGCATGGCACCGGGTGAACAATTCTCGTATTTGCGCTATCTGGACAGTTGTTACACCGTCCAGATTCTTGACCTTGGCACTTCCATACCCACAAAAGATGCGTTGACCTATTTCCCGCGTCGGGCAAAGATCTACACACATTGCAAGACACCGCCAACAGTCACAAGCCTTATTGATCAACAAGGTCACACCATCCAGAGCGAGTATGTCGCCACGCTATATGTGCCCAAGGGCAGCAAGAGCGTGTACGAGCGAACAGCGCCGTGGAGCTACTTCACGAGCGAGAGGATTGTGGAGTTCGACGAGACACAGGAGATGCCCTTTGTGGGCGATGTGAACGGTGACGGCCGCATCAATGTGAGCGACATAGCCGCGCTGGTCAACGACATTCTTGATGGCCCCACAGAGCAAAGCTTCCTGAACGATGATGTGAACGAGGACAGCAAGGTGAATGTTTCAGACATTTCCACCAATATCAACAAAATCCTCGGCATCAAGTAATTCTCGCTGTGCTCGAGTTTAGGGTTGAGTGTTTAGAGTTTAGCGCAAGGCATTTAACCCGCAAAGCTCCGTTAGGGGCGCCAGACTATGTGCAGGGCTGGCCTCACCGCCAGCACTGCACTTTTTCACCCTTGACATCTCCACGAATTGCCTCCACGGAGTTTAGGAGTAAAGGAGTTGCACCGGTTTTAGCGCGCCAGCGCAAGAATTTTTACATTCATAATTTTAATGCGCAGCATTGTAATTTTAAGGGCGAAGCCCGTCAAAATAACTGCGCATCGCGCGGCTTTTTTTGTGGGATGCTATAGCCTGGCTGGCCTAATTAGCCTTTCTAGTCGGGCTAGATTTACTAGATGCTCTAGATTTTCTAGGTGGGGGTTAGGGTTGGGGTTCTGGTTCGGGCTCGGGGGCGTCGTCGGCTGGTGCAGGTTTATCGACCCATCGGTTCTCTCCGTGGAAGCGTCCGTTCTTGTCGCGTGGGTCGCCATACTGGTCGATGGCGAAAGTTGCATAGTCGGCATCCTCCACAACCTTCTCGTCGTAGTAGATGCGGTTCTTGTCCTTGGCATATCCATGGCCAATCAGTTGGAACGATGCAGGGTCGGCGCCCTCGATGAGGTGCTCCAGGAACCACACATGAGTTTTGTCCTTGTAGTAGCAGTTGCCAATATCTTCAAAGGTGGCGGGGTCGGACTCAGGCAGCAGTTTGCCGAAGGCATAGACGCGCACGCCATCGGTGGCGTAATGCCACTGAACCACCTTGAACTGCTTGATGTTGGCAACCTCGATGCGGACGCTGTCGTAATAGGCGTAGCGGCTGTCCTTTGACCAGATGTGCATGTCGTCGTGATGCAGTACCTCAAAGTGCTTCATATCGGCCACATGGAGCGGTGCGCCCTCGATGTAATAGTCGTTCTTGTCGCAGAACATGGGATATTTCTTGGCCTCGAGCGTGGCAGGGTCGGCGCCCTCCGCGAGCCGGTACTTGAAATACACATGACTGGCATCGTGGCCGAGCCAGTCGTTGACTTTCTTGAAGGTTTCGGGGTCGGCCCCGGGCAGTTCGCGGCTCTGTGGCCCGAAACTGAAGGTCCAGTAGGTGTAATACACTTTGCCGTTTTCGATTTTGAAGCCGTCTTTGCTGCAGGCCGATAGTAGGGCTGCAATGGCCAGGAGCATGAGCCAGCGCGTGGGCGAGTGTAGGAGAGAGGTTGGTTTCATGATGAGGCGTTTTTGAATGATGTAGGATGCAAATATAGCTTGATTTTTCAAAAATCGCAAATTAAGTCGAGAAAAGTGAGTTTCAACGCGTGGAAACGAAATAAGGTGATGAAAATTTTGAAAAGGGTAAGAAAATTGCTAAATTTGAGGATTAAAAACTAATAAACGATGGATATCAAGTTGCCAAACAAGAGTAATAGCCAAAAGGCCGATGTACTGCACGATGTGCGCCAGCTGACGCTCATTGGCGCTAACGGGTCGGGCAAGAGCCGTTTTTGCAGCAAGCTGATGGAGCAGGGCGGAGACGCGGTGTATCGCATCTCGGCGTTGCGTGCCATGTTTCCCAGCGAGGAGAAGAAAGTGCTGAAGGGCTCGATTGGCGAGATGTTTGAAAAGCTGAATGCTAAGTCGGAGGAGGTAAAGATTTTTGCTGCGTCGGAATTCGACAAGCTGTTTCACATCATGTTGCACGATGAGTTGCGTGTGCTGATGAACTACAAAGCACACTTGCTCATGGGCGAGAATCCCGAATTTCCCAAGACCAAGCTCGATGTGACGGTGAAGGCGTGGCAGGAGGTGTTCCCGAAAAACAAGGTGCTGCGCGAGAACGGCAAGCTGATGTTCTCGACCGAGGGCCAAGATGACACCTACACTTCGCTGCGCCTGTCCGACGGCGAGAAGGCGGTGCTCTTCTACATAGGTGCTGTGCAGTATGCCATGCCCGATGCCATGATCGTGGTGGACGATCCTGAGTCGTTTATCCATCCATCGATTATGGTGACGCTGTGGAACGAGATAGAGGCGCTGCGTCCCGACTGCACCTTTGTGTATAACACGCACGATGTGAACTTTGCTTCGACCCGCACCGACAACACCTGCGTGTGGGTGAAGAGTTTCGACCCGTCGAACGAGACCTGGGACTATGAGGTGATGGACACGAGCCGGCAGCTGAGCGATGCGCTCTACTTCGACCTGCTGGGTAGCCGCAAGCCCATCCTGTTTGTTGAGGGCGACGAGACGCACAGCATCGATTCGCGTCTGTATCCGCTCATTTTCCCCGACTACATGGTGAAGCCGCTGGGCAGCTGCAACAAGGTGATAGAGAGTGTTCGGGCGTTCAACGACCTGGCTGCTTTCCACCACATGGACAGCTGGGGCATTGTGGACCGTGACCGCCGCGACGACCTGGAGGTGGAATATCTGCGCCGAAAGAAGGTGATGGTTCCCAATGTGGCTGAAATCGAGAACATGCTATTGCTCGAGGGGGTGATAAAGGCCGTGGCGCGGCAGCGTCACCGCAACCCCGACGATGTGTTCAACTCGGTGCGGCACACGGTGGTGAAGATGTTTGCAGCCGAACTCAAGCAGCAGGCGCTCATGCATGTGCGCCACCGCGTGAAGCACGATGTGGAAGTGCGCATCGACCGCAAGTTCCGCAACATCAATGCGCTGGAGGAGCACATGATTGACCTGGTGAACGAGATTGACCCGCGCACCATGTATGAGACACTGTGCCGCCAGTTCCATCAGTATGTGGCCGAAAACAACTATGCGATGATATTGCAGGTGTTTAACCAGAAGATGATATTGGGCGACTCGAATGTGGCTGTGCTGTGTGGCCTGGCGAAGAAGGACGACTACATCAAGCAAGTGCTGCACATCCTGAAGGGCGGTGGCCGTGAGGCTAAGGCCATCAGGAAGGCTGTGATGGATTGTTTTGGCGTGACCGACGAGCTGATGCGGCACGCCGAGCCCGAGCCTACATCGCCTGAACCCTGACCTGACGAATTTAGATATATATATATAGAAAAAGGCATCTTCTCACTGATGGGAAGATGCCTTTTTGAGTTTGCTATTATATCAATTATTCTGTATGTTCTATTATTCGATTACTCGGCAAGCGCCCACATAACGCTGCTGGTAGTAGGTCTCGGTCGAGTTGCTCTCGGTGATGCCGCGGTGGCACGAGGCATGGATGAACTTGAAGTGATCTTGGTTAACCTCGGTCACGATGCCCACATGACCCACACGCTTGCCGCGCGCACGACCGTTGAAGAACACGAGATCGCCGGGTTTGAGTTCGTTGCGAGCAATGCGACGGCCATCGTTGACCTGTCCGCCCGAAGTGCGGTCGAGGCTGAAACCAAATTTCTTGAACACATAGCTAGTGAAACCTGAGCAGTCGAAACCGCGAGGACTTGCCTGACCATAGCGGTAGGGCACGCCCTTGAACTGGAATGCGAAGCTAAGAAGATCTTTAACTTGACTGTCGGTATTGTTGTTGTTGATGGGAGCGTTTCTTAACTGTTCACGCACGGTAGCGGTAGTGTTCTTTTTGGCTGGAGGGGGTGGAACATCACGCTGAAGGCGCTGCGCCTGAGCCGAGAAAGCAGTAGCGCATGCTATGATTGCAATAAACAGGTTGAGGATAAAGTGTTGTTGTTTCGAAATAGTCATAAAAAAATAATTTTGTGCAGCGGAGCATAAACTCCAAAATTCAAATTCTGCACAAAATTACCTCTTTTTATATATGTGTGCAAACCCACTAAAGGTTCTTAAACATTTACGGTTGCAAACGCCAGCGCGTTTTTAGGGCCGCTTAAGTGCCGATATCAAAAGGATAGGCACTGTTTTGATTTATAAACTGATAAAAAATGAAATTTTAAAAAATAACAAATTTTAACGGAATTATAAATCGTTTAATGGGTATTATTGGCCCGGAGTGGGTTGTGGCCGCATGATGTGTTTGATGGCCTTGCCCACATGATTGGCGATGTCGCCGGCAATGAGTCCGTAGGTTCCTTGTTCCTCGACAGCGATGTCGCCAGCCTTGCCGTGAACATAGACGCCGAGCACCACGCCCCAATCGGGAGCATAGCCCTGAGCAATGAATGCGGCAATGACACCTGTGAGCACATCACCACTGCCAGCGGTGGCCATGCCCGGGTTGCCGCTGCTGTTGATATAGACCTTTCCGTCGGGGCGGACGGTCATGGTGTAGTGCCCCTTAAGCACGATGGTGATTTCGTAGAGTTTCGACACATCGATGGCTTTCTTGAGCCGCTCCTCGTCGCTGTGGTGCAGGCCGAAGAGGCGGTCAAACTCGGCATCGTGCGGGGTGAGGATGGAGCCCTTGGGAATGCTGCGCAGGAGCATGGGCCTGGATGCGATGCAGTTGAGGGCATCGGCATCGAGAATGCACGGCATGCGGTAGGACTTGAGGAAGGAGTCGACGGCGTCGAGGGTCTCGTCAGAGAATCCCATGCCGGGGCCGAGGGCCACCACGCTATATTTGTGATGCAGTTCGATGTTGGTAGTGAAAATCTCGTTGCGGTCGCCTTCAAAGAGCACCTCGGGGGCGGCTGCCGAGAGGGGAGCGAATCCGCAGCGCGGTGCGTGGACGGTGACCAGTCCGGCTCCAGCCCTTGTGGCGCCGCGTGCAGCCAGAATGGCTGCTCCCATCATGCCGTAACTGCCGGCAACGAGAAAGACGGTGCCATTGTTATACTTGTTGATGAAGGGGTTGTGTGGCTTGAGGTTGTCGCGCACATCGTTCTCCTCGATGAGGTAGAAGTCGGTGGGCGTCTTGTTGATGGCGTTCTCGCTCAAGTCGAGGTCGAGCACCTTGCACTCGCCCACAAACTGGGCGTTCTCGGCAAAGAAGAAAGCCAGGCGTTTGAACTGGAAAGTGAGGGTGAGGTCGGCCTGGATGATGTTGCGTGGGTCGCTGCCCAGGTTCCACTCGCCAAAGAGGCCCGAAGGCACATCGATTGAAACGACAAAGGCATCGGAATCGTTGATATATTGCACCAGCGCCTGATAGCCGCCCTTGAGCGGGCTGCGCAGACCTGAACCAAAGAGTCCGTCGATGACGAGGTCGTTGTGGTCGAGAATGGGCGGGTTGAAGGTGTCGATAATCTCGATGAAGTCGATGCCTTCCATCTTGAGTATGAGGTCGCGGTTGGTGGAACAGCAAGCCGAGAGATGCGACGACTTGATGTTGAACAGATACACCTCGGGCCTGTAGCCTTGCTCGTAGAGCATGCGTGCAGTGGCTAGGGCGTCGCCTCCGTTGTCGCCAGGTCCGGCAAAGATGACGATGCGCTTTGACGGCAACCATCGCGACATGATTTCGTAAGCAACAGCCGAGGCAGCGCGTTCCATGAGTTCGAGTCTGGAGATGCTTTCTTCGTCAATGGTCTGCTCGTCAATTCTTCTGATTCCTTCGGTAGTGAATATCTTCATGCTATGATTATGTATTTCGAGGGGTTAGAAAAGAGTTTTCGTTTGAAAATACAAAAATAAGGTTTTTCACGAATATAAAAAAATATTTTTTCGCTCAAATGGAAAAGATTTGTTGTTTTTTAGGGGAAGCGCATGAAGATGATGAGCGAATGCCTACCGACTTTAGAACTGCTGAAAAATAAAACCGCTGGCAAGTGGTTGTTGCCAGCGGTAATATTGTTGATTTAAATCAGTTTTACTCTGATTTTTTAAGATTGAAAATCTGCTCGTGAATCTTGGTGCTGAATGTGAGCGGGCGGCTGATGTAGTTATACTTGTTAGTGGCCTCGCCGGTTGTGACATTCACAGTGCCATAGTTTAACATGCGCCCAAGAATCGACTGGTCGACCTGAACCCCCTCGCACTTGTTGAGCAGCAGCTCAAAAGAGTTTCGGTTGATGATGCCACGCTTGAATATGAGTCGATGCGATGTGACGACATATTGACGGCCTCCATAAATGGAAACGGCCCATGCGAGGGCAAAAATAAGGATGGCAGCGCAAATGCAGACGATCACCAAGGGTTCGACTGGCAAAAAAATGGCTGCAATGGCGAGTAAAGCCACCAGGAATGGTCCAGTATAGATGATGCCATGCTGCTTGGCTTGATAAACAATTTTCTCTCCTGTCATCAAATGGCTCTGAATGTATCCCATAGTTCAAATAGTTAAGTGTTTTAGTTTGTGCAAATATACATATTTTTTTACAATGATGTTCAAAAATGTGGAAATTCGGTCTAAAAAAATAATTGTAGATAAAAAGTGAATTAGATTTGGCAGATGGCCGAAACTTTAGTAATTTTGCTCAACAATAAAAAATCATATCGAGATGAACGAGTTGACGATAAACGGGCTGACATTTGAGCCCTACTTGAAAGAGAGCGAGATTATGGCGCAGGTTGAACGCGTGGCGAGCGAAATCAAGGCCGACCTGACGACGCCCAACCCACTGTTTGTGTGCGTGCTGAATGGCGCCTTCATTTTTGCTGCCGACCTGTTCAGGGCACTGGAACTGCCTGAGGCCGAAATCACATTCATCCGCTTCAAGTCGTACGAAGGCACGGCTTCGACGGGCGAGGTGACCCAGAAGATGGGCCTGACCGAGGACATCGAGGGCCGCGAGGTGGTAATTATCGAGGACATCGTTGACACGGGCATGACGGCGCAAAAGCTGCGCGAGGTGCTGCAGGCACGGCGTCCCAAGTCGGTGAAGATGGCGTCGCTGCTGTTCAAGCCGGCGTCGCTCACTGCGAGCGTGGCGCCCGAGTATGTGGGCTTTGAGATTCCGTCGAAGTTCATCATCGGTTACGGTCTAGACCTTGATGGAGCGGTGCGCAACCTGCGCGACATCATGGTGCTGAAAGAAACGAAATAACTGAAATAACAACAATTATAAAAACAGAAGATAGTTATGTTGAACATTGTAATGTTTGGAGCGCCCGGTTCGGGCAAGGGAACACAGAGCGACATGCTCATTACCACTTATGAACTGTTTCACATCTCGACTGGCGATGTGCTGCGTGACAACATCAAGCGCGGCACCGACCTGGGCAAGACAGCTAAGGACTATATCGACAAGGGCCAGCTCATCCCCGACGACCTGATGACGAGCATTTTGGCATCGGTGGTCGACGAACATGCCGAGGAAGCGAAGTACGGCGTGATTTTCGACGGATTCCCCCGCACCATAGCGCAGGCCGAGGCTCTCGATAAGATGCTGGCTGAGCGCGGCACGAGCATCAGCGCCGTGATTGGCCTTGATGTGCCCGAAGAGATTCTGGTTGAGCGCCTGCTGCTCCGCGGCAAGGAGAGTGGCCGCAGCGACGACAATCTGGAAACGATCAACGACCGCCTGAAAGTGTATCACAAGAGCACGGCTCCCCTCAAGGAGTACTATGCCGAGAAAGGTCTGCTGCACATGATTAAGGGTACCGACACGCCCATTGATGTGTTCGACCGCATCCGTGCCGAGCTCGATCCGCTGTGTGATTAATTGATTAAGAATTATCAAAGTTCTCCGAGCACTCTGAGATCTCCAAGGTCTCCGAGTCTCGGAGATTTTTTTGTCCCTCAACCCTCACATCTCACCCCTCACATCTCACCCCTCACCTCTCACCCCTGAGCGATAGCTCAGATTTTCATTCCCAGCACTCGAGGTCGTGGGCGATTTCGGGCAGTTTGTCGCGGCTGAAGATGGGCTCCTTGATTCCCTGTCGCTTTTGGGCACGGTAGTCGTTGAGCAGTCTGAAGGCGTACTTGCCCAGGAAGAAGATGGCAACGAGGTTGCAGGCGGTGAGCAGAGCCATGCACACATCGCCCAGACTCCACACAAGGTCGAGGCTGGCCAACGCGCCAAAGATGACCATGACGCCGCCCGAGAGAATGCGGAACACTTGCAGCACCCAGCGCTTGCGGGTGAGGAACTGGATGTTGGCCTCGCCATAGTAGTAGTTGCCTATGATGCTGCTGAATGCAAAGAAGAAGATTGCGATTGCCACGACGGTGCTGCCAGCGCTGCCTATCTCGCTCTCCAAGGCGGATTGCGTGAGATTGACGCCATTGAGTTCGGGATTGTTGTAGAGTCCGCTCAGCAAGATGATGAAGGCGGTGCAACTGCACACAAGCAGGGTGTCGGTGAACACGCCCAGAGCCTGAATGAGTCCTTGCTTCACCGGGTGCGACACGTGAGCGGTGGCGGCCACATTGGGTGCCGAACCCTCGCCCGCTTCGTTGCTGAATAGGCCTCGCTTGATGCCGTTCATCATGGTAATGCCTATAGCGCCGCCAGCAAATGGACCCACGCCGAATGCGCTGTCGATGATGACCTTGAACACATGCGGCACCTTGTCGATGTTCGTGCCAATGATAAACACGGCCAGCAAGAAGTAGCTGATGGCCATGAATGGCACAACCACACTGCTCACATTAGCAATGCGGTGAATGCCGCCAAAGGCAATGACTAGCGCCACTGCGGCGAGCACGATGCCCACGACGATGGGGTCGAAGTTGAAAGCCTGGCTCATGGCCCCGCAAATGGTGTTGGACTGTATGGAGTTGTACGAGAGTCCGAAGGTGAGCGTCATGAGCACGGCAAAGAGGCCCGCCATCCAGCGGCTGTGCAGACCGTGAAGTATGTAGTAGGCTGGTCCGCCAATAAATGATACTTCGCCCTTGCGCTTGTAGAGCTGTGCCAGTGTAGACTCAACGAAGGCGGTGGCCGCACCGATGAGGGCGATGAGCCACATCCAGAAAACGGCTCCCGGTCCGCCAACGGCAATGGCAGTGGCGACGCCGGCGAGGTTGCCGGTGCCCACGCGGGTGGCAACCGACACGGCAAAGGCCTGGAACGAGGAAATGTGCTTTTGCTTGGTCTTCAGTCGGGTCGTCGCCATTTTTGAAGTGGAGTCGCCCAACAGCCGCACCATCTCGCCAATCATGCGAAACTGCACGAATCGTGTGCGCCAGGTGAAATAGAGGCCGCCCAGCACGAGCGCGCCTATCAGAATGTAGGTCCACAGGAAGTCGTTGATGTGTTCCAGCGTGAGGTTGAGCCAGCCGTCGGGGGCAAAGAAATCGTTCATTGGTTAGAGAATAGTGAGCAGTGAATAGTAGACGAGCAAACAAGCAAACGAGGAGACGAGTGGGGAGTGCTTAGCGGTTGTCGCCCTGGCCGTGGAGCAGGTTGCGTGCTTGGCGGGAGTGAATTTTGTCGATGTTGGCCTGCGCCACATCGTCGAGGTCAAGGCCTAGGTCGCTGGCGATGGCGGCGATGTACCAGAGCACATCGCCCAGTTCCTTGGCGAGTTCGCGCGTGGTGTCGGGGTCGAAGACTCCTTGTTTGTCACGAATGGTCTTTTTCACTTTCTCGGCCACTTCACCGGTCTCGCCGGCAAGGCCTATGGTAGGGTAGACCACCTTCATATCCTGGGGGTAGATGGCGGTTTTGCGGGTGGTCTGCTGGTATTCGTTGAATGTCATAAGTAAGTGGTGTTTATGAAATGATTTTCACAAAAATACAAATTTTTGCCGAGAACCGAAACAACCCAGCCGAAAATTTGTGCTCGCTAATGGCTATCAGCTATTTGCTATCGGCTGGTTGTTTTCCAAGCAACCTGTGCTTTAGTGCTACCACCACCAGCAAGTCGGCAGGCAGCCAGTTGACCGTATCAATTTCCTCATACGGCAGCCATTTGGCGGCCTCATGTTCTTTCAGAGTCATCTCGCCGCTTTCCACATGGCACATATAACACCGCATCGACAAGTGGAAAGTCTCATAGTCCCATTCCACCGTTAATAAGAAATCATCAATATCGATATGCGCATCAAGCTCCTCCATGATTTCACGCTTCAGCGCATCCTCTGGAGTTTCTCCCGCTTCAATCTTTCCGCCAGGAAACTCCCAGCCATCTTTCAAAGGGCCATAACCACGCTGCGTGGCAAACACACGCCCTTCGCCATCCTCTATTATGGCCGCCACCACTTCAATCCGTTTCATAACACAAAATTAATCTAAAAACAAGCACAAAAGCTGCTACTGTCTTTTCTTAAAAAAAATTAGGTGTATCAATCAAATAAATTGTCAACCCATTCTTATAGAGCATATAGCCTTATCTTGCAAATTTACAAAATTCCCTCGTAAAATCTCATCTTTCTCCACCTTTTTCTTCTTCTACTCTCTAAAAATCCATGATCATTTATGATTGCACCACCTGCCTTTTTTCTGTTGCTCATGGCGGGACTGGGGGGTGAGAGATGGGGGTGAATGGTAGGAAAAGGGAGATTTTGTGGGGTGTGAGGTGGATTATTCAGGGAAAATAGCTAAATTTGTGGGAAATGAAATGAAGATGAAGCGAATACAAGGTTTTTTGCTGCTGATGGCGGCGCTGGTGCCGTTGGTGTGTGGCGGCGAGATTGTGAAAAGCGAACTGCGCGAGTCGGCGATTTATCCCGGCACGACGCACACCTATGAGGTGTGGGTGCCTGACCAGTACGACGGCAGCCGGCCTGCATGCCTCTATGTGGGGCTCGACGGGCAGCTGTGCAATGCTGTGGCGGTGATGGACAGTCTGATGACGGCGGGCAAGATGCCTGTGACCATTGGGGTGTTTCTGCAGCCGGGCCTGGTCAAGGACGCTGAGGGCCGCGTGCTGCGCTACAACCGCAGCAACGAGTTTGACATGACCGATGGCACCTTTGCGCGCTTCCTGGAAACCGAAGTACTGCCGGCGGTGGAGGGCATCGTGACGACCGACGGCCGGCGGGTGCACCTGTCGCATGACGGCAACGACCACATGATATTCGGGCTGAGCAGCGGTGGCATCGCAGCCTTCACGGCAGCGTGGTTCAGGCCCGACCTGTTCAGGCGCGTGTTTAGCGGTGTGGGCACCTTTGTGACCATGCGCGGTGGCAACGACCTGCAGATGTGGGTGCGCAAGCGCGAGCCTCAGCCGCTCAAGATATGCCTGCAAGACGGCACCGAGGATGTGTGGAACCCCATCTTCGGCCACTGGTATGAGGGCAACCGCATGCTGGCCACGGCGCTCGACTTTGCGGGTTACCAGGCGAAATATGACTGGAGCGACTGCAACCACGGCGTGAAGCGCGCCAGCGAAATATTTGCCGAGGTGATGGAGTGGATGTGGCAGGGTTACCCTGACGACATCGTGACGGGCACGACGCAGAATGGCCTGCTTGCCGAGATACTGGTGCCGGGCAGCCGCTGGGAACAACTGGAAAAAGATGTCTGGAGCCAATATGCTTGGAGTGGCTGGCAGACCTACTACCCCGACAGCACACTGCGGGTGGAGCATTACTCGCCTATGAACGGCAACTGGCTGTGGCAAAGTACGCGTCTGTCCGATGGCACCTACGGCAACGCGCAGCGGTTCTACTACCTGCATAGCTACGACAACCAACCGCTGGAGCGTGCTGTGGCCACGGCATTCGATGCGGCGGGCTACTTGTGGGTGCTCACGAGTGCCGGCATCCAGATTTGCGACCAGAACGGGCGCGTGCGTGGCGTTGTAGATGCTCCGCCGTGCGACTGCAGGGTGCAGTGCTCCATAGCCATTGTTGACGGGGCCGTTGTGGTGGCGTCGGCGTCGGGCATCTGGCGTCGCGCCTTCAATGTGAAGGCACCAGTGGCCGGCGTCACCCCCAAGTCGCAAGGGCAGGGGTAGGGCGAGCAAGCTCGCAGTTTAGAGTTTAGAGTTTAGGGTTGAGAGATTAGAGATTATAAATAAACTAAAAATAAGGAGATTATGAAAAGGTTAATGATGATGGTCGCCCTGTTTGGGGCAATGGTGCTGGCTGCGTGCAATGGCGGCGGCAACGGTAATGGCGGCAACGGCAGGATGCCCGAGTCGAATTCGGGCTACACCGAGGCCGAACTGGAGAATATCAAGAACCAGAACGACCCGCTGCGGCAGGGTGTGAACTACTTCTACAGCAAGTCGATGGATTACTCGGTGCCTTATCCCGTGTCGTTTGTCGATTTCAAGAAAGATGGTGACCGAGGCTTTACTTGCCACTCCAAGGACGGTGTGGCAACTCTCAAGGTGTGGGGCGAGCCGTGCAACATGCCGCTCGAGGATTTGTATGCCAGTCACCTGGCCAATTATAATGCGAAGGGTGCGCATGTCGATGACTCAAACCTTGACGATGACGATTCGTTTGATATTCAGGGCGAGCATAATGGCAAGCACTTTTATGAGCGCACCATCTTGAATGCGGGCAAGAGTGCCACCTTCTACTATGAGTTTGATACTGCCGAGCGCGATGACATCGATCCCGAGGCCATCTATCTGGCAGTGGGTCCGGAACTTGCCGAAGGCCTGGATCCCGGCGCACCTCCGGTGAAACCCGCCCCCAAGAAGGTGGACCCGAATGCGGTGGCGCAGGTAGCCTATGTGGGCAAGTGGCACACATTCTCGACGATGACCAGCGACGACTTCTTCAAGAAATATCCTGAATTCAAGGAGGTGAACTCGTGGGAGGCCCGTACCGACGGCGACGAGGTGTATTTTGTGCTTGCTGCCCATGAAGATGCCAAAATCACGGTGAAGAACACCGATACGGGCGAGCGCATCTACAACCGCGACGGGCGTCCACTCATCATCAAGTGCAACAAGGACGGGAAACCCAATGTGGAGATGACCATCATCGACAAGAGCGGCAAAATCACACGCTATGTGCCTCGCCACGACGAGAATGGCCGCGTGGTGACAGCTCCCGGCATCAGCGACATGACCCGATAAGGTGATACCAAGAGCCTATGTCTTGTTAGTGAAAAATAAACTTATGTGAATTATGACAAAACCGACCAATAAGCAAGAACTCAAGGCCGCGATGCAGGACGGCTACGAGAAACTGACAGCCCAACTGGGCAAGTTGAGTCGCGAAGCGGCAGACGCTCCATTTGCCTTTGCCTCCGACCCCAAGAAGTGTGGCGTGCGCTGGGCATATGACCGTTGCACACGCGACCTGTTGATTCATCTGTATGAATGGCAGGTGCTGATGCGTGTTTTTGTCCAGAATATCCGCACTGGACACCCCAAGGACTATCTGCCCGACGAGTATCGCAAAAACTACCATGAGATGGACAAGATGCTGGTGGCGAAGCACCAGGGCACAAGTCTAGATGATGCCAAGAAACTGCTGGAACAGACTCACCGGGAAATGCTGGAGCTTGCTGAAGGATTCACCGACGAAGAACGACTACGAGTCCCTATTCACAGGCAGCCAAGTTGCTGAAAACGCATGAGAAAAATTATTTAATTAACTAAGTTATTTACAGAATAATGAAAATGAAGAAATTTATTTGGATGGCGGTTGTTGCTATGATGCCGCTGGTGGCCTGCAGTAAGGCGGCTACGAAAAACAGTGCCGGCGCTGAGTCGCAGGCTGTGTGCTGCAGCACGACGAGAACGACCAACTGGTGACCGCCCCCCGCATCAGCGATATGACCCGATAATAGACTGCTTTTTAACAAATAATGTGGGGCTGGCATTCGCCGGCCCCACATTTGTTTTCATGCTGTGTTGAACTTGTCAGATGACGCCCAAGATAATATTGATGAGTGTGGCGACATCGCTCACATTCACCCTGGTATCTTCATTCACATCGGCGCGTGCCTGGTCGACGGGCACTGTGCCCAGAATCATGTTGATGAGCGTGGCAACATCGCTCACATTCACACGGCCATCGCCATTCACATCGCCACGGATGAAGTCAGGCGCAGGCAGTACCTCGATTTCGCCTTCGAAGTAGGAGTTGGAACCGGCGGCACAGATGCTGCCACCAGACACATGTCCGCCTTCGGGCTTGCTGATGTAGCAGTCCACGAGTTGCAGATCGTAGTAGCCAACGGTAACATATCCGTTCAGGAGATGAACAGAGGCATGGTTGATGGTGAGGTTCTCGTCCCATTCCTCGTAGGAAATGCTACCATGAGTGAGCGTGAGGGCGCAGCTGTCGATGGTGAGTCGGTGGTCATCATCGAAGTTTCCGCTAGTGAGCCAAATCCATCCATTGTTAATGGTGAGTGAGCCAGGGCCAGTGAGTCGTGTCCTGTCGCAGTTGCCCCAGTTGATAGCCATATTTGAGTTGCTTGGACAGTTGATGGTGTTGTCACCAATGAGCCGAATGGTGAGCCCTGGCAGCGCGCTGCCCACATGAATGGCGTTTTTGCCATTGATGGTGGCATTGGTGAGTGTGAGCACATTATTCTCGGGGTCATATTGCACGCTGCCCGTAATGTCGTCGCCTGTGATGGCATGGGCATTGCTTGCTGTGACTTGGGTGTTGCCTATCTTCAGCGGGTAATCGGTGGCACCGTCGTAGGGGAGCCAAGAGTTGCCATTGTAGTAGTATGGTGTCCAATTTTTCGCCTTAGCCTGATTGATTTGTGCAGATGTGATGATGTTGCCTTCGGGTTTGCTAAGGTTACTATTATCATAAACATGGAAATAGGTCGTCTTGCCCTGCTGGTTGGGCAGGCTATTGACGAGCTCGCCCATCTCGGGCGCTTTTATCTGATTGCGGTAGCAAAGAAGTTGTGTGAGGTTGGGGTTCTCGCCCAGCGTGATTGCAGTGAGTTTGTTATTATGACATTGCAAGGTGGCGAGTTCAGGATTCCATTTCACTTTGAGTGAGGTGATCTTGTTTTCGTAGCATTCCACCCTTGTGAGGTCGTTGTTATACCTCAGGTTGAGGCTTGTGAGATTGTTGTTATAACAACTCAATCGGTTGATTTCGCGGAACCATTCGATGCCTGAGAGGCTGGCAATCTGCTTTTGCGAGACCGACAAAGTGGTGACAGCATCGGCCTCTTCGCTGCTGAGCACAGCGTCGCTGCCGTAGGACTGGCTGAGCAGATAGTTGCGGAAGGCGGCATCGTGGAAGGTGGACTCGTTGATGGGCACCGACTCGGGCAAGTCTTGCCATTGTTTGACATATTGCTTCACACTCCAGTTTTTGGCATGGGCGGTCTTGGTCATCGACATGCTGGGCAGGTAGTTCATCTCCTCGTCGTTCTCCTGGTAGGCATAGAAACTTGCCGCTGCGGTTTGTGCGGGCAAGCTGTTGATGAGGGCACGCATGGCGTCTTTCCAGATGCAGTTGTTGAAGCAACTCACTTCGGTGAGTCGCTTGTTGTAGTTCAAATTGAGGCTGGTGAGCCGGTTGAAATTGCACCGCAACACTTCGAGCATGGTGTTTTCACCAAGATTGAGCGATGTGAGTTTGTTGTTGGAAATGAGCAGTTGCTTGATGCCGGTGTTATGGCTCAAATTGACGGTCGAGAGGTTGTTGCTGTTGCAATTGAGGGTCTCGAGAAAAATGAAGTGCTCGATGCCCGCCAGGTTGCTGATGTTTTTCTCTGCAACATTGAGGTCTCTTGCTGTTTTGTACAATTCAGAGGTCAAATAACCGTCGTGATTCGTGTCGACAGTCTGGGCCACATAGTTGCGGAATTGTGCATCGGGAAAAGTGCTGGCATTGATGGGCACCTTGAGTTCAAGAGCGATGCTGGTGGTGACGGGTACTCCACTGCTGTTGACAAAGGTCTTCTTGTTTGGGTCGAAGGATTGTCCTGCCGAGGTGATCACATCATATCCGTTGAGCGTGAGGCATGCCAGGTTCTTGACCGTCTGGACATTGTTGTAGTTGTTGACATCGGCTCCAGCAATATACATATAAGAGTTTGTCATGACCAGTGCGGCAAGATTGCTGATAGTGCCATTTTTGCTGCAGTAGAGGTGGACGCTTGAGTCGATGAGTTTGACAGTCTCGTTGCCCGTGCCGCTCAATGGCACCGACGACTCGCTCATGATTCCGCTGGTGTTGAGCGAGATGGTAGCCTTGTTGAAGGTGAGGGTGCAGCCGTTTGAAAGATAGAGGGACCCCTCAGATTTGCCTCGAATGGCGACCTCGGCATCATAGTCGGTGGTGATAGTTGTGTTTTTCTCGAAGCGCATGGTGGCCGACTTGTCGCTGTGCAGCAAGTTGTCGCCCACAAAATGGACTTTGAGCCCAATGTTGCCCGTGTTGTAGAGGCACCGTTCGTCGGTTCCGTAGCGTCCCATCTGCACATTGGTGAAGGTGACGGTGTTGGTGTAAGGGTCGTACTGGATGGTGCCCTTCTGCAGGTCATCGGGCTGAATATTGTTACAGTTCTCGTCGGTGACAGTCACGCCACCCACCTTGAAACCAAAGTCGGTAGCAGCTTGAGCACTAACTGAAAGCAAAATGATGAATGCAAAAAACAGGAGTGTGCGAAATAATTTCATAGTGTGATGCATTATAAATGATTAGGTCAAAAATGGGTAGAGGTCACATGGGTCTACGAGTGCAAATATCGTGTTTTTTTTTGAAGAATACAAATGTTTGGGCTTTAAAGAGGGGGCAAGGCACAACTGAGGATTGTAAAGTGTGGCGACTTCATGATAGGAAGTTTTTTAGAGGTTTTAGTTGCAAAGCATTGGATGTTATGGGATAATTATTTATATTTGCAATATTAATACTCTTGTGCAGCCTACTTTGAGAGCGTGACTACGAGGACTACGAGTCCCTATTCACAGGCAGCCAAGTTGCTGAAAACGCATGAGAAAAATTATTTAATTAACTAAGTTATTTACAGAATAATGAAAATGAAGAATTTTATTTGGATGGCGGTTGTTGCTATGATGCCGCTGGTGGCCTGCAGTAAGGCGGCTACGAAAAACAGTGCCGGCGCTGAGTCGCAGGCTGTGGCCGAGAAGGCCGATCTGGGTTTCCTTGAAAAACTGGGAGTGGATGTGAGCAACATTCACACTCTGGGCGACCCGAACGACAGTGTAGATTACAACGATATTAAGACCCTCACAGTGGACCAGGTGCTAGCCTTAGTGCCCATGGCACGCACGGAGCCCCGTGAAATGCTGGAGGACTGGTACGACTTGGTAAGTGCTCGAGCGCTGCCTGGCGGCTATACGATGCTGCTGTTCAGCGTGCAGACGGGTGACGACTCGAGCGAAGAAATGCTGGGCATCTATGACAAGGACGGCAAGCTGACAGACATGATGCAATTGGGCGACATGGAGGGCTTTGTGGTTGTTGACTGGCCCGACGATTTTAAGCAAGGAACCGCGCAGACGACCGACATCAAGCTGAGGTTTGACAAGCCCAATGAGCTGACCGTTGAGCAGACCGACAAGGAGGGCAGCTGGACGGTCGACGACGAGAGCCGTCCCAGCGAGTTGACCAACCTGAAGTGGCTGTTGCAGACGGTGCGCCGCTACGCCATCGATGACAAGGGACACCTGAAACTCATTGAAGAGAAGGAAGTGAAGCGCGAAGGAACAGTTGCACCTAATTGTGACCCAAAGGATATTGAAAACACCATCTGGAAACTGAGCATGCTGCCGATAGGCGATCCCGGTCGTGTGGACCTGTTGAATGAGAGGGCTAACGAACTGATTAAGAAGCATGGCAAAGCAACCTTTGACGAAGAGATGGCCACCGCTGTTCAAATGGTGCTGGAAGATTACTATAAAAGCAATCCCGAGACCGTGCTGATGTGGGTTTACAACCATCGCAACGAGGAGAATGTGATTGTGGAGCAGCTGAAGGGGCTGTTCACTGAAGGCGGCCATGACAAGAAGATGCTGGCTGAGTTTATCGGACAGCTGCCCGACAAGACCGCCAAGGACTTCCTGAGCGGACTCACGGCAGGGTGGTAGTTGGCGGTTATCGAGCATTCGAATAGTCGAAAATTCGAATAATCGAGTTCTCGAGCAATCGAGTTTTCGAATAATCGAATAATCGAATAATCGAATATTGAATATTCGAGCATTCGAGTTTTGAGTTAGAGTGATTAGAAAATTTATGAAAAAGACACATCTCGGCATTGGGAGATGTGCCTTTGTTTCATGGCTTGTGTGGGACTTGAGGAAGGGTTAGAGGCCCTTGACCTTGTCGGGATGCTGGGCGATGAAGGCTTTCCAGGACTGTGGACCGCGGGCAAATTCGGGTTTCTGTCGCTCGTAGAAGTGGCAGAGTGCGGCGGCGAGTGCGTCGGTGGCGTCGAGGAAGTCGGGCATCTCGCTCTGGTCGATTTTGAGTATGTGCTGCAGCATGCTGGCCACCTGCTCCTTGCTGGCGGCACCGTTGCCGGTGATGGCCTGCTTGATTTTGCGTGGCTCATACTCGGCGATGGGCACCTCGTGGTTGAGCGCGGCAGCCATGGCCACGCCCTGCGCGCGGCCCAGTTTGAGCATCGACTGCACATTTTTGCCATAGAAAGGCGCTTCGATGGCCATTTCGTCGGGCAGATACTGGTTGATGAGTCCCGTGACGCGCTCAAAGATGCGGTGCAGTCGCATGTAGTGGTCGTCCATACGGCTCAATTTGAGCACGCCCATGGCGATGAGCGAGGGCGTCTTGCCGTTGACGCCCAATATGCCGTAACCCATGACATTGGTGCCAGGGTCGATGCCTATGAAGATGTGCTCGTAGTTGGTGATGTCGTTGTTGTCCATAGCGCGTTGCAATTTAAGGTTTCAGCTCTTTTTTGCTGAAGAGGAAGGCTCGTGGCCACTTCTTGTCGCTGATGCCCACATCGGTATAGTCGTAACGGTAATAGCCGCATTGCTGGGCGAGATTGACAAATGCGGTGTCGACATCGTTGACGATGATGACATCGGCCTTGTGTTGCTTGACGGCATTGATCTGGTCGTCGAGCATCTCCTGCGTGTAGCCCGACTGCAGGCTCCAGTACTTGCAGGCAGGGAGTCCGTGCGATGGCACGCCCTGGCCGTGGTCGTGGCAGTTGAAGTAGAGCATGCGCGGCGAGTCGTACTGCGACATGAGCGAGGCATAGTAGTTCCAGGCATCCTGCTTCACGCTCTGCTTGGTGAAGAGCGAGTGACGCGGGGTCTGCCAGAAGAGGAACGCAGCGGTAGCGGCAGCGAAAATAGCCACCACCAGAGGTTTGCTCAGTCCTTTTGAAAGGAGTTGTGCCAGCAGGGGTGCTGAACACACGGTGAACAGGGCGAGCACATTATAATAGATTTTGTTGGTGCCGTTGAGCATAATCACAGCAACGAACCAGAGGAAGCTGAAGAGGAGATAGAACATGCCCGAACGGCTCTTTTTGCCGTAGAAGAGAATGCCAGCGAAAATGACGAGCACAAAGGTCGCCACTTTTCTCGAAAGTAGCACCTCGGCCACGCCTGCCAGCGTGATGCTGTCGCCCGTCATGTTGTTGAAAGTCTTGGCTGTGGTGAAGAAATACTCGTTGATGCAGTCGTCGAGGCATCCCTGGCAGGCAAGGACAATGACCATGGGCAGCAGGGTGAGCAGGGCCGCAAGGGCACACCATCCAAGGGCTTTCCACATGTTGTAGTTGCTCTTGCGCGGTAGCCAGAAGAGGAAGAAGGGGATAAATGCCGCCATCATGAGTGTGGTGCTATACTTGATCATGAGCGTGCCGGCAAAGGATATGCCCAAGGTGATGGCGCCAATGCGGGCAGCTGCGGCATTGTGTTCATGCTTGCTGTGGTAGAGCAAAAACCTGTAGAAGACAGGTATCATGAAGGCGTAGCAGTAGTCCTCGGCCCTGACCTCGAGGTGAGTGTAGGAACCGAAGAAGAAAATGGTGCAGATGATGACTGCCCCCAGCGCCACCCAGCGGTTATCGACAAAGAGCCTGGCGCAGCGGTAACACATGTACAGGACAAATGTGTAGAGCAAGCACTCGACCCAGTAGAGACCAGCATAGGAGTGCGGGCTGATGAGGTAGCCAATGCCGTTGAAGAACCAGAGCAGCGGTCCCTTGCTGTCGGCAAAGTCGACATAGGGGGTCATGCCGTTGAACCAAGCCTTGCCACAGGTGTAGAACCAGGTGACATCGTGGTGAATCCAGGGTTTGAAAAGATAGGAATCCCATGAAGTGAAAAGCAGCACTACAATGCTGAAGCATGCTATGAGCAGCAGTGCGAGGGGGTCGACCCGTTTTGTGGTTGGTTGGTTAAGGGGCATGAATCAATGATTTTTGGTTTTGTGCAGTGCAAAAATACGCTTTTTCCTTCAGTTTTGCAATAAAATGAAAACGATGTGCTGAAATGAGGAGGTAAAACTGATGCTGGCGATGTGGTTGATTGAAAAATAATTGCTATATTTGCAAAAACAAAAAACATCTACGACTATGAAAAAGATCATGTTGACCCTGGCCGTGGCGTTGACGGCCCTGTGCGCAGTGGCGCAATCGAAAGTGTATTTTACCCGCAACATCAGCCCCGAATCGCTCGTGAAAATCTATGAAGCGCTGGGCGTGCAGGCTCATGGCCGCGTGGCTGTGAAAATCAGCACTGGCGAGGCTGGCAACAATCACTATCTGAAACCCGAACTCATTGCCAACCTGGTGGACAAGGTGAACGGCACCATTGTGGAGTGCAATACTGCCTATGGCGGCAGCCGCCAGGACATCAAAAAGCACTGGCAGACGATTCACGAACACGGTTTTGACAGCCGTTTTGCCGTCGACATCATGGACGAGTTTGGCGAGGTGCGCATTCCCGTGAAAGACCGCAAGCACCTGAACTACGACATTGTGGGCGACCATCTGGGCCACTACAACTTCATGATTAATTTGGCTCACTTCAAGGGTCATGCGATGGGCGGCTTTGGTGGCGTGCTCAAGAATGCCTCGATTGGCGTGGCATCGACTGCTGGCAAGGCTTACATTCACAGCGCCGGCAAGACTGCCGATGCCAGCAAAGCGTGGAGCCCCGAATATCTTGCTGCCGGCCCCACTCAGGACGATTTCCTGGAGAGCATGGCAGCCGCAGCACAGGCGGTGCACAACTACTTTGGCGAGGGCAATATCGTGTACATCGACGTGATGAACAACATGAGTGTGGACTGCGACTGCGATGGCAGCCCCGATGCACCCATGCTCAAGGATATGGGCATCCTGGCCTCGACCGACCCTGTGGCGCTCGACAAGGCGTGCCTCGACCTGGTGTTTAATCACAAGGCTGCTGCAGGTGACGATGAGAAACCGCTCATCGCGCGCATCAACCGCCAGCATGGCACCTACATTGTGGACTATGCCGAGCAGATTGGACTGGGCAGCCGCGACTATGAATTGGTTGACCTGGACAAGTAGGTGGCCTCTAGCCGTTAGCCGCTAGCAATTAGCAGTTAACGGGGTTTCGAGCAATCGAGCATTCGAATAATCGAATATTCGAGTGTTCGAGCATTCGAGTGTTCGAATTTTTGGAGGAAATGGGTGTGATTTTAACTTTTGATTGTTAATTTGGTTAAATAATAGATTTGGTAGGAATATAAGGGAATTAATACCTAACTTTGCAATAGAAAATAATCTAGATTAAAACACAATTTCTATGGCAAAGAGAATCAAGTTTTGCGTGTTGATTGCAGCGCTGATGATGGCGCTGGGAATGAATGCGCAGATAACCACTTCGTCGATGGCGGGTGTGGTTGTCGATGAAAACAATGAAGAGATGGTGGGCGCCACTGTGAGCGCCGTGCACACACCGTCGGGTACCAAGTACAACGCGGTGTCGAACATCGATGGCCGCTTCACGATTCAGGGTATGCGCACGGGCGGCCCCTATCGTGTGGAGGTTTCGTATGTGGGCTATCAGCCCAGCATCTACGACGATGTGTATCTGCAGTTGGGTAACACCTATCAGCTCACCGTGAACATGCTGACTGATGCACGCGCGCTCAGCGAGGTGGTTGTGACCGCCAAGGGCCGTGAGCAGCAAGCCGGTGCATCGCGCAACTTCAGCGAGGTGAAGATAGCCGAGGCCGCCACGATTGAGCGCAATGTGTACGATGTGGTGAAGAACATGCCTATGGCTAATCGCTCGAAGATTGGCGGCATCTCGTTTGCCGGCAGCAACAACCGCTACAACAGTTTCCAGATCGATGGTTCGGTGCAGAACGATGTGTTCGGTCTTGCCTCGAGCGGCACCAATGGCGGCCAGGCAAGCGCCAACCCCATTTCGATGGACGCTATCCAGGAGATTCAGGTGGTGATTGCACCGTTTGATGTGCGCCAGAGCGGTTTCACGGGCGGTGGTATCAATGCCATCACCAAGCAGGGTAACAACGATTTCCATGCTACCTATTTCACCTATTTCAACAACCAGCACTTCTACGGAAAATACAATGCGTCGAACAACTATGCCAAGGAACCGCTCACCACGCAGCACTTCCTGACCATAGGTGGTAACATCAGCGGCCCCATTGTGAAGGACAAACTCTTCTTCTTCGTGAATGTGGAGAACCACAACGAGAGTTATCCAGGCAGTTTCTATCCCGGTTGCAAAACCGACTACCTGAATCCGCTGGTGGCCGAGGCCATCGTGCAGCGTTACTATCAGTTGTCGGGCATCAGGGAAACCTATAACCAACGCGATGTGAAGCGCAACGCATTTGAGTTGCTCGCTCGCCTCGACTGGAACATCAACGAGAACCACAAGCTGGCATTGCGCTATCAGTTGGGCAACGCCTACGACGACAAGTGGAGCGCCGGTAACACGAGCTACTACTTCAACAACTCGAGCTACCGCTTCAACAATGTGACCAACAGTTTTGTGGCCGAGTTGAACTCGAACTTCGGCAGCAGCCTGTTCAACGAGTTCCGCGCCAACTATACCCGTGTGCGCGACAACCGCGATGTGCCTTATCAGGGCCCGCTCTTCTGGATGAAGAACATGCCCTCGGGCGATGGCTCACGCAGCAATATTACTGTGAATTTGGGAACCGAATACAGTTCGGGTGCCAACTACCTGAACCAGGACATCTATATGGTGGAAGACAACCTGTCGTGGTACAAGGGTAACCACACATTCACCTTTGGTACGCACAACGAGATCTTCAAGATGCGCAACCTGTTTATCCAGGCTGTGAACGGCGAATGGGTGTTCAACTCACTGGGCGAATTCGGTATCACCCTCGATGAGGCAGGCAACCCGCTCACCGACGGCGCCGGCAACTTTGTATATGGCCCGTTCAGCCCCACGCAGTTTGTGTTCAAGTGCACCGACCCCACCGTGACAGGCGGCAATCTGCGCTGGACACCGGTCATCAAGGCGGGCCAGTTTGGTGCTTATGTGCAGGACAAGTGGGAAGTGACCCGCAACCTGCAGTTGACCTATGGTGTGCGCTTCGACATCCCCGTGATGTTCAGCGACCCCACAGTGAACAATGAGTTTAATGCCTATGCAGCCGACAAGTATCTGGGCGTGAAAGTGGGCGAGATGCCGAGCACCAAACTCATGGTATCGCCCCGCTTTGGTTTCCGCTGGTATGTTGACGATGCTCACAAGTCGCTCATCCGCGGTGGTGCTGGTTTGTTCACCGGCCGCGTGCCCTTCGTGTGGCTGAGCAACGCCTTCAGCAACACCGGCATCGAGGTGACAGGTACAACCATCAACAATCCGTCGCTCATTCCCGAGGTGACCAGCAATCCACAAGTGCTCGCCGATGCATTGGGCAAGGGTACCGCTCCCACGCCCGACATCGTGACAGTGAGCCGCCGCTTCCGCTATCCGCAGGTGTTCCGTGCCAACCTGGCTTGGGAACAGATTCTGCCCTATGACTGGAAACTGACGCTTGAAGGACTTTACAGCAAGACCTACAACCAGGCTTACTTCAGGAACCTCGCTTTGACGCAGAATGGCAGCATCTATGCCGTGAAGGGTGTAGTCGCAAGTGCCGCTCCGTTCTATTCGGTAGATAACAAGTACTATTCGATCGTGAACCTCGAGAACAGCGACAAGGGTTACTCCTACAACTTCACTGCCACCATCGAGAAGAAGTTCAACTTCGGCCTCGACTTCCTGGCATCTTACACCTTTGGCTGCTCCAAGTCGGTATATGACGGTACCTCGTCGGTGGCCTACAGTAACTGGAAATATAACTACGCCGTTGATACCAACGACCCGCGCCTGACCTACTCGTCGTTCGACCAGCCTCACCGCGTGCTCGTGAATGTGGCCTACACCTCGCCCAAGTATCTGAACGGCCTGCTGCAGACCAATGTATCGGTGACCTACAACGGCACCAGCGGCCAGCGCTACAGCTTGACGATGAGCGAGAATGCCGACTACAACGGCGACGGCTATCGTGGCAACTCGATGCTCTACTTGCCCACGAAGGAAGAACTTCCCAACATGGTGTTCACCCCATATAACACCAAGGTGAACGGCGAGACCGTGGAGGTGACTCCCGATGCACAGCGCGCCATGTTTGAGGAATTCCTCTCGACCGACGGCTATGCCAAGAACCATCGTGGCCAGTATGCCGAGCGCAACGGCAATGTGGCTCCCTTCGAGCACCAGATTGACCTGCACTTTGCCGAGTCGATCTTCGCCCTGCGCGAGCGCGGCAGCAAGATCATGCTCACGCTCGACATCCTCAACTTCGCCAACATGCTCAACAAGAAGTGGGGTGCCAACTACAGTGGCGTGTACAATGTATCGCCCCTCAAGTTCACAGGCACAAGCCGTGATGCCAACGGCGTGTACAGCGCCAAGTATCAGTGGAACAACTACACCGAGCCCAGCAAGGCCAACATCGCCAGCCGCTGGCACATGCAGGTGGGCGTGAAACTCATCTTCTAATAGATTTATGTGTTGACTGAAAGCAAACACATTAATTTATATATAAGGGCGGACGTCTTGTTCGCCCTTTTGTCAATTATTAACTACATAATTAAATCTATGGAACCAATCAAGTTGGAATTCTACTTGAAAGGCACGGGGCAGCTGGAGGATGCCCTTGTGCGATTGAATGGAGAGCCTTACGAGTTGATTCGTAGAGAGGAGGACAGCGGATTGACCCCGACCTCCGCGTCAACCTCGATTAAGGTTTTCATGAACAGTCTCATTGAGAGGCTGAATGTGAGTGGTCGTGAGCGTACAGCCGAAACTTATCGTAGTGCGCTTAACAGTTTCATGCGGTTCAGCGGTGGTGATGTGCCACTGGGCAGCTTGACCAGCGAGATGATGAAGGACTATGAGCGTTATCTGGTGAATCGTGGTGCTACGCTGAACACAGTGTCGTTTTATATGCGCATTTTGCGTTCGGCGTACCATAAGGCGGTGAAGGCAGGCCTCGTGGTCGATTGCAATCCTTTTGGCGGTGTCTACACCGGAGTGGCGAATACTGCCAAGCGTGCGCTCTCGCTTGAGGATATAAGGCGCATCAAGCAGTTGCCTATCACCGATGCCTCGATGCGCTTTGCGCGCGACATGTTCATGTTCAGTTTTTACACGCATGGCATGTCGTTTGTCGATATGTCATATCTGAAAAGGCGTTCAATTAGCGATGGGTGGATTACTTACCACAGGCACAAGACGCACCAAAAGATCATGATAAGATGGGAGCGTTGCATGCAAGAGATAGTTGATGCGCATCCGTCGGTTCATGACGAGTATTTGCTTCCCATCATCAAAAGGTCGAACGGGAAGGAGCGAAATCAGTATCGTGGCAAGCAGAGTGAAGTAAATCGCCTGTTGGGGCAGATAGGTCGCGAGATAGGGCTGTCGTCCAGCCTCACCATGTATGTGGCTCGACACTCATGGGCAAGCATTGCAGCCTCGATGAATGTGCCGATCGATGTCATTAGCAAAGGCATGGGTCACACGTCGGAGAAAACCACCAGAATCTATCTGCGTTCACTTGAATGGTCAAGGATTGACGAAGTGAATAGCCTGATAATAGAAAGGTTATATAACAAAAAAATGTAACTCTTGCGAAGAGTTACAAAATGCTATTCATTTGACTAAAATCTTATTAACTGATGAAATTTAAAAGCATACACTCTGTTTTGAATCTATGAGCATATAATTGTTGTTAATAAAATGATACATTATTTATGATTTTTTATCAAAAATAATTCACAATCTTGATGAAAACATATCTACTTTTGCAAAATCTTTATTGCAATAGAACATGAAGTATATATTTCTGGTCATAATTGTCATCGCTGGATATGTCTTGTGTATGGCAACAATATATGACGACATCGACCCAGAGCATTTCTCAAGATCAATCTACGAATCGGTCGAATACGATTTTGGCAATATCAGTGTTGACAACGGGGTCGTGACACACACCTTCGAGTGCGTCAATTCAGGCAACAGTCCGTTAATTATACTGGATGTCACCTCGTCTTGTGAGTGTACAACAGCACAGTTCACCACCAGTCCTATAGCTCCAGGCGAAAAAGGACTCGTCAGTGTCACTTACGATCCTGCTGGACATTCGGGAAATTTCAACAAAATGGTTGTCGTGAAAAGTAATGGCATTGAACGATTCGTTAGACTGGTTGTAAAAGGTTATGTTGTTCCTTAGATTAACAACATTTCATAGCCTTGTTTGTTATTCACACCTTTGGTGGCATAGTTATTTTTATTTGTGTCCGAAAAAAAAATAAATTTTATTTGCGTAATTTCAAATTTATATCTAATTTTGTCGCTGATATGTAACTCTTCGCAAGAGATGCAAGCGAATTTGACAATATATAGTATAAAAAATTATTATTTATTAACTTAAAAATTTAAAAACATGAGTAAGAAATTCATTACATCTATACTTATGGTGGCGGTCTTGGCCGTTACTATGGGTATGGTTACGTCTTGTAAAGACTATGATGATGACATTAAGAATTTGCAGGAGCAAATTGACAAGAATGCCAAGGCCATTGATCAGATTAATGGTCTGATTACTGATGGCAGTGTTATTGTCGGAGTCGAGAAGCAGGGCGATGGTATTGTCGTGAAGCTGAGTAACGGCAAGGAGTACACCATTTCAAATGGTACCGACGCTGTGGTATGGACCATTGGCGAAGACGGTTACTGGTATAAGAATGGTGAAAAGACCAATTATTATGCTCTTGGCAAGGACGGCAAAGACGGTCTTGACGGCAAGGACGGCTTGAACGGCACCAACGGCAAAGACGGCGTTGATGGCAAGGACGGCAAGGACGGTGTTGATGGTAAGGACGGCCAGGACGGCCATGACGGCCAGAATGGTTTGAACGGCACCAACGGCAAGGACGGCGTTGACGGCAAGGACGGTGTTGACGGCAAGGACGGTGTCTACTATGTTCCCAATGAAGAGACCGGTTGCTTCGACATTTATAATGCCGATGGTACACTTAAGGAACATACCAATATCTCTTGGATTGCATCTAATCCTAACCACATCACCGCTATCATGGGTACAGGTGAACTGCGACTCTTCGGTGTTCAGGGTACGACAGGTGAAGTTATTATTCCTTTGACCAACTCGCTGCGCGGCTTCGTGTTCCAGCCTGAGGTTTATGTAGATGGTGTTCCCGCTATCCGCGTTACTTCATTTGAATATCCCGCTCTCACTTTGAAGAGCAAAGATTCGCAGGACGAACATGCTGATTTGGCTTCTAAGCTGTCGGTTGTAAATCCCGAAACTTATGCTTACTATCATGTAAATCCCGCCAATGCCAAAGTTGAAGACTTGCAAAAGCTTACCTTTGTGATCAAGGCTAATAATGACTATGTGGTAACTCGTGGTAAGGCAGAAAAAGCCTCTAACGACTTTGATGTGAAGGCTGAGTTTGTTTCGTTCGAGAAGGGTATCCTGAAAGTGAAAGTCAACATGACTGGCACACCTGCAACAGACGAACACATTTCAGTTATTGCATTGCAGACTCAGACTGAGAATGGCGAAGACATCACTTCGGACTATGCAACTATCCTGCAGAAGAAGATGGAACAACTGCGCATTGCCGATAAGGTTAAATTTGAAAAAGATCCTTCGGTTGACTACCACTTCCGCCGCTACATCAATACTACAGATAATGAAGCAGGCATCAAGAATTATACTTGCTGGCAGAATGACGTCAACCTTGAGACTATTGACCTGAAGATGCCTTACAACGAACCATTCGATGTGATGAAGTATCTCATGGCTCATGAACTCACTGCTAAACACAAAGCTGCTGACCTTGAAGCCCTGGGTATGGAATTCAAAGTTGAGCTGGTCAAGAACTATGTACAAGGTACTAATGGTACAGATCAGGCTGAGTATGTAGAATGGCAGAGCGAAGGCGTGCTTCGTGTTAAGGCAAAATATGGTACATCGGCTATCGATCGTACTCCTATCGTGCGCGTACTGCTGAAGCATGGCAACGAAATTGTGCAAGTTGCTTATATCAAGATCAAGATTTGTCGTCCCGACAGTGCTACTCCAGAACCTAAGCAATATGTGCTTGAAGCTAACAACTTCAAGTTTGAGTGTGGCAAGGCTGGCGTGAACAAGACTACCTATCAGCAGATGAGTCAGTATATTTACAAGCCCCTCAACCGCAGTAAGAAGGAATTCCACAGCACTTACACATTCTTTAAAGATGTGACCGACCAGACCTATAATGGCAAGGCCGATGTGGGTACTGTTGAAGAGTTGAATGCTGACCTTAACTACACCGATGAGGGTACTCATGTGCTGCGTTGGACTATCACCGAGCAGGAACTTTGGGACCATGCAGGCGAAGAAGTATCGAACGTGGTTCGCTACTACACCAGCGAAGGTTCAAACACCTATGTTGAAATCGTGCTGAAAGCTGAGATTGATGGTATCCAGAAGAAATACAATGTGAACGAAGGCAGCTTCATCGCTGAGTACTGGAATGAAGAGAAGACATTCACTCGCTTCAATGTTCAGGTTCCTCAGTCAACCACCGACGCTAACCCCAATAACTGCGTATTCATTAACGACCTCAACTCACCATTTGTTACCGAAAATGGCGTGCTGAAACTTGACAAGGCTGTGACTACATTTGAATATCTCTTCTGTGACCACATGAAGGGCAGCAAGACCTTCGGCGGCAAGACCTATAACTTCCAGATTAAGAACAATGGCCTTGAACTGTGGGCTAACAATGAGAAGATTGCTACAATCAGCAACAACAATGCAACCATGCCATTCAACACTGTTACTTATAACAAGAGCAGCGAGATTGCCAAGGAATTGCTGAACACCAAGGAGATGTATATGCTCTTCAAGGTTACTGGCTATGCTTGCGGTGACAAGAATAAACCCATTGAGATTACCTTCAACGGTCAGGATCACTTCCGTGCCAACATGATTCCTCCTGTGAAGATTGCACAGGAAGCAGCCGACAACTTTATCGACGGTGTTGACGTTGGCGAACCTGGATCTTACATCAAGATCGAAGACCTGATTAATCCAAGTGACTGGCGCGGTCGTGCATTCAGTGGGCATGCTAATTACTGGGGATTCTATGGTCCGTTCACTGTGACATTTGACCCGGCCGATGCAGAGTGCGACCTCAACGGTGTTCGTCAGAAGGTTCCCGCAACCATTGAATTGGCTCAGAGTGGTGACCTCATCACCTACAAGAACAACTTGACTACTGTGAACAGTGACTTCAACATCTTTGTGAAGGTGACTGTGGCCTACGGTTGGGGTACCATCAAGACCGATTGGATTAAGGTTCCAGTGAAGGCTACAACTGTAGCAGCACCCAGACGATAATGCATTAACGTTTATCTGTGGTTTTATATAATTAAATAAATGAGTAATAGATTGGCTCTTCTTGTGACTTGAAGAGCCAATCTTTACGAAAAACGATAACACAATTAATTTTTTCATACAAGATGTTTTATACCAAATTTTTCAGTGTTATTATAGTATGCCTTGTTCTGGCTGCTTGTGGCAAGAGCAGTGATGGCAGCAATCAGGGCTTCGCTGGCAAATATGAAGATGAATTTGGCAACAAATTTGAGTTGCGCGAAGATCATACTGCCACCATTCAGTTTGCTGGTCAAGACAATGTGAACGAAACGCATTGGTTCGACGGTGAAAATCATGACAGTCCCTTTGCTACGATTGAATATAATGGTGATCCCGCCTACTATTATATGCGTGATGGTGTGCTTTATCGTCACAAGGAAGACATGGACAGCGGTCATCCTGCAATAAAACTGGAAAAAGAAGAGTAGTTTTTTTTCATTCGTTATTTTTACCTGCGGGCGTATTATTCTTATGCGCCCGCTTTTCTCAATATTAACTAGTAAAAACAAACCGTATTATGAGAAGATTATTATTACCACTTGTTACACTTGTAGTTCTACTGCAGCCTTCGGTAAATGTTTATGCTAATGACAATCTTGCTGGTTCACTAAGTAACTCAATAACCATAAAGTCAGTGAGGGGTGATATTGATGGGAACGGAACTGTGAATGTGTCAGATGTGTCGACCCTCATCAATATGATTCTAGGTGTCGTTCCCCTGAACTATATGGCGTCGGATGTTAACGAAGATGGCAGAGTCAATGTATCTGATGTTACAGCTCTGATCAACATCATACTTGGTTCTGGTGGTTCAGGGTCGGGAACGGGTCCCTTGTTTGTACTTGAAGCCGATAACTTCAGGTTTGAGTGTGGCAAGGATGGCGTGAATACGACTACCTATCAACAGATGAGTCAGTATATTTACAAGCCTCTCAACCGCAGTAAGAAGGAATTCCACACCACTTACACATTCTTTAAAGATGTGACCGGCCAGAATTATCAAGGCAAGGCTGATGTGGGTACTGTCGTAGAGTTGAATGCAGACCTCAATTACACCGATGAGGGGACTCATGTGTTGCAGTGGAAAATCTCAGAGCAAGATCTCTGGAACCATGCTGGGGAGTATGTGACCAATGTGGTGCGTTACTATACCAGCGCTGGTTCGAACACCTATGTTGAGATTGTGTTGCACGCCAAGATCGATGGTGTACAGAAAGTATACAATGTGACTCCAGCTAGCTTTATTAACGAGTACTGGAATGAAGAGAAGACATTCACCCGCTTCAATGTGCAGGTGCCTCAGTCAATTAGTGATGGAAACCCCAACAACTGCGTGTTCGTTAACGACCTGAACTCACCATTTGTTACTGAAAATGGCGTGCTGAAACTAGACGCGGCAGTGACTACATTTGAGTACTTCTTCTGCGATCACATGAAGGGCAGCAAGACCTTTGGCGGCAAGACCTATAACTTCCAGATTAAGAACGATGGCCTTGAACTGTGGGCTAATAATGAGCTGATAGCTGTGATTAGCAACAACAATGTTACCATGCCATTCAACACTGTTACTTATAACAAGAACAGCGAGGTGGCAAAAGAACTGCTGAACACGAAGGAAATGTATATGCTCTTCAAGGTGACAGGCTATGCTTGCGGTGATAAGAGAAAATCGATTAAGATTACTTTCAACAATCAGGACCATTTCCGTGCCAACATGATTCAGCCAGTGAGGATTGCACAGCAAGCTGCCGACAACTTCATCGATGGTGTTGATGTGGGTGAGAAAGGCTCTTACATCAAGATCGAAGACTTGATTGCACCAAGCGACTGGCGTGGCCGTGCATTCAGTGAACATGCTAATTACTGGGGCTTCTATGGTCCGTTCAGTGTAGCGTTTGACCGTAAGGATGCCGAGTGTGACCTGAATGGTCAGCGGCAGCCTGTTCCTGCAACCATTGAACTTGCTCAAGTAACGACACTTCCTGGCGTTGCTTCAATGTATGGCTTTATTACCTATAAGAACAACATGACATCAGTGAACAGTGACTTCAACATCTATGTGAAGGTGACTGTAACCTATGGCTGGGGCAAGATTATGACCGATTGGATTACAGTTCCTGTGAAGTCTACAACAATAGCTGCACCAAGCTATTAGTTGTTATTTGATGCTAAAGTAAACACACTTGTGGTTTTTTTTCATTCGTTTTTTTTGGGGTGGGGGCGCTCATGCAATGTGGCACCTCCACCTTTTTCATTATGAGAGATGTGAGATGGTCTGTTTAGCGATGATTATTGGGATTCAGATAATATGCTTATATTTGTGGAGATAAAACAATTTGAGTGATGATGAAAAAGATTGTTGTGGTTCTGCTGGCGGTGCTGGCGGCTGTGAATGTGAGTGGTGCAGGTCGTGAGACCTACACGGTGGTGGTGAGTCTCGACGGACTGCGTTGGGACTATACCGAGGCGTTTAATGTGCCTTTCTTCGACCAGTTGGCGCGCGATGGGGTGAAGGCGGTGATGATGCCGTCGTTCCCGAGCAAGACATTCCCGAATCACTACACGCTTGCCACGGGCCTCTATCCCGATCATCACGGCATTGTGGCCAATTCCTTCAAGGTGCGCCGCAACGGCAAGGTGTTCTCGTTGAGCAGCAACAATGAGTTGCGCAACGATCCGCAATACTATGGCGGTGACCCCATTTGGCTCACAGCTAAGCGGCAGGGCGTGACCACTGCCACCGTCTACTGGGTGGGAAGCGATGTGCCCATCAAGGGCGATCATGCCACCTACTGGCATCACTATCAGCACAATCGGCTGACAGTTCCAGAACGGGTTGACGAAGTGCTGCGGCTGCTGCAATTGCCTGAGGAGGAGCGTCCGCATCTGATTATGGCATACTTTGAGGAACCTGATGCGAGCGGTCACAACCATGGCCCTATAAGTGCCCACACGCGCCGCACCATGGAGCAGATGGACTGTGTGCTGAAAGGGATGTGGGACCGCATTCAACAGCTGCCTATCGCTGCCGATGTGAACCTGATTGTGCTGGGCGATCACGGAATGACCTGGGTAGACCCTGAGCGCACAATATATCCGCACAAATACCTGAAGCCCGAATGGGTGGAACGCGTTATCTATGGTGTGCCGGCACTGGTGTATGCCAAACGACACGATTATGTCGATTCGATTTGTAACGCTTTGCAGGGAGTGGATCACCTGCGCGTGTGGAAACGGCGGGATGTGCCCGAGTATCTGCACTATGGCAGCAATCCCAATGTGGGCGATGTGGTGGTGCTGCCCGATGTGGGGTGGTTGTTCGACAACCGCAAGTCGAATGCAGGTGGCACACACGGCTACGACCACACGGCAAGCGACATGCTGGTGGCTTTCCGTGCCGTGGGACCCGACTTCAAGCGGGGCTATGTGAAGGAAGCGAAGTTCCGCAATGTCGACATCTACCCGCTACTGGCCTATCTGCTGGGTGTGAAGCCTGCCGACAACGATGGCGACATCACCGAGGTGATGGACATGCTGAAGTTGCCTTAAACTGGGCCTCTCGCGATTGTCAATTCAACGGAAGTGTGAATAGACTATGCGTCGGCGAAGACTTTGCCGTCGTCGAGGGTGATTTGCAGTTTTGTGTACTCGCTATGGAAATCGTTTTTGAGCCGGTCGAGATATCGCTTGCATTCCCACTTGCACATGGGCAGATCGTGTAGCAAGTAGTTGCCGCAGGCCTCGGGTCGGGTTGCCGGCACCTCGGTTTGGGTAAGAATCCACTCAAGGCATTCGATGGTGAGTTGCCGCATGTCTTCGACACTGTAATTTCCCGTCATAATCACATACATGCCAGTGAGGCATCCCATGGGCCCGACATAGACCACATCGTCTTTTGCCGCTGAGTTGCGGAACCAGGTTGCCATCAGGTGCTCGATGCTGTGTATGGCGGCGGGTGCCACTGCGGGTTCCTTGTTGGGCTCGGTGATGCGCAAGTCGTAGGTGGTGAATCCCTTATCTACACGCGAAACATAGATGCCTGGTTTCAAGTGGGTGTGATCGATGGTGAAACTCTGTATTACTTCCATAATTGCGATAGTTGGTGATTTAACTGCAAAGTTACTAAATAATTCCCATGTCAGCCACTGTGGCTGGGAGTTTTATTGGTAGAAAAAGAAGAGTGCGGGACCGATGGGGTCTCGCACTCTTTGTTATGTGTGATAAGCTGATTGTTATTCGGCGTAGAATGGAATTTCCTGGTTGTCGTCGTTCTTGACAACGAGTTTCTTGCTCTCGAGCGAAACAACCTTCAGGTTGTCCATCTTGGGCATGCCGCCGAGCAATTCTTTTTTCAACTCGCCCTTGAGGGAATTAAGTTCAGACCTTATTTGCTTGTCCATCAAAGCCTTGGTTTTGGCATCCATGCCCTTGATTTCATAGTCGATTTCAGTCGTGGCTTGCACTATAAAAAAACTCTGTGTAATTCAGTGAATTCAGTGTGCAATTGCCAGCTTGTGTAGGGATACAAAAAAAGGGTTAGCGTGCTACATCGCGCCGCTCAACCCACTACCCTTGCTTCGGTCAAGACCTGGGGGATTTATAGGGAGCTGGCCGTGTAGGACTAACCCAGGTGCAAAGGTAGGCATTTTTTGAATACCCACCAAATTTTTTTATTCAGTGATGTGCCAGCGCAGTGTTTTGCACTGCTTGGCGTTGCTTGCCCGAAGTTGTTTTTAGAGTTCGTTGTAAGGGAGTTTGGTGAGCATTTCGCCAAACATGTTGGCTGCATCCTTGAGTTTGCCGCCTACCATGGCTCGGAGCATGATGGGGAGGTCGAGCTGCAGCTGCGTTTGGCTGTCGGTGTTCTCCTCGTCGACCTCGGTGAGGTTGATGATGAGGTTGAAAGCGACGGGCGACTGTGCGGCGCCAAAGACGATTTTCGAGGGCTCGACGGTTTCCAGAATCGCCATCTTGAGCGGTCCCATGGGCGACTCGATGGAGATGCCGTCGTCCTCAAACTTCACTTTGCGCATGTTCTCGCGTGCCTCTTCGGGCATACGGTCGATGTTCTTCTCGATTTGCTCCTGGAAGAGCGTGGGGTTAGACAGTTTGGCAAATACGGTGCCTATGTTGCAGTTGATGCGGTTGATATCGCTTTTGTAAGTTTCCATTAGTTCTGTTTTTATTGAGAGTTAGTCAATAGGGCGTTTGGCGGGAGTCCAGTTGGCGGGGTCCTCGCGCCATTGCTCAAGTGCCTCCACATCGGTTGCTTTCACATAGTTGGTCTTGACAGCAGCCTGAATCATGGCACTGTAGTTGCTGATGGTGATGAGCTTGATGCCAGCTTTCTTGAACGCCTGAGCGGCGATGGGGAACTCGTAGGTGAAGATGGCCACCATGCCCACCACATCACCGCCAGCATTGCGCACGGCTTCGGCGGCCTTGAGGCTGCTCTTGCCGGTAGATACGAGGTCTTCGACAATCACCACCTTCTGGCCTGGATTGATGTTGCCCTCGATGAGGTTCTCGAGTCCGTGATCTTTGGGTGTGGAGCGCACATACACAAAGGGCAGTCCCAGCGTGTCGGCCACGAGGGCGCCTTGAGCGATGGCGCCGGTAGCCACGCCAGCCACCACCTCGGCTTCGCCAAAGTTCTCGGCGATGATGCGCGAAAGTTCAATCTTGATGAAATTCCTCACGCTGGGGTAGGAGAGTGTGACGCGGTTGTCGGTGTATATAGGTGAGTTCCATCCCGATGCCCACACGAAGGGATTCTCGGGCTGGAGTTTAATGGCACTGATTTTGAGTAATTTGTCGGCTAAAAGGAGGTCAAGTTGTTCCATGTTACATGAGTTTTTATAGTGATGGTGCAAAATTACGAAATTATCTTGCAATGAGAAATACTTAGCAATGATTTTAGATGAAATTTGTGTTTATGACGAGATAATGGCACGGGTGTTACTCGAGGCGGGCGGCGGCGAGCGTGAAGAGCGAGATTTTGATGGAGGGGATGGCGTCGTGCAAAGCTTGGGCACACGAGAGTAGGGTGGCTCCAGTGGTGACCACATCGTCGACGATGAGCACATGCTTGCCTTGGAGCTGCGCAGTGGCTTGGCGTGTGGGCAGATACAGGCCTTGGGCGCTCTGCATGCGCTCGAACTTGTCTTTTTGGGTCTGTGAAGAATGTGCTTGCCTTGCCTTGAGCCAAAGTTTGACGGGGGTGCCAGTGACATCGGCAATGCCTTGTGCGATGTGCTGACTCTGATTGTAGCCGCGCTTGGCGAGTTTGGTGATGTGCAGAGGCACGGGGATAATCACATCGATGCCGTCCCACAACCCGGAAGGCTGCATGAGTGTGGCGGCCTGACGGGCAAGCCAGCGCCCCAGTTGCGGCTGGTTGCGGTACTTGAGGTCGTGCAACAGGCTGGCATAGGGGCTGCTCTTCTCGTAGTAGAAGTAGGCGGCAGTGCGCTCGATGGGCACTTTGCCTGCAAAGAGCTGCTCCATGAGATTAAAATCGATTTCGTGGAAATGGGTGACGGGCAACTGCATGTGGCATTTGCGGCACATGAAGCGCTCGTCGCTGTCGAGCGGTTTGCCGCACACGGGGCAGTTGCGTGGCATGACGATGCTGGCGGCATCTTGCAGAAGTCTCTTAATCGAAATCATTGCCGGCATTGATAAGGGTTGCGGTGATGCGGTAGCACAGAGCGGGCTCAAATCCTCGGCCTGAGGCGAAACGCAGCAGTGCAGCACGGGCCTGTTGTGGATCCTTGCCGCGCAGGGTGCTTGCCTTGGTGGTGAGCAGTTGCAGCAAAGTCTGCTCGTAGGTATCGTCGTCGATGAGTGTCAACGCCTCGTCGATGCAGTCCTGGGCGATGCCCTTGGCACGCAGCTGGTAGGCGATTTTCATGCGGCCCCAGCCGTTGAACTTGAATTTGTCGTTGACAAAGGCGCGGGCAAAGCGCTGTTCGTTCAGGAAGCCCTCGTCGGTGAGTCGCTGGAGCACCGCGGGTGCCTGCTGCGGGGCCAAACCCCACTTGAGCAGGCGGGTGTGGATGTCGGATGCGGCATACTCGCAACGCGAGCAAAGTGCTGCTGCCTTGTTGAAGGCCGCCTCGGGGGTGATGGGTTGACGATGACTGATTCTCATAGCAAGTGCAAACTTACAAAAAAAAGTGGAGCAAATCAACTGCAGGGTTGCATTGAGCAACAAAAAAAGGGATGGTCTCCCGACTATCCCAGTTCCTTAAATACACAATTATCTATAAAACAACTATTTTGAAATCGTTTATACTTGTTATCGCATTGCGTCGGCACTTCGTCCGAAGAGCTCGGACGCAAATAATCGATAATGATTACGATGCAAATATACAACAGATTTTTTAAAATGCAATAGTTTTTATTAAAAAATATCGTTTTTTTATCAAAAAAAGTGATTTTTCGTTATATTGAATACCGAAAATGGTTATTTTTTTGATATATGAACATGTGTGGGCAGCAACAGCGTGCCGCTTTTCACAGTGCCTTGAACCGTGAGCCGCATGGTGCGCAGGGGTGGTGCGACCACGGGAATGCACAGTGGAGCATTGATGTTTCCTTGCACCCTGATGGAGTTGACGAGAAATCCGTGGCAGCTTGTGCCTCGTTCGCCATGCATGCTGAGCGAGAGTTGTGCCTGGTCCGAAAAAATGTTCCACACAATGGCGGTTACAGTCGTGCGCATGAGGTGATCAAGGGCAATGGGGTGAGAGCGATAGATTATGGGGCAGTTGTCGCGAGGTGTCTCTTGGGTGATGTCGAACACTTGTCCTTGAGCGTCAATGGCCAGTGCTGTGGTGTCGCGGCTCCAGAGTTGTGCGGCATGCATCGAGAGCTGGGTGGTGAGGTCGTGTGCCATGAGCAGTTGTAGTGCGCCGCCCGGGTAGCGCATCCACAATTCTTGCTCCACGGTGTTCCATGCCAGTTGGGTGGCAGGGCAGTGATTCATGTGGCGCGTGAGTCGGGTGCCGCACAAGTCGTAGAGCAGTCGCTTGTCGCTCACAAACCACACGCACTGGTCGCCCTGCACTGGCTTGACATCGTCGGCCAGTGCTGTGTTGTGGATGAGGCGTGCCTCGCCATAGCTGCCTGACGCATTTTGGGGCAAGGCGAAGATGCCGTTTTGCGTGAAAATGTAGAGCGGATATCGCCCCAGTCCGCCCGAGTAGATGGGTTTGCTGGCGGCAGCCAGTGCCTTGATGTTGCTGCCGCTCACATTGTGTTGGTATTCAAGTACAAAAGGGTTGTCGATGGCGTGCGACAAGAGCGTTCCCGGATGAACGGCGGTGCATGCTGCTGGCGATGCAGGAATGGTGGCGCTGCCTGTTGACAGGGTGTGACCGAGCAGGTTTGGGTTGAGTGCTGCGGCGAGGTCCATGTCAGGCACAGGCACCACATCGCTCTCCCACACCCTGGTGGTGCCGCCGCTCGTCACCTCGATGCGCAGCCGGGTGGTATGTGTGTGCGCAGTGGCGAGCAGGGCATTGAGCGACTGTGGCGTGAAAGGCATATCGTCGTGACGAACGAGCGTTGATGCTCCGTCGGGTGTATTCAGGGTTATTGCGGTGGCAATGTGGCAAGGCTGCTGTGTGATGGCGCCGTTGAACCATGTGGCGGGATGCCAGCGGTTCAAGGCTTGAAGTGCGCAACCACCCACATGGAGCCGCCCGTTGTGCGAGAGCATGCTGTGCGGCAGGGCTTGGTGCCTGATGTTGGCATGGATGCTTTTGAAGAACTCGTTGGTCAAGGTGTTTTCGCCGAGCGTCAGTCGAGAAACGGTCCATGTGGTGAGTCCCGGGAAAATGGCGGTGGTGCTTGCGGCAGGGGTGCTGGTCACGAAGTGCCCAGTGGCAAGTTCGGCCAGGTGCGAGGTGCTTGCAATGAGCCTCCACTTGGCGTGGAGCAATGCGTGTGCAATGGCGCTCCGTGACTGCGCTGCTGGACCGAACTCGAGCAGATACCGCCTTGTGCCCACTGTGCTGATAGAGCAGCGATAGTCGAGCGATGAATTGTCGGTGACTGAGGCTTCGTCGGTCACGAATATGTCGATAGCCTTCACCAGTCCGTGCCAGGGTTGCGGAATGCCGCCAAGCACGGTAATGCCCAAGCTGTAGGCGGTGCGGCTTGCCTGGCATGCCATGGTGCCTGAGAAGCCGCTGTTGTCGCTTTCCACTTCGGCCGTGACGCGATAGTTGGCAGCGAGGGTTTCGCTGCCCACGAGCACTGGCGCGCTCACCCACAGGTATTTGTCATCGAAGGTGCGCACGGCATATCGGCAAAGAACGGGGCTGGTAAAGCGCCCGTTGCTTGCTGCATTCTGGGCCATCGATTCATGAGCATTGGCGCTTAGGCGAGCGAGGGCCGTGATGTCGTCGTCGGCGAGTGGGGCTTGCCACCGCGAATAGGGCGTGTGGAATTCGAAGGGCTCGATTTGCTTTGTGAGTTGTGATGCGTCGGTTGCGGCGAAGTGCAGCAGCGGTGCGCTTTCGGTGGGATTTAGGTTGACATAGCCGTTGGCGGTGTGATGCAAGTAGATGAGGCCCTGCGTGGTGCCGATGACCAGGATGCTGCCCGATATGCATGCGTCGAGCACAGTGCCTGTGACGGTGGCGATAACATTGCCGTCACAGCACACCTGATTGCCGTTGAGCGTGATGAATCGGTCCTGATCGATGCACAGCAGGGTGTTGCCGGGTTGTATATCACTCGTTTTCAAAGGTGCGCCCACTGCCTCGAGTGCCTCTTCGCGCTGACGCAGGTTGAGCGTCTCGGTTGCTTCACCCGGTTTAGCGCTCTCGTGGTTGGCGAGTGCCGATGTGGCGCAATGTGTGATTTTGAGATGTGTGTGTTTCATGTTGCATTAGGTTGAATTGAAAATAATATGCGCAAAATTAGTGCGGCAAAACTATCGCTGCACGGGTAAAAACACAACTAAAACGAAAAAACTTATAAAATAATTTGGAATAACCGAAAATGGTAACTACCTTTGTCCCCAGAAATCTATGGCATGATTTCGATTGGATACGGAATTAGGTTCTATTCTGATGAAATATATATGTTTTTATAGATTGTAGATTTTAAGGAGCCAACGCTGAGAAGCGCAGGCTCTTTAATTTTTTAGGCCTCCCCCTAACCCCTCCTGAAGGAGGGACATTAGCTTCAGAACATAATTATAGGTGTATGCCTATTGCTTAGGGCATGTAGTGGTTGATGACGCGGGCGATGGCCTTGCGGCACACGGGGCAGAATATGGGCACCTTGAGCGTGCGCATCATGCAGTTGGGGCAGGGGCGGTACACGCCCTTGAGGCAGCAGCCTGCTCCCTCATAGAGTCCCAGCGTAGCGGTGTCGAGGTTGTCGTCGTCGGTGTGCTCAATTTCGAGCGCAAGCTGCTCGGGCAGCATGTCCTTCCACTTTGAGCCGAAGTCGGCAAGCGTAGTGATATTGGGTGCCCAGGGCTCAATGTCGCGCGGAAAATCATTCATCTCCTCACCCTCGTAGGCATACTCGTCGGCCAGTCCTGCAAACGAGTGCCCGAATTCATGTACCAGCACCTCGATGAAGAGTCGGTGCTTGGTCATGAGCAGATTCATGGAGTTGTAGATGCCTCCGCCGCCGTATTTGTCAGTATTCACCATCACGATGATGTGCTCGTAAGGGGCGCCGGCCAGCAGGTCGTGCATGCGCTTCATGCGCAGTGTGGTCAGGTAACGGTCCATCCCGAAGGTGTCGAAACTGGAGCCCAGCGTGGTCTCGTGCCAAATACCCTCGGAGGGGATCGACGGGCCGCTGTCCTGCGAGGGTGTGCATACGGCAATGATCCTGAAGCGGTTACGCAGCGACTTGAATGGCTCATACGAGAAAAGTCCCTCGGTACCCTTACGACAGTCTTCGAGATAATCGTCCATCTCCTTCTGGGTATAACCCTCGGCCACAAAGGCGATGTTGATGGCATGATTGGGGTCGGTTGGTTCGTTAAGTACCACATAAGAAGGTGCCTTTTCTCCAATGCGCCGCAGGGTGTAGTCTTTCGGATTCACTCCATGCACAATGGTGGCAGTGGCTTCGTGGCGTGGGTTGAACAGGGTGAGGCGCACCACTACCGAGTCGCGTGGCATGGGCAGCAACTGCACGCACTCAAACGACTTGGGCGCACGCTGGGCATCGGGCAGGTCGAGCCACTCCTGAAACAGCGTGCTGAATGCCTGTCGGTAGATGACCTCGCCAGTCGAGGCCAGCTGCATCGTCACCTCGGCCGCACCTCGCACAGGCACTTCGGCCATGTGCACCCGCTTTCCATACCAGCCGGGCATGCGGCTCATGGCATCAAGGGCCACGGCCTGTCCATCGGCGTTTCCCGTGAGGGTATAGTCGATTCGCAGTGTCGAGTCACTAAAATACTTTTTAAAATCCTGTGCCTGACAGTTGATAAATAACAATGTTGTTACCAGTAGCAACAGACATAGTTTGTTGATAGTTGTTTTCATATGTGTTATTATTATGTTTATGACATATTAATTGACAACTTTTATTATATTCTCTAAAACAAAAGGAATACCTACCAAAGCGATACTAAACATTATCATAGTGAAAATAAAAAAAATGAGTGGTTCATATTTTTTTCTTTTTGAAATAATCACAAACTCTCGTCCAATGGACCGACAACAGGTATAGCCGCCGATATGTATAAAAGCTTTCGTTTCATAGCTCAATAGTTTTTATTGTTCATGAACAGAGTTTTATGATTTGCTTGATAACAAAGGGTATAGCGCCAAGAAAGAACAAATACATAAAAATAGTATAAA
>CACXLJ010000005.1 GCA_902768435.1 uncultured Bacteroidales bacterium | reverse complement strand
TTGAAGCTACTCACATCAAGTGAGGTCAGATTTTCGCATTTATTAAACATAAACCTCATGTCGGTCACATTTGCCGTGTTGAAGCTACTCAAATCAAGTGAGGTGAGGTATTTGCAATCCCAGAACATTCCAAGCATATTTGTAACTTCGCTGGTATTGAGGTAGTTCAATCCCGTGATGCTGGTGAGGTTTTCCATTTCGTAAAACCAGTAAGCGGTAGTGGTGGGGCGTGCTTGGGCAAACGAAGGGTCGAAGACCACTCGCTCTACAGCGGCATAGGTGCCGTAATTGTACCATTCTGGATAGTTGATGCCACTATTCAGGCCAAAAGCCCCACTGGGTTTTGTGCCGTAATAGAAGGTGAGGGTGTTGCTGCTTTGGGTGTAAACTGCGTAAGGTTCGGCCGCCCATGCTGCCATGCACGCCGTCATTGTCACTAAAAGAATAAATAATCGTTTCATGAGTATATCATTTTTAAGTTTATAGCTTTACAAGTTTTCAGTTCTCAATTCTCAGTTCTCAGTTGTCAGCTGAGGTGGATGAAGGCCTTCTGATATCTGACATCTTGCATCTCAGCATCAGTGGATGCCCAGGAGTTGATGAGTGCCGAGACATCGCTCACATTCACACGGCCGTCACCGTTCACATCGCCTGCTGTCTGGTCCATGGGAGTTATGCCCAGAATCATGTTGATGAGTGCCGACACATCGCTCACATTCACCTTGCCGTCGCCGTTCACATCACCAGCACTGACAGGTTCCTCTATATCATCGATGATATTCAGGAAGTCTTTCCACTGGTCGGCCTCGCTGTAAGCGTCAAAGTACTGTGGCAACACATGTAATTCGCAAGTAGATTTGGGCACACCATCAAACACATTAGTCTCCAAATTAACATCCAATGGATTCGGATAAGAGTCAATCCTCGTCAGCGAACTGCACATATTGAACGCAAAGCGACCGATGGAGATGACGGAGTTGGGAATGGTGAGATTGGTCAGATGGCACCATTCGAACGCAGCGAAACCAATGGAAGTAACGGAGTTAGGGATGGTGACGCTCGTCAATGTTAGGATGTACCTAAATGCCTCATCACCAATAGTTGTCACGGAATTAGGGATAGTAGTGTTTTTGCAGCCACTAATAAGTTTATTAGTCGCTGTTTCAATAATGGCATTACAACTATTTCGCGAATCGTAATTGTTGTTGCCTCTCTCAACTTCTATAAATTCGAGTTCACAACAATTAGCAAACACAGCTTTACCAATTGAAGCAACAGACTTTGGAATGGTAATGCTAGGCAATAAGATACAACCCATGAAAGCATTCTCTCCGATAGAAGTAACAGAATTACCGATGGTAACATTTGTCAGAGAATCGCAATATCTGAACGCAGCGAAACCAATGGAAGTAACAGAGTTAGGAATCGTGACTTCATGCAATGAACGGCAAGCTTCAAACGCGAGGTCGCCAATGGTTGACACGGAGTTAGGGATGGTCACGCTCGTCAGGTTGCACGAACCCATGAAGGCATTGTTTCCAATAGAGGCAACAGAATTGGGGATAGTGGTATTCTTGCAACCAGTAATCAGTGTATTAGTCTCTGTTTCAATAATGGCATTGCAGTTGTTTCGAGAATCGTAGACGACATTATCGCTTTCAACAACAACGGATTCAAGCCCGCTACAGCCAGAGAACACGGATTCACCGATTGAAATAACGGAGTTGGGGATGGTAACACTAAAAAGTAAGCCACAGTTCTTGAACGCTAATCCACCGATGGAGGTAACAGAGTCACCGATAATAACGCTGGTCAGTAAGTTGCAGTTTGCAAACGCACCATAGCCGATAGAACAGACGGAGCTTGGGATAGAGACATTCGTCAGTGAACTGCAGTCTTTAAACGCAAAGGCCCCTATGGATGTTACAGAATAAGTTGTGCCGTAATACGTTACTGACGAAGGGATATCAGCATCAGTCAATCCGCTATAGTTACCTGACGATACTGTTGCATATGTCACAGAAACTGATTCCCCATCGCTGTTTACATTATAGGCGAGGTCATCGACCATAAAGTCGTAGGCCGTGGCGGTGAGCGGCAGGGCGCTCAGCAGCACTGTCAGCAAAAACCATTTAAACGGACTTGAATGTTTCATGATAAGTATTGTTTTTTGCGTTATTATGTCAATTGATTTATGCAAAGATATGAAAACTTTAAAAAACGCGCCAAATTTCAGAAGGCCTTTAACACTCTGCAATCCCATGACTCTCAATGAATAGTATTTTTTAACAATACACATTGGTTTTCCCTGTCAATTTCCACCCCCATTTATACCCCATTTCAGACCCATTCTCCTCAAAAAAACTATTGATTAATCTGATTTTGACGACGCGTGGAAGATGCTGAGGAAGGTTTTGCTGGCTTCGCAACCACATACTTCGCTTCGCTCTACTCTTGTTGCAAAACTTCCTCGAGTCCTTCGTAGTTCTCTCAAAAAGCACAAAAAGGAGCCTCGAAAAGCCGCGCGGTGCGCGGTATTTTAAACTACTACAGATTAATCTGATGAATACGAATTATTAGATGAAATATGTGGTGGTTAGGCCTATTTTCAAAAAAAGAAGTGCAGAATCATTGAGAAATTATGAAAAAGTGCTTACCTTTGCAGCGAAATAAAACACGGTGGAAAAATTTGGCTGCTTGCAACCACTTGAAAAAATGCTAAAACTGCGAAGACTTCCCTCAACCTTTCACAGCACAATTAGCGTTCTTTTTCAATGCAGATGACAAAGAGCGGAAAAATTTTTTCATAAATTATTAATAATTAATTTTTTAATGCTTTATGGAAAAAAAGAATTATTTGTTTACATCCGAATCGGTTTCGGAGGGACACCCCGACAAGGTGGCCGACCAGATTAGCGATGCCATTCTGGATCAGTTTCTCGCCTACGACCCGCAGTCGAAGGTGGCTTGTGAAACAATGGTGACTACCGGCCAAGTGATTGTGGCCGGCGAAGTGAAATCGAATGCCTACATCGACCTGATGGATGTGACGCGTCAGGTGATATCGAAGATTGGCTACACGAAGAGCGAATTCAAGTTCGACGCCGATGCCTGCGGCGTGCTCTCGGCCCTGCATGAGCAGTCGCCCGACATTAACCGCGGCGTGGAGCGCGACAAGATTGAAGAGCAGGGTGCAGGCGACCAGGGCATGATGTTCGGCTACGCGTGCAACGAGACGCCCGACCTGATGCCACTCTCGTTGAGTCTGGCGCACCTCATCATGCGCGAACTCGCCGAGTTGCGCAAGGGCAAACTGCTGCCCTACCTGCGTCCCGACGCCAAGAGTCAGGTGACGGTGGAGTACGACAGCGTGACGCACAAACCCGTGCGCATCCACACCATTGTGATAAGCACCCAGCACGACGAGTTCATCAAGCCCGAGGACAAGAGCGACGAGGCGCAAAAGCGCGCCGACGACGAGATGCTTGAGCGCATTCGCCACGACATGGAGACGGTGCTGCTGCCACGAGTGCTGCGCCGTGTGAAAGAAGAGGAGCGAGCACTGTTCGACGACCAGATGATACTGCACGTGAACCCCACAGGCAAGTTTGTGATAGGCGGACCTCACGGCGACACAGGCCTCACGGGCCGTAAAATCATTGTAGATACCTATGGCGGCCGCGGAGCCCACGGTGGTGGCGCCTTTAGCGGCAAAGACCCGAGCAAGGTGGACCGCAGTGCTGCCTACGCCGCACGCCACATTGCCAAGAACGCGGTGGCTGCCGGCATTGCCGATGAGATGCTGGTGCAAATTTCTTATGCCATAGGCAAGGCCGATCCAGTGAGCTTCTATGTGAACACCTACGGCACGAGCCATGTGAAACAGACCGACAGCGAGATAGCCGGCATATTGCAAAGCATCTTCGACATGCGCCCACATGCCATTGAGCAACGGCTCAAACTGCGTTATCCCATCTATGAAGAAACAGCCGCCTACGGGCACATGGGCCGCACACCTAAAGTGGTGACGAAACACTTCACATCGAAGTACGAGGGCGACCTCACTATGGATGTGGAACTGTTCACTTGGGAGAAACTTGACCATGTCGAAATCCTGAAAAATGCCTTTGGACTTTGAAAAAAGTGCGATTTTAGTACATTTTCACCAAAAAAAGTACCAAAACCACGAGTAAATGATTACTTTTGCAATGGTTAACTAACCTTGCATGCAATGGCTAAAAACAAATCGGGCTGGCTCAAGCGAACATGGAGCCGGCTAAAACGCTGGAACCATAGTTTCTGGCAATGGTATAAAGGCATTTTCAAAGGCCGTCCGTGGTACATCAAGTTACTGTCGGGACTGGGCACTTTTGTGGTGTGTGTACTGCTGTTTGTGATAGCAGTGAGCATCAATTTCCTGTGGCTGTTTGGCAAGTCGCCATCGATCAGCGAAATCATGCATCCCAAAACCAACAACGCGTCGTACATCTACAGTGCCGACGGCGAATTGCTGGGCAAGTACTACAGCGAGAACCGCACCCCGGTGAAATATGAAGAAATTGCGCCCGTCTTCTTCGATGCACTCATCGATACCGAAGACGAGCGCTTTTATTCGCACCACGGCATCGACTATGGCGGTGTGCTGGCGGCAGTAAAGGACAATGTGATGCACGGCAAGTCGCGTGGCGCGAGCACCATCACGCAACAGCTGGTGAAAAACATGTTCAAGGTGCGCACCAAGTACTCTACCGGCCTGCTGGGCAAGATACCGGGCTTGGGCATCCTCATCTCCAAGACCAAGGAGTGGATACTTGCCACCGAGATTGAAATCTTCTATGACAAGAAGGAGATTCTCACCATGTATGCCAACACGGTAGATTTCGGCAACAACTCGTTCGGCATCAAGACGGCGGCCCGCACCTATTTTAACACCTCGCCCGACAGTCTGAACACCGAGCAGTGTGCCGTGCTGGTGGGCCTGCTGAAGGCTACATCGGCCTACAATCCCAAGCAGAACCCCAAGAACAGCTTGAAGCGCCGCAATGTGGTGCTGCACAACATGTACACCCACAACCACCTGACTAAGGCGCAATTCGACTCGATCTCGCAGATTCCCATTGAACTGAAATTCAATGTGGAGCGCCCCGACAACGACAAGGCGCTCTACTTCAAGGAAGCGGTGAAAGAGGAAATGCGCGACTGGTGCGAGGCCAACGGGGTTGACTTTGAAACCGACGGTCTGAAAATCTACACCACACTCGACTCGCGCATGCAGAAGTATGCCGAGGAGGCCGTTGTGGAGCAGATGTATCAGATTCAGCAGTCGTTCAACCACCACTGGGGCAGTCAGGATTTCTGGATCGACGAGCACTTCCAGATCATTCCGAACTTCCTGGAAGATGTGGCGTCACGCACCGAGGTGTACAAGCAACTGGAAGCACGATTCCCCAACAATAACGACTCGGTCATGTACTACATGAACCAGCCACACAAGATGCAGCTGTTCGAGTATCAACGCGACCCGAAGACGGGCAAGATTGTGGGCGGTTACAAGGAGGAAGAGATGAGTTCGATGGACTCCATTCGCTATGCGCTCAAGTTCATGCATGCAGGTCTGGTGGCGATGGACCCGCGCACTGGCTTCGTGAAGGCCTGGGTGGGCGACATCGACTTTAACACCTGGAAATACGACAAGGTGAAGTCGATGCGTCAGCCGGGTTCCACTTTCAAGTTGTTTGTCTATACAGCAGCCATGGAGGTGGGCATGAATCCGTGCACACGCTATAAGGACCATTACATCAGCATGCCCGTCTATAACGAGCAGAAGCGCGAAATGGAAGATTATGCTCCTCACAATGCCAATGGTCGCTTCACCAATGCCGACATGACGCTGCGACAGGCCTTTGTGCAAAGTATCAACAGCATATCGGTGCAAGTGGGCACCGACCCCGCCGTGGGCATGAATCGCGTGGAGACCACCGCCTATGAGATGGGCATCAAGTCGCCCTTGCGGCCCGACATGGCCAAGGAGGCGAAACCGTCGCTGTGTCTGGGTGCCATGGATGTGAACTTGCTGGAACTGGTCGACGCCTATGCCACGGTGGCCGCCGGAGGCTGGCAGCGTCCGCCTGTGCTGGTTTCGCGCATTGTGCGCGTGGAGCCCGACGGTAGCGAGACCGAGATTTACAATTACAAGGAATATACCGAGAAGCATCAGGCCATCACGGCACGCAGTGCCTACCTCATGCAGCGCATGCTCATTGCCGGCACCACCGACCCTGGCGCCACCTCGATGAGTCTGAACCGCTTTGTGGGCCGCTACTCGAGTGCCTACGGAGGTGGCAAGACCGACTTTGGCGGCAAGACTGGCACGAGCAACAACCACAGCGATGCCTGGTTTGTGGGCGTATCGCCACATCTCGTGGCGGGCGTGTGGGTTGGCGGCGAGTACCGCTCCATCCACTTCCGCACCGGCAAGTTGGGCCAGGGCAGCCGCACGGCACTGCCCGTGTGCGGCGCCTTCTTCCAGAAAGTGTGGGACGATGCGCAGTTGCGTCCGCTGGTAGAGGGGCACTTCAAGAACATTGGCATCAGCGAAAGCGAGTATAACTGCGACTACATGCCTGCGCTGGAGGAATATGAGTTTGAAGACAGCTCGTTCTACTACCTTGATGACTATGAAGGCGATTCGCTCAACTTAGGTGTACCTGAGGATGGCGGCGAATCGATGCAGTACGACGACCCCGAGGCTCCAGTTTCTAGCCCCGATGTTCCTGCCAATGCTCCACAGGGCAACAAGCAGGCTGTGCCACCGCGCCAGCAGGCGCCCTCACAACAGCAAAAGCCTGTTCCAGAGCCCAACAAACCTCATGCAACCGAACCCAAAACGATATAACAACCCTTTAGAAAACAACGATATTATGGTATTTAAATACGATTATCTCATCATAGGCTCAGGCGTGGCCGGCATGAGTTTTGCACTCAAGGTGGCCGAGACCGGATCTGTGGCGCTGATATGCAAGAGTTCGCTCGAAGAGGCCAATACCGACCTGGCTCAAGGCGGTGTGGCAGCAGTGACTAATCTTGAGGTGGATAACTTCGAGAAACACATTCACGACACCATGGTGGCAGGCGACTGGCTTAGCGACCCCGAGGCTGTGAAGCAGGTGGTAACACAAGGCCCTGCACAGATTCGGGAACTCATCAAGTGGGGCGTGGAATTTGACAAGAACGAGAAAGGCGAGTTCGACCTGCACCGCGAAGGCGGACACTCTGAGTTCCGCATCCTGCACCACGCCGACAACACGGGGCATGAGATACAGACCTCGCTCGTTAAGGCAGTGCGCGCCCACAAGAACATCGACATCTTCGACAACCACTTTGCCGTCGAAATTCTCACCCAGCACCATCTGGGCAAGATTGTGACGCGCCGCACATCGGGCATCGAGTGCTATGGTGCCTATGTGCTCAACCAGGAAACGGGCAAGGTGAACACTTTCCTTTCGCGCGTGACGCTCATGGCGACTGGCGGCGTGGGTTCGGTGTACCAGACCACCACCAATCCGCTCATTGCCACAGGCGACGGCATTGCTATGGTTTATCGTGCCAAAGGAACGGTGAAGGACATGGAATTCATTCAGTTCCATCCCACCGCCCTGTATCACCCCGGCGACCGCCCCGCTTTCCTCATTACCGAGGCTATGCGCGGCTATGGCGCCGTGCTGCGCAACCTGGCTGGAGAGGAATTCATGCAGAAGTATGACCCGCGCCTGTCGCTTGCCCCACGCGATGTGGTGGCACGCGCCATCGACAGCGAGATGAAGCAGCGTGGCGAGGACCATGTGTTCCTCGATGTGACGCACAAAGATCCCGAAGAGACCAAACACCACTTCCCCAACATCTACAAGCATTGTCTGGAACTGGGCATCGATATCACCAAGGACTACATACCCGTAGTGCCGGCTGCTCACTACCTGTGTGGCGGCATCAAGGTTGACCTGAAAGCACGCTCGTCAATCAAGCGGCTCTTTGCCGTGGGCGAGTGCTCGTGCACGGGTCTGCACGGCGGCAACCGCCTGGCAAGCAACTCGCTCATCGAGGCGGTAGTCTATGCCGAGGCAGCCGCCGAACATGCCAAGGAGAGCATCAAGCACTTCGACTTCCGTGAGGACATTCCCGAGTGGAACGACGAAGGCACGCAGCACCCCGAGGAAATGGTGCTCATTAGCCAGAGCGAGAAAGAAGTGGGAGAAATCATGAGCTCCTATGTGGGCATTGTGCGTAGCAATTTGCGACTCGACCGTGCCTGGAACCGTCTCGACATTCTCTATCAAGAAACTGAGAAACTCTTTAAAGAGAGCAAGGTGTCGCGACGCATTTGCGAACTTCGCAACATCATTAATGTGGGCTATCTGATTATGCGCCAAGCTAAGGAACGCAAAGAGAGTCGAGGACTGCATTACACCCTCGACTACCCGCCCGCACCCAAAAGCGAAGACGACTTGAAACTTTAACTGTTTTTCCTATGACAAGAAGATTTTTGCTAACGCTGATGGTGCTCGTGGCATCGTTGGCCCTTGTTGCACAAGCCAACCCGCTCTTCGAGGGGTCGTGGGGCGGCACCTTGAATGTGGGCGTGGAATTGCGCCTAGTGTTCAACATCGAGAAGAATAGCGATGGCACCTACAGTGCCACCATAGACTCACCCGACCAGAAAGTGCAAGGCATACCCTGTAGCAAGGTGGTGGTGAACGATGACGAACTGCTCGTTGAGGCGGGCGATGGCGCCGTCAAATATAGTGGTCGCTACGATGCCGAAAAACAGACCATAGTGGGTACCTTTCAGCAGAACGGCATGTCGCCGTCGCTGGAGTTGAGTCGCATCGAGGCTAAGGACAAAGACAAAGGCAATGAACGGCCGCAGGAACCGCAGCCACCCTTCCCATACAAGCAGGAAGAAGTGACCTTCGGGCATGACAAGGTGACCCTCGCCGGTACCCTCACGCTGCCAGAACAAGGCACCAAGCATCCGGCCGTGGTGCTGGTAACGGGCAGCGGCCCGCAAGACCGCAACGAGACCATCATGGAGCACAAACCCTTCTTGCTCATTGCCGACTACCTCACCCGCCAGGGCATTGCCGTGCTGCGCTACGATGACCGCGGTGTGGGCCGTTCGAGCATTGCTACGGGTTATGAAACCACCCTTGACCTTGCACAAGATGCCTTGGCAGGTGTGCGCTACCTGCGCAACCGTGCCGACATCGATGCCTCGAAAGTGGGCATCATTGGCCACAGTGAGGGCGGACTCATTGCCATGATCAATGCTGCAGAATATCCCAAGGAGGTGTCGTTTATCGTGTCGCTCGCCGGCCCCGCACTCAAAGGCAAGGACTTGATGATTGCCCAAAACATGATGATTATGGAAACGCAGGGCATTGAAGCACCCGCTGAAATGAAGGATATGATTACCAACCTGTTCACCACCATCGACGAGAGCAAGGACATTGTCTCGCTGCGCACTCAATTGCAATCGATGCTGGGCGATAATCCTCAATTCCGCAACCAGATTCCTGTACTCACCTCGCCAGCCTATGTGGCTATGGTCAAGATGGACCCGATGCCCTATCTCAAGAAAATCAAGTGCCCCATGCTGGCACTGAATGGTGCATGGGACTCGCAAGTGGCTGCCGCCGAGAATCTTGCCCTCATCAGAAAACTTGTGAAGCAAGCCGAGGTGAAGCAGTATGACCGACTCAATCACTTGTTCCAGACATGCGAGAACCGTGCCGGCAGCATGGCCTATGGACAAATAACCGAGAGCATGGCTCCACAGGTGCTTGCCGACATGGCCCAATGGCTGCAGAAGGTTATCAAAAAACGCTGAAACAAGCAGTATCATGAAAGCATAATCACACAATATGGCACATCATCATCACCATCACGACGAATCAGCAGTTGAACCACACGAGCACCTGCATGATGCTCACGATTGCCATTCATGCGGTCACCATCATCATGGCGAGGAGCATCATGAGCATCATCATGAACATGAGCATCACCACCATGAGCACGGCAGCCTGCGTGGGCAGCTGGTGCTCATCATCGCCACAGCGGTGCTGCTGGCGGCTGCGGTGCTGATTGAGAAGAAACTGAATCTGCCCCTGTGGCAAATGCTGCTCATCTATCTTGTACCCTACCTGCTCATCGGGCATCGAACTCTACTCGAGGCCGTCGAGGGACTGGCGCATGGCGACGCCTTTAACGAGCATTTCCTCATGTCGATAGCCACTATTGGCGCACTGAGCATCGGATTCCTGCCCGGTGCCGAACCACAGTTTGCCGAGGCAGTGTTTGTGATGCTGTTTTTCCAGGTGGGCGAACTTTTTGAGGGATATGCCGAGGGCAAAAGCCGCGAGAGCATAGCGCACCTGATGGACATCCGGCCCGATGTGGCCCATGTGATGCGAGGTGGGGCCGAAGAGACTGTATCGCCCGAGCAAGTGGCTGTGGGCGAGGTGATTGTGGTGCGTCCAGGCGAAAAGATTCCGCTCGATGGCATGATTGTGGAGGGCAACACTTCGCTCAACACGGTGGCACTGACCGGCGAAAGCGTGCCCCGCGAGGCGGCACCCGACGACGAAGTGATATCGGGATGTGTAAACCTGTCGGGGGCCATCAGTGTGCGCACTACCAAGAGTTATGGCGAAAGCACCGTTGCCAAAATCATCGACCTGGTAGAGCATGCCAGCGAGAAAAAGTCGCAAAGCGAGACATTCATCACCCGCTTTGCCCGCATCTACACCCCCATTGTGGTGCTGGCGGCTGTGGCACTTGCCTTGTTGCCACCCCTGTTCTCGGGTAACTTTGCCCAAGCTTTTCCCACCTGGCTCTATCGCGCGCTGATGTTCCTGGTAGTGTCGTGCCCTTGTGCGCTGGTCATCAGTGTGCCGCTCACATTCTTTGGTGGCATAGGCGGTGCATCGCGCAAGGGTATCCTTATTAAAGGTGCCAATTATATAGATGTGTTGTCGCGCACGGGCATAGTGGTGTTTGACAAGACGGGAACGCTCACTGGCGGCGAGTTTGCAGTGACGGCTGTGCATCCCGACAAGTACGACGAGAAACACCTGCTGCACCTGGCCGCTCATGTGGAGCACTTCTCAACCCATCCCATAGGCACAGCGCTGCGCAATGCGTTTCCCGACGAAGCCACCGATGGCTGCGAAGTGTCCGAGGTTACCGAGGTGGCAGGCCATGGCATCAGTGCCCATGTGGGCAACGATGTGGTGTGCGTGGGCAACAGCAAAATGATGGAGTCGGTGGGTGCCAAGTGGCACGACTGTTCGCATGCAGGCACCATCATTCATGTAGCGATTAACGGCGAATATGCCGGGCACATTGTCATCAACGACCGCATCAAGGACGACAGCGCCGCTGCCATCGGGCAGTTGCGCGACAATGGCGTGAAACACTTGGTGATGCTCACTGGCGACCGCGACGAAGTCGCAGCCGAAGTGGCCAAACAACTGAAGCTCGATGAATACCATGCCGAACTGCTGCCCGCCGACAAGGTGGCGCATGTTGAGCGCATGATGGCCGAAAAAGCACATGGCGAACACCTTGCCTTTGTGGGCGACGGCATCAACGATGCACCTGTGCTGGCGCGTGCCGATGTGGGCATTGCCATGGGCGGACTGGGAAGCGATGCTGCCATCGAGGCGGCCGATGTGGTGCTCATGGACGACCAACCCACAAAGATTGCCACCGCCATGCGCATTGCACGGCGCACACTTGGCATTGCACGGCAGAATGTGGCATTTGCCATTGGCGTGAAAGTAGCTGTGCTGCTGCTTGCCGCCGTGGGTATTGCCACCATGTGGATGGCGGTATTTGCCGATGTGGGCGTCACCGTGCTCGCCGTCCTCAACGCCATGCGCGCCTTAAAAGCCTAACCCCACAAAAATATCCACTTCTTTTTGGAAATGTGGCGAAAAGTTGTAAATTTGCAACGAAAAAGCTTGCGAAAAGTTGCAAAAACACCCGCAAAACCCTTGCGAAAAGTTGCAAAAACACCCGCAAAGTCCTTGCGAAAAGTTGCAAAAAGCAAGCTTACAACAACCAAATCAATATAGATAAACAAAAGCCCGGAACCGATAGCGGTTTCGGGCAATTGTTTTGTAAAGTGATGAGGATGCAGTGCTTTTAGCACGGCATCACTCAAGTGTGCTTTAGAGTGAGAGTGCGAAGGTACCCCAGTTGCCGTTCATCTTGTCGAGAACATCCTTGGTGGTTTCGCCCTTGACTGTGAACTCGATGGTGTCGCCAGCTTTCAGCTTAGCGATTTCAGCATCATAGTCCTTGTCGTCGGCGAGCTTGAACTCGATGCGGCCTTTCTCACTGCTATTCTCGATGCAGAAGTCAGCAGAACCTTCCTTGAGGCTTCTCTTGATAGTGTTGCCTTTAAGAACGACCTTCATGGGCATGGTGATAATCACCTTGTCGCCATCGATCTCGGCCTGGAAAGGAGTCTCAATCTGGTCACCTTCGGTCGACAGGGTCTCCCAGTTGGCGCCAGCATTGGCAGTAATAGAATACTTCACTGTGTAGGTCTTGTTGGCATCGGCACTGGCTTCGGTGCTTGCCTGCTGAGAACCAGAACCATTGTTTTTGTTACCGTTACAAGCCACGAGGCCCACTGCTGCAACTGCTACGAGAGCAAATTGAAAAAATTTCTTCATGATTGAATGAATTTTTTAAAAGATTAGAATAATTGAATAAAAATTGATGTGCAAAAATAATAATTATTTCAGTTTTATCAAAACCAGCAGGGTGTTTCTGCAAAAAAATGCCCGAATCCCAACTGGGTTCGGGCATTTTGATATGCTGATGTTAGCAGCAACCGTGTTTAGTCGGAGCACTTGGCACCGATGAACTCGCGGTTGAGGCGTGCAATGTTGCTCAGCTTGATGTTCTTGGGGCACTCGGCAGCGCAGGCACCGGTGTTAGTGCAGTTACCGAATCCCAGTTCGTCCATCTTGGCGAGCATAGCCTTCACGCGACGCTTAGCCTCCACCTTGCCCTGCGGCAGCAGTGCAAACTGGCTCACCTTGGCCGAAACGAAGAGCATTGCCGAACCGTTCTTGCAGGCAGCCACACAGGCACCACAGCCAATGCAGCTTGCGCTGTCCATGGCCTCGTCGGCAGCAACCTTGCTGATGGGAATTGCGTTAGCATCCTGAGCACCACCCGTGGCAAAGCTCACATAGCCGCCAGCCTGCTGAATCTTGTCGAAAGCATTGCGGTCGACCATGAGGTCTTTGATAACGGGGAATGCAGCCGAGCGCCAAGGCTCTACGGTGATGGTCTCGCCATCATGGAAGCGGCGCATATAGAGCTGGCAAGTGGTGGCTCCGGTAGCGGGTCCGTGGGGATGTCCGTTGATGTAGAGCGAGCACATGCCGCAGATGCCTTCGCGGCAGTCGTGGTCGAAGGCGATGGGTTCTTCACCCTTTTCAACGAGTTGTTCGTTGAGTATGTCGAGCGTCTCAAGGAACGAGGTATCGGTAGGGATGTCCTGCAACTCATAGGTTACAAATCCGCCCTTTTCCTTTGGTCCAGCCTGGCGCCAGACTTTCAGTTTTACGCTTATAATATTTTCCATAATTCGTTTAATTTATTAGTAAATAGTGAATAGTAAAATAGTATAATAGGTTCTGAACCAACAATTGAATCATCTCATGCAAGATTTTCTTTATCATTTGAACCATCATTGGCATTTAATGAATCGTCTAATCTTTTCTTAACTGAAGTATTTAAAGAAATGAGCATTTTAAGAATTTCAACAATTAGCCCATACATTGCATTAAAAACTTCAGGTTTGATATATCCAATCTCGTTACAAATTATAATTTGCGTTTCAAGTTCAGATGCCGACCCCAAAGCAATGCTTAAAAAGCGCAGTAGTTCTTTGTCTGAATTCCTTGCAAACCCTTCAGCAATATTTGACGGGATTGACACAGCCGCTCTTCTCATTTGTGAAGTTAGGCCATAGAGTTCTTCATTCGGGAAAGACTTGGTTTGCACATACACATCTTTTACAAGTGTAATGCTCTTCTTCCAAACATTAAGATCTCTATGTGTGTTCGCTCCCATAGGTCACTGCTCTACTGTTTACTGCTTTACTATTCTACTAAATTTATGATTTATAATTTCGTGTTTGTACCTTGATAGCCTCGTAGTGGAGGGGTTCCTTGATGAGCGTAGGAGCCTTCTCGTCGTCGCCGTTGTATTTCCAGCAAGAGACATAGAAGAAGTTCTCGTCGTCGCGCTTGGCTTCACCCTCTTCGGTCTGATGCTCTTCGCGGAAGTGACCACCGCACGATTCCTCGCGGTTGAGGGCGTCATAGGCGATGAGTTCGCCCATGGTGATGAAGTCGCGCAGGCGGAATGCCTTGTCGAGCTCAATGTTCATGCCGTCCTGGTCGCCAGGCACAAAGAGGTTGGTTTCAAACTCCTTGCGCAGTTCTTTGATTTTCTCCAGAGCGGTCTCGAGGCTCTGCTTGGTACGGCCCATGCCCACATAGTCCCACATGATGTTACCCAGTTCCTTGTGAATCGAGTCAACCGAGCGGTTACCCTTGATGCTCATAAGGTGATCGAGGTTGGCCTGCACACGCTTCTCGGCTTCGTCAAACTCGGGAGTGTCGGTTGTGAAGTGAGGCACAGTGATCTGGTCGCTCAGGTAGTTCTGGATAGTGTAAGGCAACACGAAGTAGCCGTCGGCCAGACCCTGCATGAGTGCCGATGCACCCAGGCGGTTAGCGCCGTGGTCGCTGAAGTTGCACTCGCCAATGGCAAAGAGGCCCTTCACACTGGTCTGCAGTTCGTAGTCTACCCAGATGCCGCCCATGGTGTAGTGGATGGCGGGATAAATCATCATGGGGTTGTAGTACTTCTCGCCATTGATTTCGTTAGCGAGTTCGCCGGGGTTCACGTCAGTGATTTCCTCATACATGTCGAAGAGGTTGCCATAGCGCTGGCGCACCACATCGATGCCCAGGCGGTTGATGGCCTCGCTGAAGTCGAGGAACACGGCTTGACCGGTGTTGTTCACGCCATAGCCCTTGTCGCAACGCTCCTTGGCGGCGCGGCTTGCCACGTCGCGGGGCACGAGGTTACCGAAGGCGGGATAACGGCGCTCCAGATAGTAGTCGCGGTTCTCCTCGGGGATGTCACTACCCTTGATTTCGCCTGCCTGCAGTTTCTTGGCATCTTCAATGTCCTTGGGCACCCAGATGCGGCCGTCGTTACGCAGCGACTCACTCATGAGGGTGAGCTTCGACTGTTTGTCGCCGTGACGCGGGATGCAAGTGGGGTGAATCTGCACATAGGCGGGGTTGGCAAAGTAGGCACCCTGGCGATAGGCTGCCATGGCTGCCGAGCAGTTACATGCCATTGCGTTGGTCGAGAGGAAGTAGGTGTTTCCGTAACCACCAGTTGCGATGACCACTGCATGAGCGGCAAAGCGCTCGAGTTTGCCAGTGACCAGGTTCTTGGCGATGATACCGCGTGCACGGCCATCGATCATCACGATGTCGTGCATCTCATAGCGGTTATAGCTCTTCACCTTGCCCATTTGAATCTGGCGGTTGAGCGAGCTGTAGGCACCAAGCAGCAGCTGCTGACCGGTCTGACCCTTAGCATAGAATGTGCGGCTCACCTGAGCGCCACCGAACGAACGGTTGGCGAGCAGGCCGCCATACTCGCGTGCAAAGGGAACGCCCTGTGCCACGCACTGGTCGATAATATTGTTAGAGACTTCGGCAAGACGGTAAACATTGGCCTCACGAGCACGATAGTCACCACCCTTCACAGTGTCGTAGAAGAGGCGGTAAACCGAGTCACCGTCGTTCTGATAGTTCTTAGCGGCATTGATACCACCCTGTGCAGCGATAGAGTGTGCACGGCGGGGTGAATCCTGGATGCAGAAGTTGAGCACATTGAAGCCCATCTCGCCCAGCGTTGCAGCAGCGCTGGCACCGGCCAGACCGGTACCCACGACGATGATGTCGAGACGGCGCTTGTTGGCGGGGTTCACAAGTTTCTGGTGTGCCTTATAGTTGGTCCATTTCTCAGCAACGGGCCCTTCGGGAATCTTAGAGTCGATTACAGGCTGAGCAGGAGTGTTGATTTTTGTTTCTTCCATTTTCTTGAAAATTTACAGGGTTAATTACTCAGCTGATTAAAACTTGAAAGCATCGAAGTACCATGCAAAATAGATCACTTCGGCAGCAAACATGAGCATCACAATAGTAGCCCACCACCAGCCAATGCATTTGAAGCGTTCAATCCACTTGTCATTGGTGGTGCCCAGGGTCTGGAATGCGCTCCAGAAGCCGTGGGTGATGTGGAACCAGATGGCGCAGAAGCCAATCAGGTAAACGGGCACAACCCACACATGGCTGAAGACAGCCTCCAGGTAGTGTGAACCAGCCAGCACAGTCTTGCCCATGAGCTCGGGCACTTGCATCTTGGCCCAGAACTGGAACAGGTGCAGCACCAGGAAGCAGAGCACGATGAGACCGAGCACGAGCATGTTTTGCGAAGCCCATTCAACGGTTTTGGGTCGCTTGGTAACCGAGTAAGCGTCGTTGCCACGAGCCTTGCGGTTCTGCCAAGTGAGCCAGAAAGCAAAGATGATGTGCAGTGCAAAACCCGCAGCCAAAATGAGCGTGCCAAGCACAGCATACCAGTTGGCACCGAGGAACTCGCACACGGCATCATACCACTTGAGGTTGATGACGCCTACCAAATTCATCAGTGCGTGGAATGTGAGAAATAGGATGAGGAAAAGACCGGTGACGCTCATCACCACTTTTCGTCCTACTGAAGAGTTAGTTAACCACATAGTAGTTTTAGAATTAAGTAGTTATTATTAATTAGTTTATTTAAAATTAGGCAAATGAATCTACAAATTTAACGCTTATTAGTGGGACTTGCAAAATTTCGGGGCAAAATCGGCGAAATATTTTTCTTTCAGCGCAGCAAAGCCGTGCAATGCGCAGGATTATAGACCCACGCAAATCACGGCACAAGACATCGGCTGCTTGCTTGTTGCGAGCAGCGATGGAGTTGAGTTGAAATGTCTCAGCTTTAGGGTGGCAGCGGTTGACCGAGGAGATCAGGGTTTGGGCTCTTCGGGTTGCTGCACGGGTTCTCCAACCTCGACAGGCTTTGAGCCCAGGAGTTCGAAGCTGTCGACATAAATTTCGGTTACATAACGCTTAATGGCGTTCTTGTCTTCCCAAGTGCGGGTGCGCAGTTTGCCCTCGATGTAGAGTTTCGTGCCTTTTTTCACATATTTCTCTATCACTTCGGCATTCTTGCCCCATGCCACAATGTTGTGCCACTCTGTGCGCTCGGGCACCTTGACGCCAGCAGCATTAGTATAAGCTCGGTCGCTTGTGGCGAGCGAGAAGGTGGCTACCACCTGCCCTTGTGCCGGATACCTCACATCGGGGTCCTTGCCCACATTTCCTAAAAGAATAACTTTGTTAATGGCCATATCTATATAGTTTTAAAAGTTTATTTCTAAAAATGGTTTTCCACCGACAAATATAACAAAAAATTTTGATAAAATGATGAAAAATAAATCAATAACCCAAATTTTCGCCCACAAGCACCACAATGTGCCGCTCGCCATTGCGCGAGTTGCGCAGGAAGTGCACATAGCTGCAAATGCTTTCGGGCGAATTGCAGTTGTGGCAGCAGCCATCGGTTTGGCAAGGCGTCTTGATGTCGAAGCGCTGGGCATTGATGGGCGATGCTGTGCCGCGAGCGCGTGCCAATGCCGCCTCGACGGTGGGTGCCACCTTGTTCATGCCCACCACAAATATCACCTGCTTAGGCCCCCAAGTGATGGCCGCCACACGGTTGCCGTTACCATCGATGTTGACGATCACCCCATCTTCAGAGATGGCGTTGGCGCTGGTGAGATACACATCGGCAGTGAAAGCCTTGAGATAGATTTGCTGTGCCTCTTCGCGAGTGGGCGCCTCGTCACGGTCGAGCACAGTGACCGCCGGCCGTGTCTTGAGCGCCTGCGGAATGCCCAGGTCGCGCACGGTCATCGAGCCGCCCCAGGTCACAGTACTGCCATCGGCAATGAGTTTCATCACCTGCTCCACCGCTTCGGGAGCTGTGGGACAATATACGGCCTTGATGTGGCGGCGCTGCAAGTTCTTGATGAGCTTGTCGGCAAGCAACTGGTTTCTTTGTTGAGTGGGGGTCATTGTAATAAATTGCTTGATTGTGAAATAAAAATCGTTATTTAGTGCGTGGTTTGCGTGCGCGCTTCTTGACCGGTTTAGGCGGAACCATGCGCAATATCTGCACCGAACGGGCCGGCAAATAGAGTTTGAGCCACCCCAGATGAGCATCGGCATAGAGTTCATCGTGCTGCGTGAAGTGCTTCACGGTAGAGTCGATGTTGCCATAGCCGCCATAGCGGGCGTTGTCGCTGTCCATCACGCCGTCGTATTCGCCCTCAGGAGCCAGGATACCATAGTCGGTGAACGACTTCACGGGATTGAAGTTGAACACAAACATCAGGTCGCCGCGCTTGTAGGCGAGAATCTGGTCATCGTCCTTGTCCCACAGTTTCTCGATAGGCAGTGACTGATAGTCCTTGACCTTGCCAATGAGGTGCAGCATGTCGCTGTCCCAATTATTCAGAAACTGATACTTGAGGTCCTCACGGTCGACCAGACTCCACTGGCGGCGGGCATACTTATAGCTCCATCCGTTGCCCTCGCGGGGGAAGTCGATCCACTCGGGATGTCCCCACTCGTTGCCCATGAAGTTGAGGTAGCCGCCATTGATGGTAGAGGCGGTCACCAGCCTGATCATCTTGTGCAGCGCCATACCGCGGTCGACCACACCATTGTTGTCGCCCGTCATCATGTGCCAGTACATCTCCTTGTCAATGAGGCGGAAGATGATGGTCTTGTCGCCTACCAATGCCTGGTCGTGGCTCTCGGCATAACTGATGGTCTTCTCATCGGCACGCCGGTTGGTGAGTTCCCAAAATATGGAGGTGGGCTTCCAGTCCTCATCCTTGCGCTCCTTGATGGTTTTAATCCAGTAGTCGGGAATGCCCATCGCCATGCGGTAGTCAAAGCCTATGCCGCCGTCCTTGAACTTGCGTGCCAGACCCGGCATACCGCTCATCTCCTCGGCAATAGTGATGGCGTGGGGATTCACCTCGTGAATGAGTTCGTTGGCAAGGGTGAGATAGGTGATGGCATTGGTGTCTTCGTTGCCGTTATAGTAGTCGTCATAGCTGCCGAAGGCGTGCCCCAGCCCATGGTCATAGTAGAGCATCGAGGTGACACCGTCGAAGCGGAAGCCGTCGAAGCGGTACTCCTCGAGCCAGAACTTGCAATTGCTCAGCAGGAAGTTGAGCACATCGTTTTTGCCATAGTCGAAACACAGCGAGTCCCAAGCGGGGTGCTCACGGCGATGGTCGCCATAGAAGTAGAGGTTATAACTGCCGTCGAAGCGACCCAGGCCTTCCACCTCGTTCTTCACAGCATGAGAGTGCACGATGTCCATGATCACGGCAATGCCCATCTCGTGGGCAGTGTCGATGAGGTGCTTGAGTTCCTCGGGAGTGCCAAAGCGACTCGAGGCAGCATAGAAACTCGACACATGGTAGCCAAACGACCCATAGTAGGGATGCTCCTGGATGGCCATGATCTGGATGGCGTTATAACCACCCGCCTTGACGCGCGGCAAGATGTTGGTGCGGAACTCCTCATAGGTGCCCACGCCTTCCTTATCCTGCCCCATGCCTATGTGGCACTCATAGATGAGCAACGGCTTCACATTGGGTTTGAACTTCTCGATCTTGAAGGTGTAGGGTTCCGCTGGATTCCACACCTGAGCCGAGAAAATCTTGGTGTTCTCGTCCTGCACCACGCGGGTGGCATAGGCGGGGATGCGTTCGCCGCAACCGCCGTCCCACTTCACCAGCAGTTTGAACAGGTCGCCGTGCTTCATGGCGCGGGCGGGGAGATTGATTTCCCAATTGCCGTTGTCGATGCGTTTCAGGCGGTAAGGTTCACACTCCTTCCAGCTGTTGAAGTCGCCAATCAGGCACACGCCAGTGGCATTCGGCGCCCATTCTCTGAATACCCATCCCTTGGCAGTGCGGTGCAGACCGTAGTAGTTATAGGCATTGGCGAAGTCGGCCAGCGATGTTTTGCCACCGGTGAGCTCTTCGAGTTTGCGCACAGCATCTTCGTGTCGGCCTTCAATAGCCTCGGCATAGGGTTCGAGCCAAGCATCGTCCTGTATGATTGCAAGCGTCTTTTTCTTTTTCATAATGCATCCCTTCTTTTAAATAGCGGCTAAAACGCCACATGATTATCGATAATGCAAAGATAAATAAATTATGACACATTTAAGCACTTAAATGCAAGAGAAATGCACATTATTTTTGCAATCGTTTTCAGATTGGAGTGATAAACCCAAATCGGTCATTAGGCCGAAAAGGTTTATTATATAATCTTTTTTGCCATAACAGCTTTCTTTTGGCATCTTGTTTCCGCTGTCATCTTACCATAGCCCGCTATGCTTGCACTGTCAGCGTCACAATCTGCACAAAATAAATTCTGTTCTAACTAAAATCCTAATGACCGAATTGGGTTAAATAAAGTTTTTTTATTAATTTTGAGGCAAAAGAAATAATATTTATCAAAACTGACATGGGAAAGAGACTTAAACTGCTTGCCGGGGCATGCGCCTCGATGATGGTGCTCACCTCGAGCGCCCAACAGGAATTGTGGGGCGGCGCAAATGGCGCTCCGCTGATTCAAGGTGACAACACGGTGACATTTGCCATCAAGGCACCCGATGCACAGCAGGTGCAGGTGCAACTCGACTACGGCGAACCCATAACCATGCAGCGCGACACTGCTGGCGTTTGGACTTACACGACCCAAGTGCTGCCACCCGACCTGTATCTCTACAACTATGTGGTAGACGGCGTGAAGACGCTCGACCCCGAGAATGTGTACATCATGCGCGATGTTGCCACAGTGAAGAACATGTTCTTTATCGACGGCGAACAAAGTCGTCTGTATCAGGCACAAGATGTGCCTCACGGCAATGTGAGCGCGGTGTGGTATGACTCGCCGCGTGTGGGCAAGAAACGCCGCATGATGATCTATACCCCTGCGGGCTATGAGCAGGGCAAAACCCACTACCCGGTGTTTTACCTGTTGCACGGGTCGGGAGGCGACGAAACGGTGTGGCTGCACCAGGGACAGGCTGCGCAGGTGCTCGACAACCTGATTGCCAGTGGCAAGGCGGTGCCCATGATTGTGGTGATGCCCAACGGCAATGTCGACGAACATGCGGCTCCTGGCAGTGACCAGCGCGGGCTGGTAACGCCCACCTTCAACCACAAGCAATGGATGGAGGGTTCGTTTGAGTCGTCGTTTGCCGACATCATGAACTATGTGGAAAAGCACTACCGCACCCTCAAGAACAAGAAGGGCCGCGCCATTGCCGGCTTGTCGATGGGCGGATTCCACTCGCTCTATATCAGTGCCAACCAGCCCCGCGACTTCGGTTATGTGGGACTCTTCTCAGCCGCAATCAGGCCCATGCGAGGCGTAGAGTCGCCCATTTATGACAACCTGGAGGAGAAACTCGCCGAGCAGTTCAAGCAGGGTGTGAACCTGTATTGGATAGGCATTGGCAACGACGATTTCCTGTATCAGCCCAACAAGCAGTATCGTGCGCTGCTCGACGGAAAGGGCTACCCTTACACCTATGTGGAAAGCAAGGGCGGGCATGAATGGCGCAACTGGCGACTCTACCTGACACAATTTGTGCCGCTGCTTTTCAAGTAAAAAAATGCTTTTTCTTGCATTTTTATTGATTTATGCAATGTTTTGTGTATTTTTGTAAACGAAAACTATCCATTAACAAACAAAACAAACATTCAGCCCCTATGAACACCGAAAACAACCCCATGGGCAATCCTCAAATGCCCCCACAGCAACCACCCTACCAGCAGCCCCAGCAGCCGGTTCAGCAGCCATACCAACAGCCCTATCAGCAACCGTATCAGCAACCCACGCAAACGCGGCCTAATATGGGACTGTACATTGCTGCCTGTGTGGTTCACCTCATCTTCTGTCTGTTCATGATACTTTCATCGCTTGAAGTCATCAAGACGCCCAACAATCCAAATACAGCCTTCACGATTAGCAGCGTGATGATGTTGCTGGGTGCTTTTTCAGCACTTATTATCTTCATCGGATACAGAGTCTATTGCAAGTCAAGACTTATCAGTGCACCGTGCACGATGCTCATCATCGCTCAACTTATTTATACACTGATATTCCTTATTCTGCTCTTTGTGCCGAAATTAGTGCTTAACGAAGGTGCAGCTATAGCCATGGCCATTGCCATGCTCTTGGCATTCTTGATCATGCTCATCGGCAGGTTGATCGTGGGTGGCAAATTCATGGGCAACAAACAACCCGGTTTGGGTCTCATGGTCATAGCTGTGGCTATTTCACAAATCCTAATGGTTGTGTTAGGTATTGTGCACTCTAATGAGTTGCATAGCAACAGTTACGATGCCGTAGTGGCTATGCAGCGGCTGGGCGTGGTCACATGGATTTACATTATCGCCACCACCCTCGAGTCATTGCTTGCCATATTCATGTTTGCCAACAAGGACAAGTAAAGCATCACAGACTTTTACGACCTATACAGAATCACGATGCCGACCTTCACGAAGGCCGGCATCGGTTTATTTAAGCATTTGATATATAGCGAATTACAGGGCGGATGACTTGGTGAGCAAGCCCACGCGCTCGTGAAGCCCGAAGAGCAGGTTCATGCAATGCACAGCGTTGCCGCACAGGCCCTTCATCAGGTCGTCAATAACCGTGGTGACCACCAACTGGTCGTCGATGCGCTGCAGGTGAATGAGACACTTGTTGGTATTAACCACATCTCTCAAGTTCACTTCGCCATCGACAATGAAGGTGAAATTGTGGTCGTCGTAGTAGTCCTCATAGAGTTGCCTGATTACATCCAAATCCACATTGCACTTGACATAGACAGCAGCAAGCAAACCACGAGCGAAACTGCCCTGCATGGGAATAAGGTGAATGTGACTGCCAAAACTCAATTGCAGCAGTTTCAGGGTTTGCTCCACCTCACGAGTCAGTTCATTGCCCAAGGGCTCGAGCACACACACATTTTCACTGCCATCGAGCAGTCCACGGTCGGTGGCATTGCTCGAAGCGATGGCCGTGGCGTGGATGTCGCTGTTGAGCAGCAGGTTGCTGGCCAAAGGCAGCAATGCCAGTTCCAATGCCATGGCAAAGGGGCCGGGATTGGCCACACGATAGCAGTCGTGCACCATGTGCTTGCGATTGACCTCCGACAAGCCATAGACAAAGTTGTGGGTTTCGGCAGCAATCCTGAAATCGCCCGAGAGGTCGATGACGCGCAACTGCTCGGGCATCGACTCCGAGAAACGCTCCATGAACTGCAACGACTCTCCCGCAGGCAGACACAGGAACAGCACATCGACCGCATCAAAGTTGAACTCGCTGGTGAACTGGAGTGTGGTTTCGCCTATCAGCCCTCGATGAACGAGCGTTACCTCGCCACCATCGAAGGCCTCGCTGTTGACCCACGCGATCTCTACATCGGGATGATGAATAAGAATCCTGATCAGTTCTCCCGCGGCCTTTTGAGCGCCGCCCACAATACCTGCTTTTATCATTGTTTCTATTTATTATGGATATTTAAATCGGTTGTGTCTAGTCCATGGGCACAAAACGAGAGAAGAAGTGGATGGCTTCGTCGCGCGAAACCCCTTCTTTGAGCACAATAAAGATGGTGTCGGCACCAGCAATCGTACCAATGATGAGGGGCGACTTGCTCATGTCGATATCATAGGCCAGACCGGGAGCATATCCGTTGCGGGTCTTGATGACGACAATGTTGCCCGAGAAATTGATCGACACGAAGCCTGCCTGCTGACCACTGGGAATGCTGTGCATGCCACGCTGCAGCATAGAATCCTGCAACTCGTTGTTGTCAGGAATGATGTAGATGTACTCACCCTTGTCAGATGCCACTTTGGTCACTTTCAAGGCTTTCAGGTCGCGCGACAAGGTTGCCTGCGTGACATCGATGCCATAGGAGCGCAAGATGCGCGCCAAATCGTTCTGATTGCCAATGTTATTCTTCTTGATGATGCTAATGATTAGCTGTAGTCTGTTTCGTCTGTTTCTCACATCTTTAGTATTTAGGATTATAGCACTTGAATTATAAATCTCAGTTTGTGATTATTTTGTTGTTGAATTTGCTCACAAAATTAGTGATAATTTTCAGTATACAAAAAATATTAAGGAACAATTTTGCATTAATATGCAAAAATTCCCCTTTTCAGCACCCGGTTTCTAACACTTGAAGTAACGCATCAGTTCGTCGAGTTGTTTTTTGCAATGCCCGGGAACAATGATGTGGTGGTTGCCTATGGGATGCGTGAGGAAGTAGGCTGCATCGGCAGGGTTTTCGAGTCTAATGCGCTGCTGCGTGCGGCACAGGTTGGGCAGCTGCAGGTTTTTGATCAGTTCGCCCTGGGCTACAAAATACCGGTTCAAGTCGCATGAAGCCTTGAAGATAGTCACTGGACCTTCGGGCATATATCCCCTGATGCCCACGCCGATGCCCGACTCGAAATGCGTGAGCAGGTCGTACTTGCTCACCATATTAAAAGGTATGGTGCAATGAGCCAGTATCATCTCGCCCTTGGTAACATCGATGCGCGAAGGATTGGCCTGAAATCCCGTAACACCTGTGAGCGCCTGGACTATGGTCATGGACAGGAGCGCGGGAATATCGCCCTCGCAACTGCACACGATACCCTCGCTATTGAGTTGGGCCAGAGCCATGCAACCCGTGTTGTGCACACTGGTGAGCAAGTCGAAACAGCGCAAAGTGAGACCCTGAAGACGGTGCCTGACAACAATGCGTCCCAGAGCATGATAGATGCGCCATGCATCGGGGAGCGACTTGTCAATAGTATCGCTGCTCGACGAGGGGTCGAAACCATCGCCTGCGGCATCCTCGGCATCACGAAAGTCATCGAGCAACTCCTGCATGTGCACATCAATGAGTTCGATGCCTTTGGTCTGGAGTTGACTGTAGTCGACCTGGCTGGCAATGAGCCAGTCAGAGGGCTGACCCACTACACCCAGGCGGAAACCGTTAAGTTCCTGGCGGGCCGCCTCGACCTGCATGAGCAGAGTCACGCGCTCGGCAATATAGGCGGGTTCGCCATGCAGAATCTCGCCTCGCAGCCCATTCTGCTCCAGATAAGAGAGAATTTCGATGGAAGCCGCCAGCGAATTGCTCTGCCCCGAAGTGAGCAGATAGAAAGTGCCATTCGACTGCTGACGCAACTGCGGCAATAGGGTCTTGAAAATGCCCTCGGCACCGCCGGTGCGCACATAAATGAGGTTGAGAGGCGATTGGCCATAGGTGGTGAAATCGTCGCCATGCAGGGTGTAGGCAATGTTGAGGCTGTCGAGGAATTCCTTCGAGGCCTTGTCGATGGCGTCCTTGTCGTGCAACGCCGAAGTAATGGTGTAGATTGCTATCTTGTTCATGTTTAACTTTTTATCATAATTATCAAAAAGTGATAATCAAAAAGTGATAATTTATATTATTGGGATGATTTGCGAGATGATTGATTACAAGTTGCTGATTCACAAAAGAATTATACTGAAGTATGCTGTCGGTTCACAAGAGGTTGATACCAAAGGTCAGGTTCACAAGAGGGTGGCATCAGGGTTGTCCAGCACATAGGAGGGTGGTATCCAGGTTATCTGCTGATTCACAGGAGGATGGTGTCGAGGTCGTCGGGGACCACAATGTGGCCGCTAAAGGCCTGCTCGGCCTCGGCGGTAAAGTCTTGCCGACGGGTGGCAAGGTGGGTGTCCTCGCTGTGATAGAGCAGCAGATTCTTCACATCCAGTTGTGCGGCTATCCTTGCCGAGTCGAGCACGGTGCTGTGGTGCTTCTCGTAGGGCCGGAACTGCTCGTGCTGCGAATAGAGGCAGAAAGCCTCGCACAGCAGCCAGTCGCAACCGCGCACATATCGCTCGGTGCGCTCGTTGTAGGGTTCATCGCCCAGACAGACCACCCGCATGCCGTCGGGGAGCGTAGCGGCAAAACCGAACTGTTTCTTCTTAGTGGAACCGATGTCGAAGAAATCAACCTCCATGTCGTCGATCTGAATATGCTCGCCATCGGTCACCTCACGCACCACGATGCCGTTGCCTATGGCACTGCGTATTTTCTCGTTGAGCATCAGGTCGCACATGGTGAGCAAGGCATGGCGCGCCTCATCGTGACAATAGATGGTGAAAGGCGCCTGATACTTACCCTTGTGGATGAGGGGCGAGATTTTGCGAATCATCCAGATGACACCCATAATGTGGTCGGTGTGGGTGTGGGTAACAAACAGGTGATGAATATCCTCAAAGGCTATGCGTGCCCGATGGAGCTGCCTGAAGATGCCGTTGCCGCCACCTGCATCGACCATGAGCAGCGACTGTGGCGAGTGCAGGCAGAAACAGGTGTTGTAGCAGCGCACACACATGGCGTTGCCGGTGCCTAACATTGTGATCTTAGCGTAGTCGTTGGTCATAGTAGGTTAAGGTTTTATGCAGTTGTTCATTTCATGCAGGGCAACTCGATGCAGAAGGTAGTGCCTTTGCCCACCTCGCTCTCTTTCACATAGATGTGACCGCCGTGATATTCCTCGATGATGCGCTTCACCAGAGTCAGGCCCAAGCCCCAACCACGCTTTTTGGTGGTGAAACCTGGGTTGAACACCGTCTTGAAGTTCTTGCGGGGAATGCCCTTGCCGGTATCTTTCACGAGAATCTCGGCATAGTCGTCAAACGATGTGACTGTGATGTCGATACTGCCTTCGCCACCCATAGCGTCGACAGCATTCTTGGTGAGGTTCTCCATCACCCACTCGAAGAGCGACTGGCAAAGCATCACACCGCAGTTGTGCTCCTCGTCGAGATTGATGCTGAGATTCACGCGCTTGGGAATGCGGCTGCTCATGTAGGCCAGCGCCTGGGTAACTGCCTCGTTGATGAAGGTGAGTTCCTTGTCGGGCATAGAGCCAATCTTGGAGAAACGGTCGGCGATGACCGAGAGGCGGTGCACATCCTTGTCCATGTCGCTCACAATCTCCTTGTCCACACCCATCGATTCGAGCATCTGCGTCCATGCCATGAGCGACGATATGGGTGTGCCCAACTGGTGAGCCGTCTCCTTCGACAGACCCACCCACACCTTGTTCTGTTCGGCCTTTTTCACGCTGATTAGGGCAAAATAGGCGATGGCAAGGAAGAGCAGCAGCACACCGAGCTGGATGTAGGGGTAATAAGCGAGTCGGCGCAGCACGGTAGAGTCCTCGTAGTAGAGGTATTGCTTGGTGTGCTTGTCGATGTTAATCTCAATCTTGTTGGTCGATTTCTTGAGCACATTGAGTTTCTCTTGCAGATAGGCGCGGTTGCGCGGCGAGAGTGTGAGCATGTTCATGCTGTCGATGGGCTCAGGCAGACGGAAGTTGCGATACTGCAAAATGCTGTCGTTGGCATCGACCAGCAGCACAGGAATCGTGTGGTTGCGCTCGATGATGCTGAACACGAAGTCCACATTGTTCATGGCCATGGGCATCATGTCGCCGTTCTCGTCGTCAATGGGTTCGTTGGCCATAGCGGCGAGTTCCTTGGTAGCGTCGGCCCAAATCTCCATGCGTTCACGCTCCTGCTTGGCAAGGTCTTTCACCAGACGGTTAGAAATCAGGAGAAACACGGCTGCGAGAATGAGGGAGACAGCAATGAGGGCTATCTTCCAGATGCGTCGCGAGTCGTAGATGTTTCTTAGATTCATATCGAGCGGTTTAAGTGTAATAACGCAAAATATAGCGGTTTATTGTTTGGACTGGCCATAAAAATCCTGTTCAATCCAGTGCATGACGCTGTCGGAATCGTTATCGCCTATCACCTCGTGCGCCACTGCCTTCACCTCGGGGAAGGCGTTTTCGGTAGCGACAGCCAGGGTGGCGGCCTGCATCATGGGAATGTCGTTGCGGTTGTCGCCAAACACCACAATGCGGTCGGCTCCACACTGCTTGGCAAGCGCCTTGATGGCCTGCGCCTTGCTCACGCCCCTGCGGTAGACCTCAATCAGCCCCGACTCAAAGTCGTAGATGTCGTGATAGAGGAAAGGCGAGCAGTCGACATCGGTCTGCAGCGACTCGTAGACGCGTCGCAACTTGCCGTAGTCCTGCATCGAGTAGATGAGCATTACATCGGGGTGAGAGTAATAGTGCTCGTCTTCGAGGAAGAACTGCTTGAGGGGCAGATTCAAGCGCTCCTGCACGAAAATCTTTTCCTGCTTGGAGAGACTGCCCACATGACAGGCATGCACCTTGCTGCCCACGCGGTGGTAGACAAAGGGGTGGAGTCCACGGCTCTCAAACACCTTGCACACCTGCTCCACGGTGGCAGGGTCGAGCACATGCACCTGCTCATAGTCGCCCTTGCTATGATTCCACTGGGCGGCGCCGTTGAGCACGATGTAGGGCAACGCCATGTTCACCTCATGGAGCAGCGGCACCACGGTGGCCGGGGTGCGCGCTGTGGCAATGGTAAAGAGTGCTCCGTCCTCAATGAGTCGATTGAGGCCTTGAGCACTATTGTGCGACACCTGCGACTCGGTGTTGAGCAGGGTGCCGTCGAGGTCGCTCACATATAGGGTCTTTTGGGCGCGTTGGGTCATGCGGGAAAATTGGGAATTCCGGGAATTCTGGGAATTCTGGGAAAAACGGGAATTCTGGGAAAATTGCTACTTGACCTGCACACCGGGTTTCACGGTTCCAGTGGGTCCAACCACCACCAGGCGTCCGTCGGCATCCTCGGCGCTGAGTATCATGCCCTGGCTCTCGATGCCCTTGAAGGTGCGCGGCGGGAAGTTGGCAATGAAGCACACCTGCTTGCCCACGAGATCCTCGGGGTTATAATACTTGGCAATGCCACTGACGATGGTGCGTCCCTTGATGCCGTCATCGATCTTGAGGCACAGGAGTTTGTCGGCCTTCTTCACCTTTTCGCAAGCGGTGACGGTTCCCACACGGATGTCGAGTTTCATGAAATCGTCGAAGGTGCATTGCGGGCCAATGGCCTTGGGCTTGAAGTTGTTGATGATGTTCTCCTGCTTGATGCGCTCAAGGCGGTCGAGCTGTGCCTGAATCACATCGTCCTCAATCTTCTCGAAGAGGAGTTCGGGCTTGTTGATGACATCGCCAGCCTTGAGAATATCGAAGTTGCCCAGTGCATTCCAGTCCAGTTTGTCGATACCCAGCATGTTGCGCAGTTTCTCGGTGCTGAAGGGCAGGAAGGGTTCGAAGGCGATGGCGAGGTTGGCGCACATCTGCAGGGCCAGGTTCAGGATGGTCTCGACGCGTGCCATATCGGTCTTGGCGAGTTTCCAGGGCTCGGTGTCGGCGAGGTACTTGTTGCCGATGCGTGCCAGTTTCATGGCCTCGGCGAGGGCGGCACGAAAGTGGAAGGTTTCGAGCGCTTCGCTCAAAGTGGCCTTCACGCCCTTGAACTCGTCGATAGTGGCGCGGTCGTAGTCGGTGAGTTCGCCACAGGCAGGCACTTTGCCCTCGAAGTACTTGTGGGTGAGCACCAGCGCGCGGTTCACGAAGTTGCCCAGGATAGCCACCAGCTCGTTGTTGTTGCGAGCCTGGAAGTCGCGCCATGTGAAGTCGTTGTCCTTGGTTTCGGGCGCATTGGCAGTGAGCACATAGCGCAGCACATCCTGCTTGCCGGGGAAGTCGGCGAGGTACTCGTGCAGCCAGATGGCCCAGTTGCGGCTGGTCGAAATCTTGTCGCCCTCGAGGTTGAGGAACTCGTTGGCAGGCACATTGTCGGGCAGCTGGTAAGAACCCTCGGCCATGAGCATGGCGGGGAAGATGAGGCAGTGGAACACGATGTTGTCCTTGCCAATGAAGTGGATGATGCGGGTATCCTTGTCTTTCCAGTACTTCTCCCAGTCATTGGGCAGCAGTTCCTTGGTGTTGCTGATGTAGCCTATTGGAGCATCGAACCACACATAGAGCACTTTGCCCTCGGCACCCTCGATGGGCACGGGTATGCCCCAGTTGAGGTCGCGGGTCACGGCGCGGGGCTGCAGGTGCTCGTCGAGCCACGACTTGCACTGGCCATAGACATTGGTCTTCCACTCCTTGTGGTCCTCAAGAATCCACTTGCGCAGGGCAGGCTCCCACTTGTCGAGGGGCATGTACCAGTGCTTGGTGTCCTTCATCACAGGCACATTGCCGGTGATGGCGCTCTTGGGGTTGATGAGGTCGGTGGCGTTGAGGCTGGTGCCGCAAGCCTCGCACTGGTCGCCATAGGCATGCTCGTTGCCGCAGTGGGGGCAGGTGCCTGTCACATAGCGGTCGGCGAGGAACTGGTTGGCCTCCTCGTCGTAGAGATGCTGGGTGGTCTTCTCGATGAACTCGCCTTTGTCGTAGAGTTTCTTGAAGAAGTCGCTCGCGGTGACGCGGTGCATGTCGCTGGTGGTGCGGCTATAGATATCGAACGAGATGCCCAGGCCCGCCATCGAATCCTTGATGATCTTGTGGTAGCGGTCCACTATATCTTGCGGGGTAACCCCCTCTTTCTGAGCCTTGATGGTGATGGGCACACCGTGCTCGTCGCTACCGCCCACCATAATCACATCTTCGCCCTTGAGACGCAGATAACGGGTGTAGATGTCGGCAGGAACATAGACCCCTGCCAGGTGGCCGATGTGCACAGGACCGTTGGCATAAGGCAGTGCGGTCGTCACGAGTGTGCGTTTGAAATTCTTCTCCATAATAAGTAGTATTTATTTATATTTTTTGCAAAGTTACTACTTTTTGTTGAATAACCGCTCAGGCTCAGCAGAAAAACGCCATTGTCCAATTCGTAGGCCTAAAGTAGGGGTGTCATGTAAAGGGGCAAGAAAACAACCCCATCTTCGACCTTTAGATCGCCACTGTGCAGAACATAAGGTGTAGCGATATGGGCCGAGAATTTCTTGATGCATTTGCGCAAAGATGAAAGTGTGTAGCGATTAGAACTCTTCACTTCGATTGGCGAAATGTTATGTCGGCTTGTCACTTGCTGTTTCCTGATGAGAAAATCAATTTCCATTTTATCATCAGCATTATCGCTATAAGATGAGTAGTAGAACAATTCTTTGCCCGAAGCCTTGAGCATCTGAGCAACAATGTTCTCGACCAACATTCCTTTATTCACTTCGAGTTTATCGAACATCAGTTTGCGATACAGGTCTTCCCGTTCGGCTCGTTCACCAAAAGCCTGTGAAATAAGCAGTCCCGTGTCGGCCATATATAATTTAAACTTATATTGCTCTCTGTTTAGCCCCAGGCCGATATTGGGGGCTGTAGTGGCGTAGCAAATATTGACTACGCGCGACTCTTCAAGCCAAAAAAAGGATTTCTCATAATCGCGTGTACGAGCCCCATGTTTGACATTGCCTATTCGAAACCGTTTCTCGTGCCGTTGCAACATGGATGGGATTAAATCGAAAATGTGCGTTACTTTCTGTTCCTCACCATGTGCGTATTTGCTGATATCACTGCGATAGAGATTCAATATGTTGCGCTTCACATGATCAACTTTATCAAAGTCGTTACTTGTTGCATATTCCAGTACAACTTGTGGCATGCCGCCAACAATCATGTACTGTCGAAACAGTTCCATGGCTTTGCGATGAATGGCTTGCCCCATGGGTCTTAAGGCACTAAACTGTTCTTGAACATAGGGCATAAGCACATCATTGCCCATGGCCCAAAGAAACTCTTCAAAGTCCATGGGATACATGTCGATTCGCTCCTCTTCAGATGGAATCACAATATCCTTGACATTACGATTTATACTCACTAGTGACCCCGTCTCAATATAGTCATAACGACCATCGGCCACAAGATATTTAATGGCGGCACGAGCACGTGGAAACTGTTGCACTTCATCAAAAATGATGACTGTTTGCCGCTCGTAGAACTTGACACCAGTCAGCAGACTTAATTGACGGAAGAAAATATCAAGATTAGCCAGTTGTTCTTCAAAAAGTTGCTTAATTTGTTGACTCACATTGTTGAAGTCAATCACCAAGTAGGATTTATACTCATTTCGAGCAAATTCCTCAGCGATATAACTCTTGCCCACACGACGAGCTCCATCAATCAAAATGGCAGTTTTACCACCCCATTGATCCTTCCATCTCTTTAACTCATTGTAAATCTTGCGTTTCATATTTATAAATACACCAAACGGAGGTTTTTATTTGGGTGGATTCTACACCAAACGGAGGTTTTGTGTGGGGCGAATTCTACACCAAACGGAGATTATTAGCATTGCAAAGATAGTGTGTCTCACATAAATCTCCAATTTTTTGAAAGAAAAAATTATAGGTTTGGAGAAAGATTCATTTTTGTTGAATAACCGCTCAGGCTCAACAGAAAAACGCCAAGTGCGAGGCAAATGGCGTTGTTGCAGTGGGCTTTATTTCACACAGAATGCACTGAACACACAGAATTCACCGAACACACAGAATACGCCGAATGCTCGGAATGCAAGGACAGAAGAGCACATGGATTTTGCGCAATGAATAATTCAGTGAAAATCGGTGCATTCGGTGTGCGATTATCGGGCGAGGTGATCAGGAGTAGAGGAGGTTGAGGGAGTCGGGGTGCCACTGGGGGATGGTGGCAAGGGCGGTCTGGTGGAAGGTGAAGGTACCATCGGCGGGGCGCACCACGCAGCGGGCGGTGGCGAGGGCGGGCTGGGTGCCGGTGGCAATGGCGAGGAGCAGCAGGCGATTGCCATAGTCGATGGCGGCAGGTCGGTTGGGTCCCGCACCGGTGTAGGGGTCGAGGGCGACTTGCGCCTCGTGGCTATCGGGGGCGAGGAACTGGGTGACGGGTCGTTGCCAGGCGGTTAATTGCCACTCGACGGGTCGCACGCACTGCGGTGGGACGGTGGCCGAGACCTTACCGTGCGCATCGGTGGTGAGAGCAACATCGGCCTTGACATCTTCAACCGGCAGCCACTCGATGGGGGCAGTGTTGAGCAGGTGGGCATACCACTGCCGGATGTGCAACTCGAGCAGGGCGTCGATGTCGATGCCGTCGTCGCGCTCCACGGTGCAGTCGCGCACCACAGGCTCGAGGCGCAGTTCTTTTTTCCACAGGGCGAGCATCTCGCTGGCGCTGAGATGCAAAAATTGATTGGTGTTTTCCATGATTGATGAGTATTTTGGGTTTATTGCCACAAAAATACTCATGCAGCGGCTTTCCGTGCCACATCAATCGCACATTTTCTCCTGATATTCAAGCCAGACTTCGTTGGCGAGATACTTGTCGCTACGGCAATGCAAGTCGGCAATTCCTTCTTCAATGAGATTGGCCGTCACTGAGTTGTAATAGATGTCGGTTGCCTCTTGTAATTTTATACCAGAAAGCACTGTTTGCAGAGGGTGGGCTTAGAGCAGGCCTTGCTCGACGCGCACGCAGATGCGCTCGATGAGGGCGTCGTTCTTGTCCTTCTGGGGTCGGTACTCGGCCTTGAGGTTGACGCCGAAAAAGCGCCCGAAGGTCTGCCAGAATCCCGCGCGGAAGGTGCCCATGAATGCCTTGACAATGCTGTAGGAGTTCTGGTTGGTCTCGCGGTTGACGAGTTTAATCATGATTTTTCCCTGGTTCTTGGTGAACTTCTTCATGATGGGTTTGTACTGGGCATAGAGCTGCTTCTCAAACTTCTTGAGGTAGGCGTCTTTCTCCTTCTTAGTGTCGAAGGTCTGGAGGTACTCGTAGGTTTCCTGCAAGGTGCGGTTGATGAGTTTGGCATAGGGCAAGGTCTTCTTCACATCGCGCACGGTTTTCCAGTAGAATTCCTCATCCTTCTTGTTGCGGAAACGCTCGTTGGGGTAAACGATGACGGGATTCATCACAATCCACATGGTGGTGTCGCCGGTGAGCGGGTCAATGTCGTGATACATGCCATGATAGACGCTCCTGATGGGCGAGAGTTCGCGCTCGTCAATCACCATCTCCTGGCTCAATGCCGGCAGGCATGCCAGGGCCAACATTATGACCATTATCCAGTGCTTCATTGCCTGATGCCCGTTGTTTTACAGGGGCAAAAGTAGGACAAACTTTTTAAATAGCACCACTAATGTGTATTAATTGTGCTTAAAAATGCCTTTTTATCCCGATTCGGTCATTAGGATTTGGGTTTATCGTTTGGGAGCGCATTAAAAGCCCAGCGACTGCAGCAGCCCCAAATAGTTCACCGTGGCACCCACCAGACATCCCTTAGTCGAGGGCACGCTCTTGCTGTGCTTGAGCCCAGCGATGAAGGGAGTGATGCGAATCGACGAGGTGAACCGCTTGCTGCCGTTGCCCAAGAAAGGCTTGTCGGTGATGGTGGTGTGCAACCTGATGTCGAAGTCGATAGAGGCAATCCAGCTGGTGTGGGTGAAACGCGCCTTGTCGACACCTGTCACGCGGAACTGGTCCTCGTCGTTCTCGTCCTTGCTCCACTCCAGGTTGTTCAGGTCCCAGCTGTAGCGCGACAACACGAAACCCACATTGGGGGTTACCGACAGGCGATGCCCCTGGTAAACCCTGTAACCCGCCTGCACGCTCCACAGCAGCAGCGAGGCATCGGCATGGGCATTGTCTTGAGCGGGATGGCCGTCGGCGTCGAAGGCTGCAAAGATGTTGCGGTTCTTGAACGAGGGCTGGCTATAGGCCACATCGGTCTTGAGTCTGAAATTCTGATAGGTGCCCGTGAGGCCTATCTGGAACACGGCGCTGCCCTTGAAGTTATCGGCCACGCTGCCAGTGGGGAAGGCGGCTCCCACACCGCCATAAACGCCATAGGTAAAGCCACTTGGCTCACCCGAGACTTGTGAGTTTTGCGCCTGCGCAACCAGGGCGGCCATAGTCATGAGCCACAGCGCCACCACATATTTATTGACTAAATGTTTCATCATCGTTGAACGGTTATTGTTATTTTAAACACAAAAGTAATCAAATCTGTTCAATTGTTGCTGGTCAACCGACTTAAAAAACGCACAATTGCAACATTTTTAAGTAAAAAACACCCCCTCACGAAAAAAAAGCCAACAAAATTTCACTACTTTTGTACCCATTAAACTAAAAACAACTATACAAAACTCATTAACACACAATTTTTAACCTCTTAAACATCTATTTATCTATGCACACACTCACCCGCCGCATTGTCATGGCCTGCGCTGCGATTGCCATGATCATGGGTTCGCTCAGTGCCAATGCCATCACACTCTATGGCTTTGCGCGCAACTATGCAACACCTGGCTTCGTGACCATCGACACCGACAACCCCGCCAGTGCCACCCGCATTGCCAGCGACATCATTCCCATTGCTGGAGCCATCAAGGACTCAACACTCTATATCATGAGTTTTGACGACGACTTCAACACCCAGCTCTATAGCGTGGACATCACCACCGGAGCCACCACCCTGATAGGCACCAAGCCCGAGGGAGTAGGTTTCCCTAACGACATGAGTTTCAACTATGTCGATAATAAGATGTATTTCATCTGCAACTCCGAGAACGAGAATGTGAGCACTTCGATGCTCGGCGCCATCGACCTGACGACCGGCGCACTCTCGACCGTGATTGCCGACCTGGGATTCTATGCCCGCGCCATGACCATAGGCGTCGACGGCACCATGTACTACATGACCCGCGACGGCGTGCTGTGCTCCTACAACTTGACCAGTCACGAGTCCACCACCATTGGCAACACGGGCATCAAACCCCGCCAGACCTTTGGCTCGCTGGGCATGGACCGCAACAATGGCATGCTGTACTGGGCCAGCGAGACCTCGACAAGCTATGTGAACCACCTCTACAGGGTTGACCCCACCAATGCCGCCACCACCGACCTGGGCGTGATAGGCAGCGGCAACAATGGCGAGGGATTCTGGACCGTAGGTCTTGATGCCCCCTATGTGATGGCCGACCTCACCGCGCCGCAACGCGTGGCTAACCTCACCGCCACCGCCAACCCGCAGGGAGCGCTGAGCGTGGTGCTCAACTGGACCAACCCCACCCTGATGATGAACGGCGAAACGCTTGAGAGCATCGACAAGGTGAAAATCACTCGTGGCAGCGAACAAGTGGGCGAGGTGCTTAATGCCGTACCTGGCAATGCCTCGACATTTACCGATGTGGTTCCCGCCGCCGGCACCTATCGCTATCATGTGCAGGCCTGCAATGCCGCCGGCACTGGTGCCGACCAGTTTGTGGATGTGTATGTGGGCACCGATGTGCTTGCCGCTCCCGCCAACGCCACTGCCACCCTCGACATGACGCGGCTGTGCAGCACCGTCGTCACCTGGAACGCGCCCACAACAGGCGCCCACGGCGGCTATGCCCCCACGCAGAATGTGACCTACAATGTGATGCGCAATGGCGAGACCCTCGCCACCGGCCTCACCAGCTGCACCTACACCGACAGCAACATAGCCACCCTGGCACGCTACACCTATCAGATTGTGGCAGTTAACTCGGCTGGCGCAGGCGAGGCCGCCGAAACCAATTTCCTGGTGAACGGCCCTGCACGCAACATCAACCCGACAATGACCGCCGACTTCAACGGCGAAGCCGAGGCCCTGCTGTGGACTCCACTCGATGCCAACACCGACGGCTACACCTTTGAGTGGCACCGCTACTCGATGTTGGGTCGCAATTTCTACATATATCAGGCACATCCGTCGTACTACGCGCTCGACTGGCTGGTGTCGCCCCCGCTCAAGTTTGTTGAGGGTCACGAGTATGAAATCACCGTTTCGGCCGCCAACACACTGCAGCCCTACCCCGAGAGATTCAATGTGTACTCGATGATTGGCTACACCACCGCTGCCGCCATGCCGCTGAGCGACGAGGTTGAAATCAACCATCCCAACGAGCTGCGTGACTACACCTTCACCATCACCGCCGAGGAAGATGGCAACGGTGTTGAAAACGAGGAGTTTGTGAGCTTCATTGGCGTGCAGTGCTGCAGCAACTACGGCATGCAGATGCTGCTCGTGGGCGATGTGAGAATCGTCGACAAGACACCTGCCGCAACCCTGCGCGGCGATGTGAACGGCGACGGCGAAGTTGATGTGCGCGACATCACCGCCCTGATCGATGTCATCATGAACTCTATCACCAATAATCAGCGTGCCGATGTGAATGGTGACAGCGAAATTGATGTGCGCGACATCACTGCCCTGATTGATATCATCATGAATGCATAACAATGTGCCACAAGGCAAAAAATACCGAAAAATGGGGATTCTTGTCGCTGGTTGACAAGAATCCCCAGTTTTTTGCTACTTGATTCACACATAGTGTTTTATAATTTAAAACAAACATTCTGCCAAATTCATTTTGCTATTTGCAATAAATGCATTATTTTTGCAAAAAAGAAAACTATAATATAATTAACTTCATTTATTAACTCTTAAAAACAACAAACACATTATGAAGAAAATTTTCTCATTTTTATTGTTGGCCATGGCTTTCGTTAGTGCATGGGCAGCTGATGAGACTATCGTTTTCTCTAATCTGTATTCATCAAATACCACACTTGATGATGTGACAATTAGCGGAACAGATTTCTCACTTGTATTCCAAAAAAGAAGTGGCGGTACAGCTACTCAGTATTACACGAATGGTTCAGCTGTTCGTTGGTATGGAGGAGGAACTTTAGTTGTCTCTTCTACTACAAAAACGATTTCACAAATTGAAATCACTTACACTCAAACAGCAAACACTGTTTCTACAGATGTCGGAACTTATGTTTTGGGCGATGATAACGTCGGTACATGGACTGGTAGCGCTTCCAGTATTACATTTACCCAGAGCGGAACATCTGGACAATGTAGGATTTCTGCTATTGCTGTAACTTATGAAGGTGGTAGCGAACCTCCCACACCGACTTATCAAACGATTCCCTACACCGAGACATTAGTGTCGAGCCAGGGCAAGTTCACCATCGAGGATGTGAGCCTGGGTGGCCTTACCGCAGTGTGGAAAACCAGCAGTTACGGCATGACCGCCAATGGCAATAACTGTACTGATAATGTCGAGAGCTGGTTCATCAGCCCACTGATTGATGGCACTACAGTGAGCGCCGTCAACCTCACTTTTGACGAGAACCTGCGCTACTTCAAAAATGATTCTGCTGCTGTTTTAGAGGCAACCCTTTGGGCGCGTGAAGGAGCTGATGGTGCCTGGACACAGGTAAATCTCCCTGCTGACATTCATAAAGAAATGGGTAACAACACTTTTGTCAGTGTGGGTGATATTGACTTGAGCGCATACGCCGGTAAGGTGTTCCAGCTTGGTTTCAAGTATGTAGCAAATGCCAAACCTGGTCGTTGGGAAATCAAGAATCTGGCTATTACCGAAGGTATTGTTCCCGATCCCGAAATTGCTACTGTAGCTCAGTTCAACGCATTAGAGCAAGGCACCAGCTTCGTGTTCACCGGCACAGGCCTCGTTGCCACCGCGCAAAAGGGCAACTACCTGTATGCTCAGGACGAGACCGGCGGCATGCTCATCTTTGGAACCATTACTCCCAGTTATTCCTTGGGTGATGTTATCCCCGCTGGCTTCACTGCCACCAAGGGCGAATATAGTGGAGCAGCTCAGGCTGCCACCCCCCAGAACATGGAAGACGCTGTCGACAGCCAGACTGTCACTGCCAAGGAATTTGCAGCCGCCGACTTTGCAGCTGCCACATTTGCTGAACTGTCGAACTTCGGCATCTATGGCGTGGTGCGTGGCGTGACCGTGAGCGGCAATAGCATCACACTTGCCGACGGCGAGACCACTGTGGCCACCTACAACACCTTTGCCGATGTTCCCGAAAGCACCAGCGGCAAGACCTATGATGTGTATGGCATCATGGGCTGGCACAATGGCTTGCAGTTCCTGCCCACCGAGTATGTGCAGATGGCTACAACAGCCCATGCAGCTCCCACCATCACTGTTAACCCCGACCAGGAAACCTACTTTGTGGGCGACGAGGTGACTGTGAAATTCACCAGCGAAGAAACCGATGTGAACATTGGTTATGACATCGAAGACACTGAGACCTTCCCCGCAGCTTATCGTCCATTGGGTAATGGCGACAGCATCACTGTGACGCTGAACGAGCCTGGAGTGGTTAACGTGCGTGCATTTGCTTATGGCTACAACGAGGGTGATGTCCTGGGCAACAGCGAAGTTGTGACCAAGACGCTCACATTTGTTGCCAAACCCGAACTTGGCGATCAGTATGAGCTGGTGACCAGCGCCGACCAGATTGCCGCCGACAAGGAGTATGTGCTGGCCTACAGCGATGAAACCGTAACAGTCGCTATGGGAGCCGCCGCTACCTATGGTAGTAACAATGTGCGCGTTTCGGTAGAGGCTGGTTCATCAGAATTCACCCTTGAAGATGGTGTTATCACCCTGATGAGCACCACCACCGTGACTCCGTTCACCCTGGAAACTTCAGAAACCGAAGGCTTCTATAACATCAAGATTGATGATGACCAGTATATTTACTGGACCAGTGGCAACACTGTAGCAACAGGCACTACCCTGGGTGATGTGACCGTAGCACTCGATAGCGTTGGCAATGCTCTGATCAAGTATAATGTCACCGAAGATCGCTACCTGCAATACAATGCAAGCAACCCGCGCTTCTGTTTCTACAAGGGCACTCAGAAGTATCCTCAGCTCTATGTGAAGAAAGCGGCTACTCCTGCCTACAAGATTGGCGATGTGAACGGCGACGGCGAAGTTGATGTGCGCGACATCACAGCTCTTATCGATGTTATCATGAACTCGATCACCGACAATCCTCGTGCCGATGTGAGCGAAGACGGTGAAATCGATGTGCGCGACATCACTGCACTCATCGACATCATCATGAACAGCTAATCTGTTTTGATTACTGAAAACAACGCTTTACAGCAGCCCTCTATTCTTTGTTACATTCTTACCTTAAGCTGCTGTTGAGCTAAATCATAAAAGAGACTACTCCACATTGGGGTAGTCTCTTTTTTTAGTCTTTCTCTCGTCATCCTCAATTCCCCCTTTAGGGGGTTAGGGGGCCACTTGATCCCCCCTTCAGGGGGTTAGGGGGCTACCGTTCGGCTTGCTTGATAAGGGTGTAGTTAAAGCGCTCAATGTCGGTGAGGGAGATTTTCTCGCCTGGGCGTTTCTGGTACCAAGGCTGAGCATCGAAATAGGCCTGCACCTCAGGGTCGGTAAAGGTGTCGCCATAGCGGGCATAAATCTCGCCCCGCATATATTTGAGCATCTCCTTGGGGAAAATCTTGAGCAAGGTGGGCGTAAGCGGGAACACCGAGGCAAAGGTCCATTTGCCGTCAAGTCCCTCATAGGGCCCCTGCGCCTTGGTGAGGTTGCGTTCTTCGCCCTGGGCACACACTCTGGGACCGTGGCTCACGAATTTCTGGTCGCGATCAACATGCACCATGATGCCTTCGATTGTGGGTTTCACGGTCCACTCCATGGGGCCCATAATGGCTCCGGCACCGCCGCCACCAGGCATCTTGCCATATTTGGGACTGCTGGGGTCGCCGCTGCTCACGCGTCCAGCGCCATAGATGACAGAAATCTTGAGCGATTCCTTTTCTACACCTATGTCGTAGAAACCAGGGTCATGGTCATATTTATAGCCCGTGTAGTGGCTCATACGGGGGCCAAATATTGCAGCATGCTCCTTCTCGTCGCCTGCCAGCGGGTAATTGCCTGCCAGCATGTAGTGGAGGAACTGCGTCCATTTCGATGAGTTGCGGGCATCATCGAAGGGGAAGTAGTAATAGACTATCACCGGTTTGTCTTGTGCGTCGCGGAACACCATGAGCACATAGTGGCCATATTTTTCAATCGACACTTTGAGTTGGGGCGTACCTTTCACCTCCACATTGTCGCCATTAACCACAAGTTCGTAGTCACCGCTAATGCCATCGAAGATACCTTGTCCAAAACCGCCGAAGTAGTGACGCTCTACCCGTTTAGCCTTGGCATTGTAGAAGGTGGTCATCACATCGAGCCCGCTGCTCCACGCCTGCTCGGTGCCAGTGAGCAGGTAGTCGGCCACAGGCAGCACCTCGCACTTGGCCTCTCGCGCCGCAAGGTCGCGTGCCATGTTATCGGTTATTGTCTGGGCAAAGTCGTTGTTGCCGTGCGTAAAGAAATGAGTGGACTTGACCTCGCGGGCGCCCATGCTACCAATCATTGCCATAGTAAGAAATATGAGTGAGAATGTTCGTTTCATCATAGCCATAGTTTTTAACGATGTCAAAAAAAGGGAAATTTCATGCACACGCAAATTTCAAGAAAAAAAATGAATGATGCAAGTAATTGCGTGTTTTCTTGTGGGGTTGGTGTGGAAAATCATGTTTTTTGTGTAACTTTGCACTAACTTTACCACGCATCGGGTGAAGTTGCGTTCTTTGTAAACGATGAAACCTATTAAATAAAAAACCACAAATCAAAAAGTGATGAGTGACAACTTTGAAATGGTAGCCAAGACCTTCCAAGGACTGGAAGGCGTGCTCAGCGACGAACTCACAGCGCTCGGGGCTCAGGATGTGACCCAGGGACGACGCATGGTGGCCTTCACAGGCAACAAGGAAATGCTCTACAAGGCAAACTTCTGCCTCCGCACCGCCCTGCGCGTGCTCAAACCCATCTACAAGTTCCGGTCGACCGATGCCGACGACCTCTACGAACAAGTTAAAAAGTTTGACTGGGACTCGGTGCTCAAGCCCGACAAGACTTTCTCTATCGACTCTACCGTCTATAGCGAAACATTCCGCCACTCACGCTTTGTGACCTACAGGGTGAAGGACGCCATTGCCGACTACTTTCGTGAGAAATACAACCGCCGGCCCTCCATCAGGCTCAACTCGCCCGACATCAAACTCGATGTGCACATCTCGAACGACGAGGTGACCATCTCACTCGACTCCAGCGGCACCCCACTCTACAAGCGAGGCTGGCGCGAGGCGCAGACCGATGCACCCATCAATGAGGTGCTGGCGGCCGGCATCATCATGCTGAGCGGCTGGCGCGGCGAGTGCAACTTCATCGACCCCATGTGCGGTTCGGGCACTTTCCTGATCGAGGCTGCCCTTATCGCCGCCAATATCAATCCAGGCGTGTATCGCACCGAATATGCTTTCCAGACATGGCCCGACTACGACGACGAGCTCTTCCAGAACATCTATAACGACGACAGCAACGAACGCGAATTCAAGCACAAGATTTATGGCTATGACATCGAGGGCAAGGCCATTGCCATCGCCCGCGCCAACATCAAGCGCGCCGGCCTAACCAAGATGATTGAGGTGGAACGCAAGGCCATCGAGGACCTCAACGAGGCACCCGAAAACGGCATCCTCATCACCAACCCACCCTATGGCGAACGCCTGAAAATCGACGACCTCACCCTGCTCTACAAGACGCTGGGCGAGAAACTCAAGCGAGTGTTCACCGGCTACCATGCATGGATTATCGCACCTGGCCGTGAACTCACCGACTACATAGGCCTGCGCCCCTCGGTCAACTATCCGCTCTATAACGGCGACATCGAGTGCGCCCTCAAGGAGTATGTGATGTTCAAGGGCAGCTACAACGACATGCGCCGCTCAGGGGCACACATCAAGAACGAAGGTTTCCGCCGCAGCGACGATCACCGAGGCGGGCCTCGCCGTTCCTTCAATCCCTCAGGACCACGACGCGACGATGAACGACGACCCTTCAAGCCTTCGGGTGCACGGCGCGACGACGACCCTAAAGTGCAGCGGTTTGGCAAAGAGCGCATCTACGACCGTCGCGACCGTCAGGAACGCGAGAACACAGGTGGCGACCTCAAGGAGCGTGAGGAATTCTTCCACAGCAGTGAGTTTGCCAAGCAGGTCATCAAGTTCCGCAAACCCACGCTGGGCAAGGAGAACGAGCGCCCCATCGTCAAAGGCCGCCGCAACGGCTGGCGCCGCAAAGGTCTGGACGAGAATGGTGGCGGCAACACGCCCGAACCCACTGGCGAGAAATAACCGATTCAACACAATCAAGACAATACGATAGCAAGATAAAGGAAAACTATGACAGAAGATAAAATCAAAATACTGCTGCTGGGCTCGGGCGGTCGCGAGTGCGCCCTGGCCTGGAAACTGGCACAGAGCCCTGAACTCGACCAGCTGTTCATCGCCCCCGGCAATGCCGGCACGGCTCAGTATGGCACCAATGTGGCACTCAACCCCATGGACTTTGAGCAGGTGGCTCAGTTCTGCACCGAAAACAGGGTGGATATGCTCATCGTGGGCAGCGAAGACCCGCTGGTGGCAGGCATCACCGACTACATGGACAATCATGTGCAGGGGCTCAAAGTAATAGGTCCCAACAAGTATTGTGCCCAACTCGAGGGCAGCAAGGACTTTGCCAAGCAGTTCATGCAGAAGCATCACATTCCCACTGCAGCTCACCTGAGCGTGACGGCACAGAATCTTGACGAAGGCCTCCGCTTCCTGGAACAGCAGCAGGCGCCCTATGTGCTCAAGGCCGACGGACTGGCTGCCGGCAAGGGTGTGCTCATCATCAACGACTTGGACGAGGCCAAGGCCGAACTGCGCGCCATGCTCAAAGGCAAATTCGGCAACGCCTCGGCCACGGTGGTCATCGAGCAGTTCCTGAAAGGCATAGAGTGCTCGGTGTTCGTCATCACCGACGGCAAAACCTATAAACTGCTGCCCGTTGCCAAAGACTACAAGCGCATAGGCGAGAATGATGAGGGCTTGAATACCGGCGGCATGGGAGCCGTTTCGCCCGTGAGCTTTGCCGACGAGGCATTCATGGACAAGGTGCGCACACGCATCATTGAGCCCACCATCGAGGGGATGCAAGGCACCGGCTCCGCATATGTGGGCTTCATCTTCTTCGGACTGATGAATGTGAACGGCGACCCCTATGTGATTGAATACAACTGCCGTATGGGTGATCCCGAAACCGAGGTGGTGATGCCACGCATCAAGAGCGACCTGGTGCCGCTGCTGCGGGCGATTGGCAGCAGCGCGTTCGGGAGTACACCGGTTGTAATCGACCCGCGCTATGCCGTGACGGTGATGCTCGTGAGTGGCGGTTATCCGCAGAGTTATGAGAAAAACAAGGTGATTACAGGCCTTGACGAGGTGGAGGACAGCATCGTGTTCCATGCTGGCACCAAGTGCGGCGAGGACGGCAAACTGCTCACCAGCGGCGGCCGCGTGCTGGCAGTGACCAGTTACGGCGACACCAAAGACGAGGCACTGGCACGCTCGTTCGAGAGCATCAAGCACATCAACTTCGACAAGATGTACTACCGCCGCGACATAGGTTTTGACTTGAAATAAAACGATTTAAGGTCAGCAGCAACGAACATGAACGAAGAGAGAATCAATGAATTCCTGAACAGCCGCAAATGCGTGTGGCTGTGCGGAGCCATTTTCGTCATTGGTTCGCTGCTCGCCATGCACACAGGCAGGTTCACCACCACCGACACAGGCAACGGCGTGTTCTTCTCCATTGGGAACAACCTCATCGGGAATCCGCTCATTTCCTACATCGTGAACCTAGCGTGCACCTTTGCCATCGTCGCCCTGTCGATGTCGCTCAACAAGAAGTATGGCGTGGTGCGCTCCTACACCTTTATCTCGGCATCGATGTTCCTGCTGCTGCAGACCGCCAACCCCTTCTTGAGCACACACTTCAACTCAGGCACCGCCTTGTGCCTCATCGCCGTGGTGCTGTGCTTCATCCTGTATGCGTCCTATCAGCTCAAGAACACCGCCCAGCGGCGCATATTCCTCATTTTTGCGGTGCTCTCGTTCTGCTGTATGTTCCAGTATGTGTTTCTGGTGCTGGTGGTGGCGTTCACCATAGGTTTCATGCAAATGCGCGCCATGAGCACCCGCGGGTGGCTCGCCCTCATACTGGGCATCATTACGCCATTCTGGATTGCCATCGGACTTGGTTTTGTGAACCCGTGCGCTGCAACCCCACCGCAAATCGAGGCCATCTGGGACTACCTGCAGAACTGGCAGGTGCAACTGGTCATCGGCTCGACCGTGATTGTGGCGCTGGTCGCCATTGTGCTCATGGTGTTTGACATGTTCACCATCCTGAACTACCGGCTTCAGATCAGGCTTTACAACTCGTTTTTGCTGGTGCTCACCATCGCCTCGATTGCGATGATGTGTGTGGACTACCGCAACCTGCTCATCTATGTGCCGTTGCTCAACTGGTGTCTCGCCATCTGGATTGCGCACGCCTTTACCATTCACAACGAACACACTCGGCGCTACATTTTCATCGCCGTGGCGGTTGTCGCCTTGCTCGGTACCTTTGTTGCGCACATGCTTGCCACCTGATATGACACCGCGCATCATCATAGAGAATCGCATCCCCTATATCAAAGGACTGCTCGAACCTGTGGCACAGGTCACCTACCTGCCCGCGAACGAGATCACGCGCCAATCCGTGAGCAACGCGCATGCGCTCGTCGTGCGCACCCGCACCCGTTGCGATGCACAACTCCTGCAAGGCAGCCAGGTGCAATTCATAGGTTCGGCCACCATAGGCACCGACCACATTGACCTGGACTATTGCCGCCAGGCTGGAATCACGGTGGCAAGCGCACCAGGCTGCAACGCGCCTGCTGTGGCGCAATGGACACTTGCCTCTGTGGCCCTGTGGCTCAAGAAAAACCACATGAATCCCGCCGAAGCGACGCTGGGCGTGGTGGGCGTGGGCCATGTGGGTTCGATTGTGGCGCGCTGGGCCGAACAATGCGGCATGCGAGTGCTGCGCAACGACCCGCCCCGCGCCCTTACCGAGGGTAGCGACGGTTTCTCCACAATCGAGGAAGTTCAGCAGCAATGCCACATCATCACCTTTCACACGCCACTCACCCGTGAGGGCGATTTCCCCACCTGGCACCTGTGCGACAGGCACTTCCTCGACAATGCCCGCCAGTGCCGACTGGTGCTGAATGCGGCCCGCGGAGCCGTCACCGACACCCAGGCACTGCTCGACTGGAATGGCGACCTCGCGCTCGACTGCTGGGAAAACGAGCCGCTCATCCACCCTGCCCTGCTCCGCAAGGCCTTCATTGCCACACCGCACATTGCCGGCTACTCAAGCCAGGGCAAGATGCGCGGCACTGCCATGGTGATAGATGCGCTGAACCGCCACTTTGGCTGGAGCATTAAGCCCCAGCACCCCCAAGCCCCCGCGACAGGCGCCCACGACATTAGCCTTACGGCAATCGTTGACAGCTACAATCCCGTCGCCGACACCCTTGCACTCAAGAACAATCCCGAGCGTTTCGAGGCACTGCGCAACACCTATGCCCTGCGCAACGAGTTCTCGGGCTCACAAAAGTCACCACAACAATGAAATCCATCTACACCCTGCTGCTCGCCATCGGCACAGTCATCATTGCCTGGGCACAGCCCGTCAGCTCCCAGCAAGCGCCCCATGTGGCAATACTGGGCGACTCAAACACCTGGATGGGTGGCGACGACTGCTCGGGCGACGAAGCCTGGCCCCTGTGGTTCAAGCAGCGCTACCCCACTGCCTCGTGCCGCAGCTATGCCCGCAGTGGTGCCACCTGGACCAATACGCCCCGCACGGTGCTCAACACCGTCGAAGACACCATGCTGCTTGCCGACAACAATGTCATCTACAATCAGGTGAAACGCCTCATCGAGGCCCATGAGGCAGGCACACAGCCCACGCCCCAGCTCATCATCATCGCCGCCGGCGTGAACGATGCCTGGTTCAAGCACAAGCGCCCCCAAGCCTACACCTACCCGCCCCGCAAGGCACGGCACCAAGCCGACTGGTCCTACCTGTATGACCGCACTCCCGACCAGGTGCTCACCCTGGCTGAGTCGGTCGCCTACAACTGCCACCTGCTCCAGCAGGCATTCCCGCAAGCTCATCTTGTGCTTGTCACGCCCGCGCAGACGATTGAAGTGAGGCCACGGCTCATCACCAGGACCAGTGCCATCATCGCCGCAACAGCCTTTTCACTGGGCATCCCCACCATCAGGCTCGACAAACTCAGCCCCATCTCAAGCAGAGCCGAGCGACGGCGCTGCCGCTACACCTCCGATGGCACCCACACCAATGCCCGTGGTGCCAAGGCACACGGCCGAATCATAGCCAAGCGTATCGCCTCAATGCATCTCGACTTCACCCTTCAATCTGAGTAAACCCCACTTCACGGCAAAGAAAGAGCCAAAAGCTAAAGTTATTGCACATTTGGCTTCATTTTTGGTACAAAACAAGTGTTTTGTGACATATTGATTGAATTGTCGCAAAAAATGATTACCTTTGTAAAAATAAAGACATTTATTTCATCGCAATAAAGAAAGGAGCCCTATGCGAATCAAGGAAGAACCCCGCAAAGTGCTGATCATACGCTTCACCGCCCTGGCCGATGTGGCGATAACCATTCCCGTCGTCTACTCGGTGTGTGCCGCTTATCCCCATATCAAGTTCTACATGGTAACCCGCCAGTGGTCGTCATACCTCTTTGTTGAGCGACCCCGCAACCTTGTGGTGCTGGGTGTGGATGTCAGGAACAAGTATAAGGGCGTGAAAGGAATGCTCAAACTTGCCAAGAAGCTGCGCAAAGACTACAAGATTGATGCCGTTGCCGACCTGCACAGCGTGATTCGCTCGTGGGTCATCGACTCGTTCATGAAGAGTCACGGCGTGCGTCTGGCTCGCATCGACAAGGGCCACAAAATGAAGAAACTGCTCACCAAGGGCAAAATCAAGCGACAGCTCACCACCACCCACGATCGCTATGTGGAGGTGTTCAACAAAATAGGACTTGCCTTCAAAGAAACATTTGAAGGCTATCAGAAGGTGGAAACGCAAATCATTCCGCCCAAGCCCGACAACGAGACTTGGGTGGCAGTAGCCCCCTTCTCGCAGCACCGCAGCAAGGAGTACCCGCTCGAAAAGATGGAGGAGGTGATCAAGCTGCTGCTCAACCACGATCCCAACCTGCGCATCATCTTGTTTGGCGGAGGCAGCAAAGAGAAAGCCCTGCTGCACAAGGTTACCATGAAATATGAGCGCACCTTCTCGGTTGCCGAGGCCAAGCATGGCTTTACCGACGAGTTTGCCGTGTTGCGCCAGTGCAATGTGATGGTGTCGATGGACTCGGCCAACATGCATCTGGCCTCACTCACACGTACCCCCGTGGTGAGCGTGTGGGGCGGCACACACCGCTACAGTGGCTTCTTGGGGTGGAAACAGAATCCCAACAACATTGTGGAACTCGACTACGAGTGCCGTCCGTGCTCGGTGTTTGGTCAGGCCCAATGCCGCTACGGCGACTACCACTGCCTCACCGACATCAAGCCCGAAACCATTTTCAACCAAGTGTTGAAAGTGCTCGAAAAACAGAAGAAACATGACTAAAAAAATACTCATCACCGGTGCCGGTGGCTTCATCGGTGGTTTCATCGTGCAAGAAGCCATCAACCGCGGCTACGAGACCTGGGCCGCCGTGCGCAAGTCAACCAATCGCAAGTTCCTCGTCGACGAACGCATCCACTTCATCGAACTCGACTTCACCGATGCCGACGCCCTGCGCAGCACCTTGCAGCAGCATGTGGCTGAACATGGCAAGTGGCACTATGTGGTGCACAACCTGGGCGCCACCAAAGCCACCAACTACATCGACTTTGAGAACATCAACTACTACTACATGAAGTTGCTGGTCGACACGCTCAAGGATATCGAGGCTGTGCCCGAGGTGTTCCTGCTCATGAGCAGCCTGAGCGTGATGGGGCCTGGCGATGAAAAGAACTACACCCCGTTCAAGTCGAGCCGCATTCCTGCGCCCAACACGCGTTATGGCCTCTCGAAGGCCAAGGCCGAGAACTACCTGCGCATGCAGCAGGATTTCCCCTACACCATCTTCCGCTGCACGGGCGTTTACGGGCCGCACGAGCGCGACTACTTCCTGATGATGAAGAGCATCAAGATGCGCTTCGACTTCAGCGTGGGCTTCAAAAAGCAGATGCTCACCTTTATCTATGTCAAAGACCTGGCACGCGCCGTGATGCTCGCCCTTGAAAAAGGCCCGCTGCGCAATGCCTACTTCATCAGCGAAGACAAGGGCTACACCCAAAAGGAGTTCCGCAGCATTGTCGCCAAGGAACTCAACCGCAAGTTTGTCATCCCCATCGTATGCCCCATTTGGCTGGTGCATTGCGTGTGTGCCTGCTCGCAATTCATTGGCAAGGTCACTGGCAAGCCCAGCACCCTGAACCTCGACAAGTTCAAGATACTCAAGCAGCGCAACTGGCTGTGCGACACCACCGACGCCAAGCGCGACTTCGGCTTCACCGCACAATACTCGCTCGAGCAAGGCGTGCACGAAGCCATCGAGTGGTACAAGCAAGCCGGCTGGCTGTAATTAGCCTCATAGCTGCTAGCCGATAGCCGATAGCAACTAGCCGTTAGCTTGTCAGCTTATTTACTCGTTAGCTTGTTAGCCCTAAAGACACAAAAAAATCCGCCTGAGATTCAGGCGGATTTTTTTATTATAAGCATCAAGCGATGCTATGCTTGATTACCAACCAGGGTTCTGACCCATAGCGGGGTTGAGGTCGATTTGTCCGCTGGGGTCGTCGTTCAGGTTGTTGAAGTAGTAGTCGCCACTACCCGAGCCATAACCTGTGAAAGTGTTGTAGAAGTAGTTGGCAAACAACTGCACATTCGTTTCACTTGTGAAGTAGTTTTGCTTCGTGAACTGATCGTATGGTTCGGTATCGAGCAGATCGGAGCACGAAGAGAGCAGAAGTCCTGCTGCGAAAAATAAAAATATTTTTTTCATGTTGAAATCGTTTTTATTGTAAAAATATATCTTCAGTCCTTAAATATAAATAATGTGTGGACACCGAATTAAAGATCAATCTGGATACCAAATGAATAGCTACGCATAATGGGAGCGACACGTCCCCAAAACCCCAAACGAGGGAATTGTTAAAAAAACTGATTATTTCTTGCTGATTATTATCGGGGCATTTTCAACATACACATTAATTAGATTATATCGGAAACGCATTTTTTTACATATTTGTGGGCAAAAACCGAAAATTTTGGCATTAATTCTAAAAAAAATCAAATTTTATTTGGATTTTTCGCAAAAAAAGCACAATTTTGTACCTAATTTGTTGGAAGTCGCTTTGATTTTCATGTTGAATTCGAGGCAGTTTTTTAACAATTGAGTGTAAGACTTTATGATTTCTAATCTTTTTTATATTTAAACTCACAACAAAAAACATGTGCGTATGAAAAAACAATGTGTATTGTTGGCTTCGCTCATCTTTGCCTGTGGCGCTCCTGTTGGACTGACTACCAGTCAGCCCGATGCGGGTTTCGTGGCAATGGCGCAAAGCAACAACGGTAAAGTGACCGGCGTCGTACGCGACGCTAATGGCGAACCGTTGATCGGCGCGACTGTTAAGGTCAAGGGTACCAACCAGGGTACTGCCACCGATGTCGACGGTAAGTATTCAATCAAGGCTGCTCCCGGCAGCACGCTTGTCATTTCCTACATTGGCTCCGCGCCTAAGGAAGTGAAGGTGACCGGCTCAGTGCTCGACATTGACCTGGCCGACAGCACTACCAGCCTCGACGAGGTTGTGGTGACCGCTCTCGGTATCAAGAAAGACCGCAAATCACTCGGTTATGCGATCGACGACTTGAAGGCCGAAGAACTGATGCGCAACAAGACGGCTAATGCCATTAACTCGCTCTCCGGTAAAATCGCTGGTGTGAACATCACCCAGTCGTCGGGTGCTGCTGGTTCGGGTGCTCAAATCATCCTGCGCGGTGGTACATCACTGGCCGAGAACCGCGACAGTCAACCACTGTTTGTGGTGGATGGTGTCATCTACGACAACTCAGCAGGTGTTGTCGGTAACTCTGCTTTTGATGGTATCATGAACAGTGCCACCACTTCTTCGAACCGTGTGATGGACATCAACCCCGAAGACATCGACAACATGAGTGTGCTGAAAGGTCCTGCTGCTGCAGCTCTTTACGGTTCGCGTGCTGCCAACGGTGTTGTCATCATCACCACCAAGAAGGGTAAAGAAGGTCACACCGAGGTGAACTTGAGCACCAAGTTAATTGCCTCAATGGCCAGTAGCCTTCCCAGTTATCAGAAAGATTATAGCCGTGGCTATATCAGCGAGAACTTCGCCAAGACCGGTGAATTCACTGGTCTGGAGAACAAGACCGACTCTTATAACTCGTGGGGACCCCGCAATGCCGCCAACACTCCCATCTATGACAACCTGAAGAACTTCTTAGAGACAGGTATCATTTGGGACACCAATTTGAGCGTCAGCGGTGGTACTAAGAACAGCAACTACTTCCTGAGTGGTTCATTCTATGATCAGGATGGTATTGTTCCCACCACAGGTTACAAGAAGACCACCTTCCGCTTCAATGGCGACCACAAGGTGGGCAACTTCACATTCAGCGCAAACGCTGCCTACAGTGATGCCCGCACTACCAAGACTTTGACCGGTGCCGCCCTCTACAACTCAAGTGGTACAGGTGCCCTCTACGCCGCCTACAACTGGTCTCCCGTTGATGACATGAGCCACTATCTGGATGAGAATGGCCTGCGTTACCGACTGATTCCCGGCCTCGATCCTTGGGAAGAACGCGACAACCCCTACTGGATTGTCAACAAGAACAAGATGACCGACAAGACCGATCGTTTCACCGGCAATGTCAATGTGAAATGGGATCTGTTCGACTGGTGGTGGATCAGCTACCGCATGGGTGTTGACTCTTACACTACCGAGAGCGCCAATCAGATTGCTCCCGACGGTGCTATCAAGCAGGTATGGCAGAATGGTATGTATAGCAACAATACATACAAATATCGCTACCTGAGCAACAACTTGATGACCAACTTCAACAAGCAGTTTGGTGACTTCAATGTTAACCTGATGTTAGGCGGATCGACCGACTACATCAAGACCCGCACCGACTATGAGCGCGCATGGAACTTTATCGTTCCTGGAATTTATAGCTTTGACAATGCACGCCAGAGCGACCAATCGTTCAAACATGCCACCAGCAAGAAGCGCATGGTTTCACTCTTCGGTGAGTTCCGCATCGACTGGCGCAACGCCATCTTCCTGACTGTTACAGGCCGTAACGACTGGTCATCTACTCTTCCCAAAGAGAACTGGAGCTACTTCTATCCCAGTGTGAGCGGTGCCATCGCCTTCACCGAATTCTTCCGTGAGAGCCTGCCCGAATGGCTGAGCTTCGGTAAGATTCGCGCCAGCTGGGCCGAGGTAGGTAAAGACACCGATCCTTATGGAACTTACACTTATCAGTGGCCTGTTGGCTCTTATATCAATGGAGCCGTAGGTTTGGGTAACAGCTGGTCGCGTGGCAATCCATTCCTGAAACCTGAGCGTACTCGCTCAACTGAGGTGGGTCTGGAACTGCGCTTCCTCCAGAATCGCTTGAAATTCGACTTCGCTTACTACACCAACAACTCATTTGACATGATTGTGTCGCCGCGTACAGCTCAATCTACTGGTTATATCTTCTGCGCAACCAATGCCGGTAACATTTACAACAAGGGTATTGAAATCAGCCTGAGCGGCATACCCATTCAGACTCCCGACTTCACATGGGAAACCGGTATCAATGTGGCAGGTAACCGTGGTAAAGTGGGCGACCTGATTCAAGGTCTTGATGTGATGTACTTGACCGATGTGCAGTATGGTAGCGCTAAAGCAGCCAGCTACAATCATGGTCACTTTATGGGTATTGAAGGTACCGAGTGGACCCGCAATGAAGATGGCAAGCTCATTCTGGACAAGAATGGCTTCCCCACCACTAACAGCGTGGCTCATGAAGTGGGTAACCGCGAGTCGAAGTTCTATGGCGGTTGGAACAACACCTTCACCTATAAGAACTGGACCTTCAACATGCTGTGGGAATTCCGCGTTGGTGGCGATGTGTTCAACGGCACCAAGTATGCCATGTCGATGAGCGGTGTGAGCAAACTCTCTGGCGACTGGCGCGACCAAGAACTCACTATTAGCGGTGTCAACGCTAATGGCGATGAGGTTACCCACACATGGAAAGCCGACGAGATTTACATCTTTGACGGCAAGGAGAAGAGTGGTTATAACATCATTAAAGACTACTACACTGGTGCTTATAACTATGAGACCCGCAACTGGATAACCGATGTTAACAGCCTGCGTCTGCGCACGATTTCAATCAGCTACGACATTCCCAAGTCGTTCCTCGAAAAGACTAAGATTATCAAGCGCGCCATGATTACAGCAAGCGCACAGAACCTGCTGCTGTTCACCAACTATGACGGTGATCCCGAGGTGGCCGCTTCAGGTGCCGGTATCGGTGGTTCGTCATCGGTAGGCTTTGACTACTGTGGTGTTCCCGCTACCCGTAGTTTCTCGTTTGGTATAAACTTGACTTTCTAACTAATCGTTGTTAAATCTTATAATTCTTATTAATATGAAAGTATTCAAATCATTTATAATTGGGCTCATGGGAGTTACCATGCTTTCGTTAGCTTCATGCAACGATTGGCTGGATGTAAACGAGAATCCCGACAGTCCTTCGTCGCTGGACGTTGAATATCAACAGCGTCTCGCACACATTGAATTCTACACCAATAGCGGTTTGCAGTTTAGTGCATGGCGCACGACAATGGCCATGGGCGACTGGACTCGCTACTATAATGGAGGTAACTATTGGAAAGTATCTTATTGGTGCCCCGTTGATGGTCAGGTGACAACAACCTACCAGTGGTGGTTTGTAGGCGCATACACTAATGTGCTTGACATGATTGAGAAAGCCGAGGCTGCCGAGAACTGGCAATATGCCGGTGTGGGTCGCCTGATCAGAGCATACGGTTTCATGGCTATGACCGACCTCTATGGTGAGATGCCCTATACCTATGCAGCAGATATCAACACTGCAACTCCTGAATATGACGACGGCAAAACTATTTATCTGGGTTGCCTCAGTGATATCGACAAGGCCATTGAGTACCTTGAGAAAGGTAACAGCCAGGATGCCTTATTACCCAAGCTCACAGCTGGTGAAGACTGGTGGAATGGTGGTGACCTCAACAAGTGGATCAAACTCGCTTATATGTTGAAAGCTCGCTGGATCAACAAATTGAACAAGAAGGGTGCCGGCAGCTACAAGGAAGGCAAATATGATGCCGCCGAAATCCTCAAGTGTCTCGACAAGGCTATGCAAAGCAATGCCGACAACACTATAGTCAACCACACCGATGACAACGGTCCCACACACGATGTGCTGGGATGGGATGAGCCTGTTGACTACTCGCCCTTGTTCTCGGTTTGCGGTATGAACGCTGGTTACATGGTAACCAAGATGCTCTATGACAACCTGACTAACTTTGGTGGCTATGGTGTGGAAGACCCGCGTGCCGACCACATTATTCCTTGGGCATACTGCACCAATAAGGATGCCGATTCACGCACCGATGTGAAGTGGGTTGGCAATTGGCGCCGTTCGCTGGGTGTTGACATGGCCAGCGAAATCAACAGTCAAGGTGGTCCCTTGCGTGCTGCCTACAACAAAACAACCAATAGCTGGTACATTGACTCCAAGTCAGAAGCTCGCTTGGGCGACACCGTCTATGTTGAGTGCACCAGCGACTGCAAGGGTTACTTTGGCAATCCAAGCATTATGTACCGCCGTGCCGGAGCAAGTGTTGCTGCCTCGTCAGAATCTGGCACATTCTATACTCGCGTAAGCTCACCCACCTACATCGGAACCTATGCAGAATGCTGCTTCATCCGTGCCGAGGTGCTCTTCAAGCAAGGCCTGAAGGCAGAAGCCTATGAGGCTTACAAGAAAGGTGTTCAGGCTTCAATTGAGTTGATGAATGACAAACTGAATGTTTGGATTGGCGAGGATGCTTCGCTCAAAGACTGCCCATCATTCACTCCAATTGAACAAAGCGACATCGACAACTTTGTGAACAACGGTATCGGCACTGCCAGCGACCTGACATTAGGTCATATCCTCACCCAGAAGCGCATTGCTCTCATGTTCTCTAATGAGATCTGGAATGATATGCGTCGCTATGACTTCGATCCCAACTTGTTCTTTGGTTGGAGCATTCCTGCTTATCACAGCAAGGACGCTGCCGCCATGCGCGCCATCCCCGATGGCAAGCAGTATCGCCGTTGGCGTCAGTGCTCGCACGAGTACAACTACAACAGCAAGAACCTGCAGGCCATTGGCGAGAAGGTGCCTGGTGCACGCATGACCGATGCAAGTGGCAACTCTGCTCTCTGGAACCGTCAGGACGATGCTTGGACAATCCCCGTATGGTGGGACAGCGACCAGGAATAAAACTCCTGAGATCTACTATAATCTATAAATAACATTTCATTAGAGGGTGGACCCCGTTTCGGGCCCACCCTCTTTTTCATCACCACCTTTTTATATATAATCCAAAACAAAATCGTAACTTTGCACCCATGAACGATGATATCGACTATATGATTCCCGACGACGATGCGCTCAAGGTGTGCGTCTTTGGCGCTTCGAGCGGCAACATACACCCCGACTTCGCCCAGCAGGCCTACGAACTGGGCTCGCTCATTGGGCAAAAAGGTTGGACCTGCCTCAACGGGGCTGGCCGCGAGGGCCTCATGCGCGCCGTGAGCGACGGCACGCTCGACAGCGGCGGCACTGCCATTGGCGTTATCCCCAAATTCATGGTCGACAACAACTGGCAATACGACCGCCTCTCCTCAACCATCATCACCCCCGACATGCACGAGCGCAAGCAGACGCTTGCCAACCTCGCCGATGCCTTTGTGGCGCTCCCCGGCGGCTGCGGCACCCTCGAGGAACTGCTCGAAATCTTCACCTGGCGGCAGCTCAACCTGCACGCCAAGCCCCTCGTGGTGCTCAACACGCGCAACTACTACTACCCGCTCATCCACATGGTGGAGCAGGCCATCAAAGAGGGTTTCATGAAGCTGTCACACGGCTCGCTGTGGAATGTCGTCGACAACCCCGCCGATGTCATCAGCTGCATCGAGGATGCCATGACGCAGGGAGTTGGTCCAGCCGAAAACAAGTATTAGCACTCACACACTATGCCAAACGCAGCACCACATAGCCAGCCAGCACCCGTCGACTCGACCACAACCGACTCGGCCAATGCCTACTATGCACCGCAATATGCCGACGCGTTCCCCACGCAACACGCTGGCATCGACACGCTGCACAGCAACGCGCTCAACTCATTGCCCGTCATGCCCATGCCCGAGCAACAAGCCAGCAAGCCCAATGTCGAGTCGCCCTTGCGCAGCACCGGCACCATGGGGCTCATGCTGCTCAGCGCCTTTCTCATCACGGTTAGCTACAAGTCGGGCTACAAGTACATTGAGCACTTCTTCCACAACATGTTCTCCACGCGCAAGCGCGAGAATGTGTTCTACGACCACACCCTGAACGAGACCCGCATGATGAGCGCACTCATCTTCAACACATGCATCATGATGGGCATCACCATCTTCTTTGCAGTGAGCCGCTGGCAGCCCAGTCTCTCGCCCTTCATGCACCAGCATGTGTTCCTGCACATTGGCATCTTCTCGGGGCTGGCGCTGCTCTTCTACCTGCTGCAGATTGTCCTGTTCAAGTTGCTGGGATATGTTTTCAGCGACAAGGTCAACACCACCCTTTGGCTCAACGGATTCAAGGCGTCGCAATCGCTGCTCGGTCTGCTGCTGTTTCCCATCGTCTGCATCATGCTCGTGTTTGATAACACTGTCAATTTTATGCTCATCTTGGCAGTTTTACTATATTTTTCGGCGCGCATCGTGTTTATTTGCAAAGGTTTTAGAATTTTTTTCAACAATTTGTCATCTACTATTTATTTTATTTTGTACCTTTGCAGCGCCGAAATTGTACCCCCCATCCTGTTTTGTGTCGGTACAATTTTCTTATGTACTATTTTACAAGATATTATCTAACTATAGTAAAGCGTGAAAATAAGCAAAATTCTGGTTTCCCAACCCAAACCGACCTCTGAAAAGTCGCCCTACTACGACCTCGAAAGCAAATACGGGGTGACTGTTGTTTTCCGTCCTTTCATCAAAGTTGAAGGACTTTCGTCTAAGGAATTCCGAAAATTCAAGGTGAATCCTGCCGATTTTACTGCTGTCATATTCACTGCTCGAACAGCGGTGGACCACTACTTCCGTCTTGCTAAGGAACTGCGCTTCGATGTGCCCGACACTATGAAGTACTTCTGCCTGAGCCAGACCGTAGCACATTATCTGCAAAAGTACATCCAGTACCGCAAACGCAAAATATTCTATAGCGAAAACGGCAAAGTCGAAGAACTCATCACCCTCATCGAGAAGCACAAGAAGGAGAAATTCATCTTCCCCATGAGCGATGTGCACGACACCAAGGCCTCGCTCATCGATGAGCACCAAATCAAGTACACGCCGGCCATCATGTACCGCACCGTGAGCAACGATTTCCAGCCAGGTGAACCCTTCGACTACGACATGATCATCCTCTTCACTCCCTCGGGCATCAGGGCCCTGATGTCGAACTTCCCCGACTTTGTGCAGGGCGACATCGCGCTGGGCGGAATGGGACCCAAGACGGTGGAGGAAATCAAGAGCCACGGTTTCAGGCTCGACATCACCACATCGCCCAAGGCGCCATCGATGCCTGCCGCTATCGACATGTATCTTGCCAAGGTGCAGCGCGAAGAGATGAGGCAACTCACAGCCGACACCAAGAAGCCCGCCAAGAAAACTTCGCCCGCCAAGAAGGCTGCCAAGAAACTCACCGAGGCACAAATAGCTAAACGCCGCAGCGAGGCCGCCAAGAAGGCCGCTGCCACCCGTGCTGCCAAGCGTGCCGAGGCCGAGCGCATTGCCGCCGAGAAGGCCGAGGCCGAGCGCCGTGCTGCCGAAGAGAAAGCACGCAAGCGCAGCGAGGCCGCCAAGAAGGCTGCCGCCACACGCGCCGCAAAGCGTGCCATCGAGGCCGAGAAAGCGCGCAAGCGCAGCGAGGCTGCCAAGAAGGCCGCCGCTACACGCGCCGCCAAGAAGGCCGCCCAGAAGTAAGAAGTATATTTTTCCTTCTGATACCTTCCACAAGGTTCTGCTCGCTGACAGAACCTTGTGTTTTATTACCCATTTTTGCACATCATGACCATTTTTTTGTAACTTTGTGCATTCTAAGCAACAAAACGCATGAAGCCGCTCGCTCTTCCCAAGAATCAGCGCCTGTGCAGCAGCAAGGCCATCGACGCCCTTTTCAGCAAGGGCCACTCGGCTATTGCCTATCCGCTGCGAGCCGTCTACCACCTGCAGCCAGCCAATCCCGGCGAACCGCAAGCACGCTTCATGATCACCGTGCCCAAGAAGAAGATTCGCCACGCTGTGGGCCGTGTGCTCATGCGCCGACGCATTCGTGAGGCCTATCGCCTCAACCGCCACCGCCTGTTCCCCGCCCTCGAGGCCAGCGGCAAAACTGCCGACATCGCCTTGGTGTACCTCTCCAATCAACCGGCCGATTTCGCTACCATCAGCACCTGCCTGTGCCAACTGCTCGACAAGATGGCCAACGATGCCCAACGATCATGAGCAGGGTGGTCCAAATACTGAAAACCGGCCTCCGATATGTGGGCAAGGCTCTCGGGTGGATTCTCATTCTCCCCATCAAGTTTTATCAGAAGTGCATCTCGCCCTTCACCCCGCCCATGTGCCGCTTTCAGCCCACTTGCAGCCACTATGCCGTCGAGGCCATTCGCAAGCACGGCCCCTTCAAGGGCTTCTGGCTGGCCGTGAAACGCATTCTTCGCTGTCACCCATGGGGAGGCAGCGGCTACGATCCAGTGCCATGATTCTCGATTTCCACACTCACAACCAGCAGGCCACCGAGGCCATCATCAGCGTCATGCCACAGGAGTTTGACCCGCAACAGGGCAAACGCTACTCGGTGGGCATCCACCCTTGGCGCAGTCAGCAGGTCACACCCGCCATGCTCGACGCCCTGCACACTGCAGTCCGCCACCCGCAGGTGGCTGCCATTGGCGAGACCGGGCTCGACGCCCTGCGTGGCGCTCCGCTCCCCATCCAGCAATCGCTATTCCAGGAGCACATCACGCTGGCCGAGCAACTCGGCAAACCTCTCATCATACACATGGTCAGGACCTCGCAACAAGTGCTCAAGGCGTGGCGTGAGTCACAACGCGCGGTGCCGTGGGTCATTCACGGCATGCGAGGCAACCCACGCGTGGCACAGCCACTCATCGATGCCGGTTTCTATCTCTCTTTCGGGCCCCGCTTCAACCCCGCCACCGTGGCAGCCACACCTCTCGACCGCCTGCTCATCGAGACCGACGACAACACCGCCACCGCCATCCATCAGGTAGCCCAAGCCATCGCCCAAGCCCGCGGCATCCCCACCCAGCACCTCATCACTACCGTCACCGCCAATGCCCACAACCTCCTGCCCCAACCCTAAACCAGGTGTGGCTATTCGACACCAAATAGTAGACACAAAAAACTGCCCAATTCCCCAAAATTGCACTATCACAGTGCAATCATCACTCTAAACTCTAAACACTAAACCCTCAACACTAAACCTTTAACCACGCTGGTTGCGGGGGTGGTGGGCGAGAATCTCGTCGCGCAACATCGTGCGGTCGATGTGCACATAAATCTCGGTGGTGGTGATGCTCTCATGACCCAGCATCTGCTGAATGGCGCGTAGGTTGGCACCACCCTCGAGCAGGTGCGTGGCAAAGGAGTGCCGCAGCGTGTGCGGGCTCACCTGTTTGCGTATTCCTGCCAGTTCGCACAGTTCTTTCACGATGTAGAAAATCATGACACGCGACATCTTGCCACCCCGCCGGTTCAGGAACAGCACATCTTCGCTTCCGCGCTTCACAGTGAGCATGGAGCGCACCTGGTCCACATAATTGGAAATCAGTTCCAGTGCCACGGGCGAGATGGGCACCAGCCGCTGCTTGTCGCCCTTGCCGTGCACAATCACATATTCCTCGTCGTCGTACACATCACTCAAGCGCAGGTCCACCAGCTCCGACACACGCAGCCCGCAGCCGTAGAGTGTCTCCACAATGGCACGGTTCCTGATGCCCTCGGGCTTGCTCATGTCGATGCACGCAATCATGCGGTCGATTTCGCCTATGGTGAGCACATCGGGCAGGTGGCGGCCAATCTTAGGCCGAGTGAGCATCGATGTGGGATTCTTCTCGACATAGCCCTCCAGCTTCAGATAGCGGTAAAAACTCTTGATGCCCGAAACGATGCGTGCCTGCGAACGCGGCTGTATGCCCACATCGTGCAGTGTGCACACAAAGTTCTCTAGGTTGTCGGCAGTCGCGTTTTCAACGCCCATGCCCACAGTGTTCAGGTAGGCGATGAGTTTCTGCACATCGTCGACATAACCCTCGGCGGTGTTTGCCGAGAGACCCTTCTCCACTGTGAGGTGCACCGTGAAGCGGTCCATCACTTCCTGTATGTCATTTATCTTTGCCTTCGCACTCATGGGCCATTTTTTAGAGCAACGACATGCCTAAAATGCTTTTCTTGAGCAAATCTAAGCATTATTTGTTGATTTTTGTGTAATTTTACACCCTAAATTGCTAAAAAACTTATTTACTATGCATAATAAATCCGAAAATAACGCTTCGACTTTCAAGAAATACTCTAAACCATTGAGTATTGTCTTTTCTATTCTCATTTTTATCGCCATCTCGTGGATTTACTTCTACCCTAACGATGTTCACGGCGATGTCATGCAGCAAGGCGATGTGATGCAAGGCATGGCCAACGGCCAAGAGGGTAAACTCTACTCGGCCGAAAACAATGGCGAGGTTTCACGATGGACCAACGCCCTGTTTGGCGGTATGCCCACCTTCCAGATCAGTCCGTCGTACGACAGCAGCAACCTGCTCAAGTGGATCGACAACATCTACTCGCTACGCATTCTCGGATTTCCCGAACCCGTGAGCTGGCTCTTCATGCTCATGCTCGGTTTCTTCATCCTGCTCATGGCATTCAAGATGAAGTGGTACTATGCCGTGCTGGGCGCTATCGGGTATGCATTCTCAACCTATTTCATCATCATCATCGGCGCCGGTCACATCTGGAAACTGCTTGCCCTCGCCTATGTGCCGCCCACCATTGCGGGCATCGTGTGGTGCTACCGTGGCAAGTATCTGGCAGGTGCTGCCGTCACCGCTCTCTTCGGCTCGCTACAGCTCATGTGGAACCACCCGCAGATGAGTTACTACTTCGGCTTTGTCATCGTAGCGCTCATCATCGCCTTCCTGTGCAAAGCCCTCAAAGAGAAGAAAATCAAGCAATGGCTCATTGCCACCGCCGCTGTGGCAGTTGCTGGTGGTCTGGCACTCGTTGCCAATGCACCCAACCTCTATTTGAGCACCAAATATGCCAAGGAGACCATGCGTGGCGGACACTCCGAACTCACGCTCAACGACAAGGACAAAAAGGCACAGGCCGCTAACGACGGACTCGACAAGGAATATATCACCCACTGGAGTTACGGCATCGACGAGACATTCACCCTGCTCGTGCCCAATGTGAAAGGTGGTGCCTCGATGAAGCCTGGCAAGAGCGAGAACGACCTCTCGCAAATCGTGAACAACGGAGTCACCCTCGACAAGACGCAGGCCTACAACAAACTCTTCTCGGAGGGTAAGTTCGGCCCCATCGACGACCAGGCACTCGCCTTCTTCACGCAGTACTTCGGCGACCAGCCGGGCACCAACGGCCCCGTCTATGTGGGCGCCCTCTTCTTTGCCCTCTTCATTCTGGGATGCATTGTGGTCAAAGGTCCCATCAAGTGGGCACTGCTCATCGTCACCATCCTCGCCATCCTGCTTTCGTGGGGACACAACATGATGTGGTTCAGCGACCTCTTCATCGACCACTTCCCGCTCTATAACAAGTTCCGCACCGTGTCGAGCATCCTCGTCATTGCCGAGTTCACCATTCCGTTGCTCGCCGTGCTGGCGGTTCACAAGATGTTCACCGAGGAAGATTTCTTCAAGAAGCACAGTCTGGCACTCTACATCTCGTTTGGTGCCTGCGCTGCGCTCTGCCTGCTGTTTGCACTGTTCCCGAGCATCTTCAGCAACTTCAGCGACACCGACAAGCAGACCCTCGACATGATTAACCAGCAGGTGGGTAACTCCGAAGTCACACAGTCGCTCAAGCCCAACATCGACGCCATCCGCATGTCGCTCGTGAGCAGCGACGCTTGGCGCAGCCTCATCTTCATTATTCTGGGCTTTGGCGTCATCTACGCCTATCTCAAGGGTTGGTTCAAGACCAAACCCGTGGTCATTACGCTCATCCTCGCTGCTGTGGCGCTCATCGACCTCTACACGGTGAACAAGCGCTATGTTGATCAGAACTCGTTCATCAGCAAACTCGACATCAACACCACGAAGTTTGAAGAACGCCCTGTCGACAAGACCATTCTGCAAGACACCGCCATGAACTACCGCGTGCTCGACGCACCAGGCTTCATGTCGCCCAATTCTTCTTACTTCCACAAGACCGTGGGCGGTTACCATGCGGCCAAACTCACGCGCTATAACGACCTTATCGAGAACCAGCTCATCAAGAACGGTCAGCTCAACCTCGACAACCAGTCGGTGTTCAACATGCTCAACACCAAGTACATCATCTATGATGACCAGCATTGTCAACCCAACCCGGGTGCATTGGGCAATGCCTGGTTTATCGACACGCTCACCTATGTGAAAGATGCCAATGCCGAAATGCGCTTCCTCGACAAATTCGATGCCGCACGCGTTGCCGTGGCCGAGGCCAAGTTCCAGAAGCAGCTGGGCACCGCCACGCCCAAGGAGGCTGGCGACACCATCTTCGAGACATCCTATAAGCCCAACCTGCTCACCTACCACAGCCACAGCGCTGGCGACAGAGTAGCAGTCTTCAGCGAGATCTACTTCCCCTGGGGCTGGAAGGCAACCGTCGATGGCAAGGAAGTGCCCATTGGCCGCGTCAACTATGTGCTGCGTGCCATCCAGGTGCCTGCCGGCGACCATAGCATCACCTTCTCGTTCGACCCCGACGAAGTGCACTCTTCCGACGGCGCCGCCAAGGTGGCCATCATCGCCATCTTCCTGCTCGCCGCTGCAGCCATTGCACTGCCGTTGATTCGCCGTCGCAAACAGGCTAAGCCCGAGACACAAAACTAATGCGCACAACCCATGGGGCGCATTCACCGATACCGCACCGCACTGAGCCGCCGCCACCGTAGCGGCGGTTTCGGCATACACTCGCCCTTTGCGTTCAATTTTGTGCTCAATGTGTTGCGCGAACGCCTGCCCTACTATGCCTACGACGAACTGCTGTCACTGCGCAGCCTGGTTGCCGCAAGTGTCAAGAAATACAAGCGCCATCCGGCCGTCATCAGCAGCAAGAATGCCAAGATGCTCTTTCGCATCACCAATTACTTCAAGCCTCATTGCACATTGCAGGTGGGCATTGACTATGGCATCGCCACCGCAGCCACACTCCTGCCCGACTCCCACTCCACCTGCATTCTCCATGCCACGCACGCCTCGCGCTTTGTATTGGCACAACAAGTGCTTCAGCCGTTTGAGCAGCGCATCACTACACATGCCCTGCTGGCCGAGGCGCTCGACAGCTTCGCGAGCCAAATCGCTGCCATAGGCCAGCAGCCTTTTGTCGTCGTCAACAGCATTGACAACGACAATGATTTACTTGCATTGAGAAAACAGATTTTCGACTGGTTCGACAGTTGCGACGAGGCGGTCGTCATCATTCGCAACATCGACACCAGCCGGCGCATGAAACTGCTCTGGAACGAAGTCAAGCAACACCTACCCCACGGCCACTCCTACACCAACGAGAAACTCGCCGTCGTCGTCGCGCGCCGCAATCTCCCCCTCCAGCACTTCCTCCTCTGGTTCTAACAGCGATTATTTTGAGGATAGGTGGGAGTGACGCTTGCCCAGGAACCAGGGTATGTAGCGGTCGATGAGCCAGGCAAACGGATAGATGGCAATCATCACCAGCACTGCCACAACGAACTTGAGCCAGATGTGCTCGTCCATGCTCTCGTGAGTGAAATGTACAAACAGCATACGGAACATCTCAATAAAATAGTTCTGTAGCCCTAAATACACCGTGCCGCTCACCACCACAAACTCAATCACCCGCCGGTGTCCGTATCTGTTGGCCACGCACTTGGCCACGCACATGTAGGCAGGAATCACCATCATGCCCGCCACAATGCGAATGAGGCGATAGATCGTTGCCTCCCACTGCTCAACGGGAGCCGCCCAGACCATGAGTAACATTGAGGCTGCAGCCATGAGCAGAAGCAACACTGTGCGCGAGGGCGTCTTGAACTCCAACCGTTCAAGCCACTCCTTGCAGTTGTTGCCTAGTGCATAGAATGGCATGAACAGCAGCGCGTTGCCCAGATTCCAGAAGCGCATCACGCGATAGGTGTGTCCGCAGGCATTCACCTGCCACTGCCATGGCGCAAAATACACCAGGCACGCCAGCAGCAAACACACTGGCATCACCCACTTGCGAGGCACCAGGCGCTCAATCCAGTAGTAAATCATCTGCATGGTGAATAGGCATGCAATATACCAGAACGGCGCAAGCACTATCCGAGGGTCGCCAAAAAAGAACTCAAACAGCGGCCGGCATGCATCAATCGACTGTTCTTCGGGACCTACCATCTTGCGTCCCACCACCAGCCACAGCGCATAGAAAACGATGAAGAAGGTGGTGTATGGCACCAGAATCTGACGGCCACGGTGCAACACATAATGCTTGAAACCGCTATATTTATTAATGTTATACAGGAATCCCGAGATGCAGAAGAACACAGGCACACGCAGGTTCAGGATGACCGCGTCGTCGAACAGCGCCAGCCGTGGCGGTGTGTGAAACACAATCACCAGGAAGATGCTGAAAAACCGCACATAATCGAGCCATGCCTTGCGTTCTGCTCCAGTCTTCATTGTTTACTTCTTTGGTTTGATTTGAAACTTAGGCACAAAACTCAGCACCCAGCGGTAGAGCATGGCGCCGAGAATCGACAGCACTGCATAGATGAGTATCCACATCTGCACCGAAATCACATTGCTGCCAAAGATAAACATGCGCACTATGGGGTGCACGATGAAGATGAACGACGACAACGCGCCCACCCACACCAGCGCCTTCATGAGCCATTGCGGTGTGATCTTGATGAAGCCCACTGCGGCCGTTATCACAAACAAGTGTGCCCACAGCCACAGCTGATAGTTAAGCTGCGCCACATAGACCACCGCCAGCGACACCACCATCACCCCAGCCCAAAGCCACTTGCTCCATGCAAGGCGAGGCATGTAGCGCGCGCACAGCAAGCCCAGCGCAAACGCCATGCCCACCTGGAAGAAGTTGTAGCGTAGGAACAGCAGCGTGAACTGATCGTCGGGCGCACCCAGGAACACCTGCGGCAACCACGATACCACAATGAGCAGCAACGGACCGCCAACGCCCTTCCACAGCGAGTCGCCGGGCCGATAGAGCAGCAGCCTGTAGATAACATACAATTCCACCATCAAGCCCAAGAACCAGTAAGGCCCAGGATACACATAACTGGGGTTGGGGAACGGCAACACATTGGTCACCATGAAGAAACCACCCACCAGATAGACCGGGTTGGTAGGCCACTTGCCATATATCCAGCAAGTGAACACAATCATCAACACATAGCCTATAATCATGAGTCTGAACAACTTCAGGTAATGATTGCCGATAAACGAGCCACGATTCACAAGCGGTGCCTGTGGGGACTCATATTTCTTTACTAGTCCGTAGGCGCTCAGGAAAACGAATAGCGGCACACCATAGTGCCCGAACACCGACAGCAACTGCACCAGCACATTCCCATTAATGCCAATACTGAAATAGTGCTGCAGTTGTTCACCATGCCCTATGTTGAATGTATACTCGTTCTCCTTGATGATCCCAGGCAGCCAGTGGCAATAGTTGTGCAGCATGATGCCAAGGATGCCAATGCCTTTCAAGGCACTGCACTCGGCACGGCTCAGCAGTGTGTCGGTCTTTATTTGATCCATTTAAAGATTTCTTTAACTGAATGCTTTTTGCCATACAGCAGGATGCCCGTGCGATAGATGCGCGCCGAAATCCATATCATGAGCGCCGCCGTGCCATAGAGCAGGACGATGCTCAGCGCCAATTGGGCAAAGGGTACACCATAGGGCAGACGCACCATCATCACAATAGGCGAGGTGAACGGTATCATCGAGCACCACAAAGCCATAGAGCCGTTGGGATTCTCCATACAGGCCATACCTGCGTAGAGGGCAATGATCATGACCATGATGATAGGCGTAGAGAACTGCGAGGCATCGCTTGCCTGGTCGACGGCCGAGCCGAAGCCTGCAAACAGCGACGCATAGAGCAGATAACCGCCAATGAAGTAGATGACGAAGCAAATGAGGATAAAGGTGAAGTCGATGCTGCTGATTGCCTGGAAAATGGCGCCAATGCCATCGGTCCCGACACCGCCCACCGACAGACCAGTAATGCCCATGACAGCCCCGATGATGAGCACCCACAAGGCAAACTGCGTGAGACCCACCAGCGCCACGCCAATGATTTTGCCCATCATGAGCTGGAACGGCGTGCAGCTGCTCACAATCACCTCAACAATGCGGTTAGTCTTCTCCTCGATGACGCTGTTCATGATCATGGCACCATACATGATGACAAACATATAGGTGATGAACGACAGGACCATGCCGAATATCATGGCAGCGGTGGTCGACGACGAGTTCTCGTTGCCGTTGGCATCCCACTTCACGCTGTTCACCTCGAGTTCCACATCGCAGTCGTCGATGATTTTCCTGAGTTCAGGCACATTGTAGCCCTGTATCTTGGCGCCCGTCAGCGTGTCGCCCAAGCACTCTTCAAGATGCTTGAGCAGGGCGGGACTCACGGTATTCTCGCTATAGACGGTCACCTGCGGTTTGTCGAGCACATCGGCGGGAATTACCACAATGGCATCTACCGCCTCACCGGCTTTCTGGTAGAATTCGTGCGCATCGGTCTTCTTGCCTTCTTCGCCCTTGAGAGTCACAAAGTCAAAGAGCGGCGTGTTCTTCACTGCCTGAGCCAAAGCGCCCGTCTCGTCGATGATGGTCACATTCTGCTTTTCGGTTGCCGAATCGTTGTTCATCTTCGTGAGCAAGAAGGGGATGAGCATGCACAACACTATGATGATGGGAATCAAGAAGGTCATCACAAGAAATGACTTCTTTCCCACAATCGACATATATTCGCGCTTGATGATTAATCCTAACTTATTCATTTGTTCAACTTTTTAACCGTTTCAATAAAAATCTCGTTCATCGAGGGCAACAACTCATGGAAGCCGGCCAGCTCCACATGCTCGTTGAGCCACTTAATCACATCGCGCGAGGTCGTTCCATCACCCAGTCTGATGAGTGTGCTGTGACCCGTTTCTTTCTCTATTGTGTAGAGTTGCTCGCAGGCTGGCAGCGGCTCGCTGCTCTTCACCTGCTCAATTTCATAAAGATGCTGCTTGCGGCTCTGCTTGATTTCATCCACGCGACCATCAAGCACCACCTGACCATTGTTGATGAGCGTGATGCGCTCGCACACAGCCTCCACGCTCTCCATGTTGTGGGTCGAGAACAGGATGGTAGCACCTTTATCTTTCAGACGCAGTATTTCCTGTTTGAGCTGCTCGGCATTCACCGGATCAAATCCCGAGAACGGTTCGTCGAAGATGAGCAGTCGCGGTTCATGTATCACCGTGGCAATGAACTGCACCTTCTGCTGCATGCCCTTCGACAGTGCCTCAACCTTCTTGTCGCGCCACTCGCTCAGGGCAAAACGCTCGAGCCACTCGTTCATGCGCTGTTTGGCGGTAACCTTGTCAAGACCTTTCAAGCGGGCCAGATACACAATGTGGTCGCCCACTTTCATTTTCTTGTACAAGCCGCGCTCTTCGGGCAGATAACCGATTTGCGCCACATCTTCGGGCTGCAATGCCTTGCCTCCCAGCAGCACCTCGCCGCTGTCGGGCTTGGTGATCATGTTGATAATGCGAATCAGCGAGGTCTTGCCGGCACCATTCGGACCCAGCAAGCCATAGATGATGCCCTCGGGCACATCCATGCTCACATGGTCGAGTGCCAAGTGGCCGTCGTACTGCTTCACTACATCTTTTATTTCAATGAAGTTCATAGCTGATATGTTTTTATTTCAATAATTCTTTGAACGATTCGGGCAATGCCGAGTGGAAGGTCATCTCCTCACCCGTACCTGGATGCACAATCTTGAGGCGCGTGGCATGCAATGCCAGCCGCTTGATGGCATTGGGATGGCCGCCATACTTGCGGTCGCCGCTGATGGGGTGCCCCTTCGTGCTCATGTGCACGCGCAATTGGTTCTTCAGTCCCTTGCGCAACGACAGTTGCACCAGTGTCATGTCGGCACCACGCTCCAGCACCATGAAGCGTGTCTTGGCAAGTTCGCCTTTCTCGGGATTGTCGGTCGAGTGCACGGTATAGTTGTCGTCACCGTCGTACAGGTAACTCTGGATAAGGCCCTCGTCATCGTCAACAACGCCCTCGACCACTGCCTCGTAGTGGCGCTCAAGCACCATCTGAGTCCAGTTTTTCACCAGTTTCTCGCGAGCCTTGGCGGTGCGCGTGAGCAGCATCAGGCCCGAGGTGTCGCGGTCAAGCCGGTGCACGATGAACACGCGAGCATGCTCATTGCGGCGCTTCACATATTTGCGCATCACGCTAAACACGGTGTCGTCTTTCACATTGCCTGCAGCCGTCGACAGCATTCCGTAGCCTTTGTCAACCACCAGTATGCTCTCGTCTTCATACACCAGTTTCAGGTGGGGGTGCTTGAACACATCAAACGAGCCGCCATAGTTCACCCACACCTCGTCGCCTTCCTTCACGGGATAGTCAAACTGGGTGGTGGCAGTGCCGTTCACCGCCAGCTGACGGTGCCGCAGCAGCGACTTCACCTTGGTTGCATTATGGTCGGGGAGCAACAAGCTCGTTACCTCGAGCAGGCCGCCCGCCACGGGAGATTTAAACTTTGCGATATTCTTGTTGCCTGGCTTGGCAATCTTGCCTTTAGCGCACGATGACGATTGACGCATTTCTCTATTTCGTTTAATTTTTTGTGCAAAATTAATTAAAAAAAACTCAGTTAATCCTCATGTGTGGTAAATTCTTTAAAAAATTCGGTCTTTTTGATTGTTTTACACGCTTTTTACACTATCTTTGCTAAAATTTTTCTCAATTAATGCAACAAAACGGCTATTGCAAGCGTCTAACAAGCAAAAACTTTATTTATATTTTTAATAAATTATGAAAATACGCAAATTTATTGTGGCAGCCATGATGCTCTTTACAGCCGCTCCCGCGGTGCTCGCGCAAGACATGGCAGTGCCCAACGACACGGCAGTGCGCACCGGCAAGCTGGCCAACGGACTTACCTACTATGTGCGTCAAAACAACTATCCCGAGAATCGTGTGAACTTCTACATCGCTCAGCGTGTAGGTTCAATTCAAGAGGAGGAAAGTCAGCGTGGTCTGGCTCACTTCCTCGAGCACATGGCCTTCAATGGCTCTGAACACTTTAATGGCGAAGGTAAAGGCGTTATCGACTACACCCGCAATCTGGGTGTGCAGTTCGGTGCCGACCTGAACGCCTACACCAGTGTTGACCAGACGGTTTACAACATCAACGAAGTGCCTTCGGCACGCGAATCGGCACTCGACTCCTGCCTTCTCATCCTCAAGGACTGGTCTAACGGCCTGTTGCTCGAGGGCGATGAGATTGACAAGGAGCGTGGTGTGATTCACGAAGAGTGGCGTCTGCGTTCTACCGCCATGCAGCGCATGTACGAACGCAACCTCGAGACCATGTATCCCGGCTCGAAGTATGGCAAGCGCATGCCCATCGGTCTGATGAGCGTGATCGACAACTTCAAGTACAACGAAATCCGCGACTACTATCACAAGTGGTATCGCCCTGACAACCAGGCAATCGTCGTGGTTGGTGACATCGATCCCGACAAGACCGTCGAGAAAATCAAGAAACTCTTCGGCACTATCCCCGTGCCCGCAGCCGACGCTGCTCAAGTGGTTGACGAGCCCGTGCCCGACAACGCCGAGCCCATCGTCATCATCGACAAGGACAAAGAACAGCAGTACAGCCTTGTGCAGCTCATGTTCAAGCACGAGCCCATGCCCGACCAAATCAAAGGCAACATCAGCTACATGATGATTATGTATGCCAAGTCCATGATGGCTCAAATGCTCAACAATCGTCTCTCTGAGAAGGCACAGGAACCCGACTGTCCCTACCTCCAGGCTTTTGCCATGGACGGACAGTACATCTTCTCTAAGACCAAAGACGCTTTTGCCATGACAGCCCTGCCCAAAGAAGGCATGACAGAGCAAGCGCTCAATGTGCTCACTACCGAGGCCATGCGTGTCAAGAAGCACGGCTTCACCGCCACTGAGTATGCTCGCGCCAAGAGCGACTACCTGAGCAACCTCGAGAAGCAGTATAACAACCGAAGCAAGATAAGCAACGAGCGCTATGGTCGCGAGTATGTGGCTAACTACCTCTCTAACGAGCCCTATGCAAGCATCGAAACCGAATATGAGCTCATGAACATGCTTGCTCCCAATGTGCCCGTTGAAGTTATCAACCAGTTGGCTGCCAGTCTCATTAGCGACACCGACAACAACCTGGTAATCATGAACTTCAACCAGGAAAAAGAAGATGCCGTATATCCCACCAACGCTCAACTCCTCGGTGCTGTGCAGACTGCACGCACTGCCGACATTGAAGCCTATGTCGACAATGTCAAGGACGAGCCCCTCATCAAGGAACTTCCCAAGCCCGGCAAGATTGTGAAGGAAACCAAGAGCGACAAGTTCGACTACACCATCCTCACACTGAGCAACGGTGCTACCGTGATTCTCAAGCCCACCACCTTCAAGGACGACGAGATCGTGATGCAAGCCGAGTCTAAAGGTGGTAGCTCGCTCTATGGCGAAGCCGACTTCCCCAACACCGAAATCTTCGATGGCGTTATCATGATGAGCGGCCTCGGCGAATTCAGCTACACCGAACTCGACAAGGCCCTTGCCGGTAAGAACGCACGCGTGAGCCTGAGCCTCGGCAACTCCTATGAGCGCGCCGAAGGCACCTCGCCCAAGAAAGACCTTGAGACCCTCTTCCAACTCACCTATCTCAAGTTCACTAACATCAAGAAGGACCAGAAGAGCTACGACATGATCATGTCACTCATCGAGACCGAACTCAAGAACAGGAGCCTCGAACCCGCAAATGTGTTCAGTGATTCGGTCGAATACATCATGGGTAACCGCAGCTGGCGCAGCAAACCGTTCACCGTTGAGATGCTCAAACAGGTGGACTACGACCGCGTACTCCAAATTGCCAAGGAACGCTATGCTAATGCTGCCGACTTCACCTTCTACTTCGTGGGTAGCTTCGACGAAGCCACTATCAAGCCCCTCATCGAGCAATACATTGCTTCACTGCCCGCTCAGAAGGGTGTGAAAGAGAACTTTAAGAATGTGGCCGAGTGGCCCGCCGGAAAGGTTGTGAACCACTTCACCCGCACTATGGAGACTCCCAAGGCCATGGCTAACATGTTCTGGTACACATTAGATGCACCTTACACCCTTGAGAACTCAATCAAGGCAAGAGTAGCCGGTCAGGTACTCGACAAGATCTTCCTCCAAAAGATTCGTGAAGATGCCGGCGCTGCTTACTCACCTCACGCAAATGCCTATGTGCAGCGAGTGGGCGACAAGGTGTGCACCATGATGATGGGTGATGTGGAAATGCATCCCGAGAAGCGCGACATCGCTCTCCAGATCATGCGCGACGCTCCTAACGATATGGCAACCTCAATCGACGAGGTGGCTCTCAAGGAAATCAAGGAACTCATGGTGAAGCGCTACGACACCAGCATCAAGGAGAACGGTTTCTGGCTCAATGCAATCAGCACATGGAACACCTTTGGCCTTGATATCGTTACCGGTTACAAGGACATCGTGAACGGTCTCACCCCCGCCAGCATCAGCAGCTTCGTCAAAGATGTCATCCTCAAGAGTGGCAACAGCGTCGAAGTGTTCATGATCGCCGACGACCTCACCGAGAAGCACTAATCTCTATCTCACACAAGGCGATGCACATTTAAGTGCACACCACCGATTCACTACTGCGGCATCCATCACGGGTGCCGCAGTTTTTTATGTAATTATGCCGGTTCCAGCACTTGCGGCAAGATGGCAAGGTCAAGTGCCTCCTCAATCTTGCACATGGTTTCAATTGAAAGGTTCTCATGACCCTTCAAAATGCGAGATACATATTGCTGACTGCATCCCATTCGTTCAGCAAGAACGCGTTGAGTCATGCCGAGTTCTTCCATTTTGTCAAGCATCATCATCGCAATATGTTGCGAATGACGAAGCCACGATTTGTTTTCTTCTCGCCAATTAGCCCGCTCTCTCCATCTTGAGGGAGTAGTGGATTGATGTTTTCTTAAATTATTTACAATCTGGTTCATAGTTCGCAATATTATAGTGTGTTAAGATAATCTATAAATCCATCATCATCAATAATGCCCTCGTTGAGCAAGAAGGTTCGAACCATTTCCAACTTGTCGAGCTCGGCTTGTGTGTGCTCTCGCTCTTGCATGGTGGAGGTCAGTTTTATTGCTCCGCCAGTGATGATATAGACTCCTGTGGCAAGTTTGATAGCATAAATGCGAAGCCATGACGAATGGCGAATTTGGTGGCGTAATCTTGCTTTTTCTTTGCCAAGTGTCGAGTCGCTAATGCGGTAGTTCTCAAGCGGACGGAAGATGGCATCAAGGTCGGCGTCAGGCGAGATGTCCATGATGATGCATTGCAATCGTTCACTGTCTTCGATAGTGTCCTTAATGGCTTGATTCACATCAGTTATTTTGAAATAGGATGTCAAGTCTTCTATGTTTGCCTTGAAGAATGCCCGTAACCAAGTCACATCATTCCACTGTTCAAAAAGATTATAAAGCGCATTGTCTGATTCGCCATCATAACGAACAGCCCATAATCTCCCATCTTCTGTTATATCATCAAATGTCATCATTGGTTTAAAACTTTTTGCAAAGATAATAACAACTTTTAAGTTGTACAACTTTTAAGTTGTTTTTTCGCGAAAATTTCATGTTTTTATGCGAAGCAGCCCCGCAGGGCGACCAATAAACTTGTTCGATTTGTCTTAAAACCGAGCGAAGCGAGCTCGCGTGTGGGTGTTTAGCGACTCGTCGGCCTAAGCCGGGGCGCGGCGCTCGTAAGAGCAAAACAACCCACCGTATTTGTTCGATTCCTGCGCGAAGCGCACTCCCTAATCACTCACCCCTAATCACTAATCTCCTCCCCAGCGCGTGAAAAAGCATTTTTTTTGCGCATTATTGCAACAGTTTTCAATATTTTTGCTATTTTTGCGTATTAAACCCATTATTAACCCGAATAATAACTTAAAAACAAATAGCTATATGAACTTAGACGGACGAAGAGAAAGCTCAAATGTGGAAGATCGTCGCGGTAGCCGCGGCAACGGCACGAAGTTAGGTATAGGTGGCGGTATGGGTGCCATTCTGGCGCTTGTCCTCACCATGTGCATGGGCGGCAACGGAGGCATTGACCTGGGCAGCATTTTGGGTGGCCTGGGTGATATGGGCGGCATGGGCATGAGCCAGCAGACGACCAACACCACCGAAGTCGATCCCACTCAATTCAGCGAAGAAGAGCAGGAACTTGCCAAGTTCTCGCGCGTGATTGAAGGTAGTACCGAAGACATCTGGGCACAGGTGTTCCAGAACAACGGTTACGGACAGTACACACCTCCAACGCTGGTGCTCTACACTGGTTCTACCAGCACCGCTTGCGGACAGGGTAGCGCAGCAGTAGGCCCCTTCTACTGCTCGGGCGACCAGAAACTCTACATCGACCTCTCGTTCTTCTCCACCATGCAGCAGACGCTGGGCGCCAGCGGCGACCTGGCCTATGCCTATGTGATTGCTCACGAGGTGGGTCACCACATCGAGTACCTCACCGGCATTCTCGACAAGGCACATCAGGAGATGAGCCGCTATGGCAGCAACTCGGCTCAGGCCAACGAAATAAGCGTCAGGCTCGAATTGCTCGCCGACTTCTATGCTGGTGTGTGGGCACACTATGAGAAGAAAGAGTTTGGCTCGATCAACGACAAAGACTTGCGCGACGCCATCAACTGCGCACATCAGATTGGCGACGACTACCTGCAGAAGAATGCTCGCGGTTATGCCGTGCCCGAGAGTTTCACCCATGGCACATCCGAGCAGCGCATGCGCTGGTTCAAGAAAGGCTATGAAACGGGCGACATGCGTCAGGGCAACACCTTCCAGGTTCCTTATAGCTCGCTCTAATTTGATGTTGAGTGCATTTTACAAGGGCACTCACGCTCAATTCACCTCTCAGGCCGTGAACCGGGGCTGGCCTCTCTCGTAGCGGTGGCCCCTGTTCATGGCTTATTTTTCAATTATGTTCAATCTCACAAGCATCGCTTTATCATGATGAAAAAGCTACTACTGATCATCGCCCTCTCGGCTTTTACACTCAACACGCAGGCCGATACCCGCGCCGACATCAAGGCCGACCCACGCATCAGCGCCAACAACTACCACGCTTACCCCGACAAGGACCTGCCAGTGCTCACACCGGCTCCCGAGGGTTATGAACCCTTCTTCATCGACCACTATGGCCGCCACGGCAGCCGCTGGCTCATTGCCGACGACAGCTACACCTATCCCGTCGAGCAGCTGGAAAAGGCCGAACGCCACCATGTGCTCACCCCACGCGGGCAGGAAGTGCTCCAAATCCTGAGGCAGTTGCGCGATGCCTCCGACCTGCGACTGGGCGAACTCAGCGACATCGGGGCCGAGCAGCATCAAGGCATAGCGCGGCGCATGTATCAGAACTTCCCCGAGGTGTTCAGGGGCAATGCCCATGTCGATGCCAAGTCCACGGTGGTCATCCGCTGCATCTTGTCGATGCTCAACGAGACCGATATGCTCAAGTCGCTCAATCCCGACCTCTACATCACCACCGATGCTAGCGAGCACGACATGTATTACATGAACTTCACCGATTCGCTTGTGAGACCGCTCCGCCGGCTTGGCACACCGCTCGTCAAGGACTTTGCCAAGAAGTATGTGAGACCCCAGCAGTTTCTTGCCACGCTCATCAGCGACCCGCAGTTTGCCACCGACAGCATCGAGGGTCAGCGCTTCATGGCCGAGATGTTCGACATTGCCGGCAACATGCAGAGCCACCACCAGTTCGAGGATGTGAACCTCTACGATCTCTTCACCGACGAAGAAATCTACGACCTGTGGCGCTACAACAATGCCCGCTGGTACATCCTCTCGAGCGAGACCCCCATCACCCGCGGCCGTGTCGACTATGCGCAGGCCAATCTGCTGGGCAACTTCCTCGATGCCGCCGATGCCGCCATTGCCAGCGGCACCAACAGCGCCACGCTGCGCTTCGGACACGAGTCGGTGCTGCTGCCACTCGTGTGCCTCATGGGACTCAACGGCATGGACTACAAGACCACCAACCTCGAAGATGTGGCCGACAACTGGCAGTGCTACAAGGTGTTCCCCATGGCAGGCAATGTGCAGTGGATTTTCTACAAGAAACCTGGTTCGGCCGACATACTCATCAAGTTCCTGCTCAACGAGCACGAAGCTACGCTGGGCAACAATGTGGCCACCGACTGCTTCCCCTACTACCACTGGGCCGATGTGCGCGCCTACTTCAAAGCCAAACTCGCCCGCATCCCGCAAATCACCCTTGCCGATGTGAAAACCGAATAAAGAACCCCGAAATCGCCTTATAAAACCTATGAAACGCCTCTCTATCATCACCGTCCTGCTGCTCACCGCCAGCCTGCTCGTCATGGCGCAGCACGGTACACCGCGCGACATCATTACCGCCAATCCCGGTCTGAGTGCCACCAACCATGCCGTGTATCCCTTCCCACAGCACCCGCTACCCCAGCTCACCCCTGCTCCCGACGGATACGAGCCCTTCTACCTCAACCACTATGGGCGCCATGGCAGCCGCTGGTTCACCAAGGATGTGGGCTATACCCGCCCGCTCAAGGTGCTGACGAAAGCCGATGCACACCATGCGCTCACCCAGCGCGGACAGCGTTTGCTGGGCCAAGTAGCCACCATTGCGCAGGCGTCGGTGAATCGCGCAGGCGACCTGAGCGACATTGGTGCCGAGCAGCACCAGGGCATAGCGCGGCGCATGTACCAGAATTTTCCCGAGGTATTTGCCGGCGATGTGCATGTCGATGCCCGCAGCACCATCTTCATTCGCTGCATCCTATCGATGCTCAACGAGACGGGCGCCCTCAAGGCCTGCAATCCACGGTTGCGCGTCACGGCCGATGCCAGTGCACACGACATGTACTACATGGGCTGGGGCTATGGCGAAGACACCCTTGCCAACCCCTTGCGCAAGCGCATGGATGCCCTCGTCGACAAGAACAATGTGACCTCGGTCGACCCCGCGCACTTCATGGGTCTCATCTTCAGCGACCCCGCATACGCGCGCGATAGTGTCAATGCTCACCTGTTCATGACCGACATGTTTGCACTGGCAGGCATCGTGCAGAATCACCACGACCTGGACTACATCGACCTGTGGGACCTCTTCACCGACGATGAAATCTTTGAGTATTGGCGAATCAACAATATCTACTGGTATGTGCACTGGGCCAACGCGCCACAAAACGGCAACCGCATGCCCTTCATCGAGCGCGCCCTGCTGCGCAACATGGTGCAGTTTGCCGACAGCGTCATAGCCTGTGGCGGACGGGGTGCCGCCCTGCGCTTCGGTCACGAGACCTGCGTCATTCCCCTTGCTGCGCTCATGGAACTCGACAACGCCAACTACTCTTGCGACGACCTCGACGACTTGCACAACCACTGGCAGAGTTACAATATCTATCCCATGGCGTGCAACATACAGATGGTGTTCTACCGCAAAAAGGGTACCCTATCGACACACGATGTGCTGGTGAAAGTGCTCTTCAACGAGCACGAGGCCACGCTGCCGGTCCACACCGACTCGTTCCCCTACTACCGCTGGAGCGACCTGCGCAGCTATTACCTCAACAAACTCGCCACCCCCATCAACTGGTCAAATTAAGACGAACAAATTAAAAAACCAGCGTATGCCGGTTTTTTTTGAAGCCACTCGCTTTGAGAGAGCATTTTAGCGTCCTTGCAATCTTATGTTCTTCTGTCTAAAAAATCCGAGATCGTGCAGGCTTAATCCGGTTCTTTGAGGGTGATTTTGGTCACAATGCGGTTGCTCTCGCCACGCCAAGGCAGTTTGCCCTTGTAGTACTTGTAGTCGAGCATCACCCGCTTGCCCGTGCCCGCCAGTTCCATGGCCTGGCGCGCTATGGAGTCGTCGGTGATAGTGAAATCGAAGTTCGACTCAAAAGTGGTCACCGTGTCGATGATATATACCTCCGATATCATCTTGCCCTCATAAGTCTTGAACAGATTTCCCTCGTTCGACACCTTCATGATCACGCCCGTCTCCTGACTGATGGCATAGGGGTGGAAGTAGCGCAGCCAAGTCCAAATGATGACGAACAACGCCAATGCTGAGACAAACGAGATGACGAACAGGCGCTTCTTGTTGTATCGGCGCTCAATGGTAGTTTCCTTGATTTCGCGTTCCTCGCGCTGCTCGGGAGTTTCTTCCTGTGGCTTCTCTTCGGGTTCGTTATAGGATTCGAAGTAGTCTTTAAATTCGTCGTCCATCATATCGGTGTTATTGTTGAGGGTTCTCGATTTCAGTTGCTATTTTCACTTTGCCGCTGGCAATGCGGCGGCGGTCAATCTCCATGTAGATGAAGGCGTAGATGCCCAGCACAATGAGCAGCAGCGTCTGGATGCCCCACACTACCCAGGCAAACGCCGAGGCCTCGGGGTTGTAGGGATTGGTGAGCGGCAGTGTACCCACGCCATAAATGGCGAGACCAAACATGATGGCATATTGCCACGGTCCCATGCCGCCGTTTGAGGGCACCGCCATGCCTATACTGCTCAGTACAAAGAGCACCAGAATGGCTATCACGCCCAGGTCCTTGGTGCAGTTGAAGGCAAACGAGGCAAGATAGAGTTGCAAGAAGTAGCAGCCCCAAATGAGTATGGTATAGAGCAGGAACCACCATTTACCCTTCATCTTGGTGATGGAATAGAAGCCTTCCCACAAGTTGCGCACAATGCTCTGCAGTTTCTGCACCAGTTTGTTCTGCGACTTGGTGCGGTAGAGCCACACGAGAGCCGCCACGCCCAGCACGCCCAGCACCACAATCACCCAGAACCACCAGGTGGTGAACATCGAACCAGCCTCGCCCGAACCATTGCGCTGACTCATGAACTTCATAAAGGCATTCTGGGCCAGGAAAAAGGTAACCACCGTGAGCAGCAGCACCGTGACGGTGTCGCTCAGGCGGTCGCCCACCATCGAGCCCAGCACCTTGGTGAAAGGCGCTTTCTCACGATTGGCAATGTAACCGCTGCGCCACACCTCGCCCAGGCGCGGCACAAGCAGATTCACAAAGTAGGTGCCGAAAATAGAGTTGATGATGGCGCTCAGTGGCGGGTGCACATCAATGGCTCGCAACTGCAGCCTCCATCGCAGGGCCCTGAAGATATGGCTGAAGATGCTCACCACAATCACAGGCACAAACCACCACCAGTTCACATCTTCACGCACACTCTTGGCAATGGCATCCATATCGACATTGGCATAGAAAAAATAGGCCAATCCCAGACTTATGACAACGGGAATACCATATTTCAGCAGTATAGAAAGCAGTTTTTTCACTAAAATCAGCAATAAAAAATTAAAAAAACACTAACTTTGTAGGCTAAGCGCACCACAAGGTGCTGCTTTGGGTGTAGCAAAGATAATTGTTTTTCTTCGTTTCACCACTAAGTTGAAGCATTTTTTTAGCATATCACGCGTTGTGATGCACCAATGACACAATTGTTATGCGGCAAGTAAGAGCGAAAAAGGCATTAGGACAGCACTTTCTCACCGACCTCTCGGTAGCCGAGCGCATCGCGCTCACGGTGAGCGAATACAAGAACCTGCCTCTCATCGAGGTGGGGCCAGGCATGGGCGTGCTCACGCAGTTCCTGCTGCAAAACGGGCACGACCTGAAGGTGGTGGAACTCGACACCGAGAGCGTCAACTACCTGAACCAGTGCTACCCGCAACTCGACGGCCGCATCATCGAGGCCGACTTCCTGAAACTCGACCTCGCCCAGGTGACCGGACAGCCACAGTTTGTGGTCATCGGCAACTACCCCTACAACATCTCGTCGCAAATCCTGTTTAAGGTGCTCGACTACAAAGATCAGGTGGTGTGCTGCAGCGGCATGTTCCAGCGCGAGGTGGCTCAACGCATCGCAGCCCCTCCTGGCAGCAAGACCTACGGCATACTCTCGGTGCTGCTTCAAGCTTGGTACGATATCGAGTATCTGTTCACCGTCGACGAGCATGTGTTCAACCCGCCGCCCAAGGTCAAGTCGGGCGTCATCAAGCTCGTGCGCAATGAGGTGAAGCAACTCGACTGCAACGAACGCCTGTTCAAGACCATTGTGAAGACTTCGTTCGGACAACGGCGCAAAACACTGCGCAACTCATTGCGGTCACTGCTTCCCAAAGATTCGCCCGCACTTGAAAGAGACATCTTCCGACAACGCCCCGAACAGCTTTCAGTGAGTGATTTTATTAACCTGACCAACATCGTAACAGCCGAAAACAACAAGTCGTCATGAAAGAATTTAACGAAGAATATATTGAAAAACTGAACGCTATTATCGACCAGAAGGACGAGGCTGCACTGAAACTTGAAATCAAGGACATGCACCCCGCCGACATTGCCGAACTGGTCGAAGACCTCGACACCGACGAGGCGCTGTTCCTGCTGCGTCTGGTCGACGATGAGGTGGCAGCCGATGTGCTCATTGAACTTGACGAGGACCAGCGTCACGACCTGCTTGAGCAGATGCCCAACGAGTCTATCGCCCGCAAACTGGAGTTGATGGACGCCAACGATGCAGTAGATGTGATTCAGGAACTCGACGAGGAAGACCGCGAAGATGTGATCAAGCACATCGACGATGTGGAGCAGGCGGGCGACATTGTGGACCTGCTGCAATATGGCGAAGACACCGCCGGCGGTCACATGTCGACCGAGATGATCGTGGTGCAGGAAAACATGTCGATGCCCGACTGTATCAAGGCCATGCGCGAACAGGCCGAGGATATGGACGAAATCTACAACATCTATGTAGTTGACGAGGACAATCGCCTGAAAGGCATTTTCCCGCTCAAGAAGACCATCACCAACCCCTCGGCATCCAAAATCAAGCATGTGATGGAGCCTAACCCCATCTCGGTGAAGACCGACACGCCCATCGAGGATGTAGCACTTGACTTCGAGAAATACGACCTTGTGGCCATGCCCGTTGTCGACTCAATTGGCCGTCTTGTGGGACGCATCACCGTCGACGACATCATGGACGAGGTGCGCGAACAGAGCGAACGCGACTACCAGTTGGCATCTGGTATCGCCGGCGACATTGAGACGGGCGACAGCGTGTGGACGCAAGTCAAGGCGCGCATCCCCTGGCTGTTCATCGGCATCGTGGGCGGTATTGCCAACGCCCTGATTCTGGACGGCGATTCCGACAGCACCTCGTGGCAAACGGTGCTGCCTGGCATGGCACTGTTCATCCCGCTTATTGGCGGCACAGGCGGTAATGTGGGCACCCAGTCGAGCGCTATCGTGGTGCAAGGCCTCGCCAACGGCAGCCTTGAACTGAAACATGCCGGCAAACACATTCTCAAAGAGATAGGCGTGGCGCTCATCAATGCCACCATCATCGCTGGCCTGGTATTGCTCTACAACCTCATTTGGCCTGCCGACGACAATGTGCAGAAGGCGCAAATCACTACCATGGCTGTCACCATCTCACTCTTTGGCGTGGTGCTCTTTGCCTCGGTGTTCGGCACCTTCGTTCCCATCATGCTTGAGAAACTGAAGATCGACCCGGCCATTGCCACAGGCCCCTTTGTCACGGTGACCAACGACATCGTGGGCATGATCATCTACATGGTGGTGAGTTCAGCACTCATCAGCATCTTCCTCGGTTAGCATAATAAAATAATCATTAATCATACCATCATCATGAACAAAGTCATTATCATAGGTTGCGGTGGAGTTGGCACCGTGTGTGCGCACAAATGCGCCCAGTACCCCGAAGTCTTTAACGAGATTGTCATCGCTTCACGCACCAAGAGCAAATGCGATGCCGTGGCCAAGGCCATTGGCAAACCCAATGTCACCACCGACCAGGTCGATGCCGACAGTGTCGACGAACTCGTGGCCCTTTTCAACCGTCACAAACCTAACCTGGTCATCAACCTCGCCCTGCCCTATCAAGACCTCACCATCATGGAGGCCTGCCTGAAGTGCGGCGTGAACTACCTCGACACCGCCAACTACGAGCCACGCGACGAGGCTCACTTCGAGTACAGCTGGCAATGGGCCTACCGCGAACGCTTCGAGAAGGCTGGTCTGACAGCCATTCTGGGCTGCGGCTTCGACCCAGGTGTGAGCGGCATCTACACTGCCTATGCCGCCAAGCATCACTTCAAGGAGATGCACTACCTCGACATCGTCGACTGCAACGCCGGCAATCACGGCAAGGCTTTCGCCACCAACTTCAATCCCGAAATCAACATCCGCGAAATCACCCAGAAGGGCCGCTATTACGAGGATGGCAAATGGATTGAGACCGGTGCGCTCGAAATCCACAAACCGCTCACCTATCCCGAAATCGGGCCGCGCGAAAGTTACCTCATGTATCACGAGGAACTGGAGTCGCTGGTTATCAACTTCCCCACCATCAAACGGGCTCGCTTCTGGATGACCTTCGGTCAGGAATACCTCACCCACCTGCGTGTGATTCAAGACATTGGCATGGCGCGCATCGACCCTATCATCTACAACGGCATGGAGATTGTGCCTCTGCAGTTCCTCAAAGCGGTGCTGCCCAACCCGCAAGACCTGGGCGAGAACTACACTGGCCAGACGAGCATCGGTTGCCGCATCAGCGGTATCGACAAACAGGGTAACCCGCTCACCTACTACATCTACAACAACTGCGACCACCACAAGGCCTATGAGGAAACCGGCATGCAGGCCGTGAGCTACACCACCGGTGTGCCCGCCATGACGGGTGCCATGATGTTCCTCAAGGGACTCTGGGTGAAACCCGGTGTGCACAATGTAGAGGAATTCGATCCCGATCCGTTCCTCGACCAGGTAGCCGAGGCCGGCCTGCCCTGGCACGAAATCTTCAACGAAGACCTCGAACTGTAACTCAACACAACCGCATCACGAAACAGGGGGAACATCACAGTGGCCCCTGTTTCATTTTATCCCCGTTTGCGATGAGGTGGAATCAGTCAACACTCGTTAAGCCCGTCATCAAGGAATTTCCCTTCTTTGTCCTCTTCGCCTTTGCCCTTGCGATGGGGGCGTTGGCCGATATGTTTCACATTTGTGACATTGAAGACCTCACTCCGCGCTATGTATTTGGACTGACTTGCCGTTTTCTGGGCGGCATTGCAGTGGCGCTGACGCTTGCCTACGGTGCCTCGTGCATCATTGTCGCTACCCGACGCCGATGGATTAAATATGCTTTCTACACCATTGCAACCATTGCATTGGGCACATTTCTTTTCATCTGGTTCAACTTTGGCACAAGGCTCACACCCGAAATCCTGAACATCGTCTTTGAGACCGACCTGAACGAGACCACCGAGTTCTGGGCCACCTTCGGCACATCGCCAGGCACAATGGTTGCTCTGGCAGGCATGCTTGGCTATATCGCCACAATCCGCATTGCCGATCGGCGGTGGGCACAACGGCAGCATCATGCCTTCACTTCCAAGACCCGTAACATCTTGGCTTCGTGCGCTATCGTGGCGTGCATCGGCTACGCTGTTGTGTTCTGGTTGATTGCAATGCCTTTCCTGCACGGTAGCAAGCAACGCTCAGCGCTCAATTTCGGATGCGACGCCGTCAGCAACACGATTCTTGCCACTTATGGAGTGAAACAGGTGGGCGACAACACGCAAGATGCTATCATCGCCACCCAAGAGGCGATGCGCTCCCACCCGATTTGCAACAATCAAGACTCGCTGACGGTTGTTTTGGTCATCGGTGAATCCTACATCAAGCATCACGCACAAGTCTACGGCTATCCGCTCGGCACCACGCCACGCCTCGCGCAGGAACAGCGACATGGTAACCTCTTTGTGTTCAACGACATGGTATCGCCCTACACTTTCACGAGTCTCACCCTGCGCAATGTGTTCAGCCTCAACTCCATGGCAATGAACGAACAATGGTATGAGAAACCCTTGTTCACTGCCATCTTCAAGCAAGCGGGCTTCTATGTGACCATGTGGGACAATCAGCGGCAATACATGCAGCACACCCCATTTCAAGCCAACCTCAACTCGTTCATCTACAACAAAGGAATCATTGACCTATGCTATAATCGCATGAATGCCAAGTGCTTTGACTATGATGCCGAACTCATTCAGGACTACAAGAAGTCGTCCACCGCACCACACAAGCACAATCTCGCCATTTTCCACCTCAAGGGTCAGCACTTCGATGCCCGAGAGCGCTACCCCAAAACAAAGCAGTTCCAAGTGTTCAGCGTGAAAGACTACACCGCCGACAACCGGCAGTATATGACCGACAAGAAACGGCAGGTAATCGCCGACTACGACAATGCCACGCTATACAACGACTATGTTTTGGGACTGATTCTTGACTTGTTCCGCAACTCCAACGCCGTCATGATTTACCTCTCCGACCATGGCGAGGAGGTCTATGACTACCGCGACAGCCGAGGCCGCAAAAAGCCGAAAGGCGATATCAGAAACTATGTGAAATATCAAAACGAGGTGCCTTTCGTGATATGGTGCTCCAACAAGTTCAAGCAGAGCCACCCTGGACTGACTAACGACATCGAGCAATCTCTGAACCGGCCCGCCATGATCGATGCTGTGGGGCACAGTCTGCTGCATCTTGCCGGCATCAGCACACGCTTCTATGTGCCCGAAAACGACATTCTGAATGCTCGCTTCACTCCCCGCAAACGCATTGTCGACGAGAACATCAACTACGACGAGGTGATGAACTCAAAACAATAGCATCAAAACCCAAACAAGAATTATCGGGCAACGCGGGTTACGGCAAGGCGTTGATGGTGGCGGTGTGCACACGGAAGAAGTTGTTCATGCCATCTTCGAGCAGGCGATACTCGTCATGGTTGCCCCATCCTGCCGGTTCGTCCTTGATTTCCATATCCTCGCCCGTGTCATTGGCCACATAGGGGGCAATCCGCTGCTGCCAGGCCTCGATGCGCGCCTTGCTGGCATCGTAGTGCAGCAGCCCGTTGGCCTCGTCAACAATATCCTTCAGGTAGGCGATATACTTCGCCCGCAGGTCGTCGAATACCAGCAGACGCTGAATCAGCCGGTTGCCGCTCAGGCCCCAGTTCAGCGGGTCGTGGCGCCCGGCATCGGTCTGCACACCGCAATTGTTGGTGGTGCCAAGCGTGTTGTCGTAGTCGTATGGTATCAGGTAGAACTTGTAGTCATAGATGTCTTCGGTCGTGAAATACAGGTAGTAGTTGTTGCCGTTATTCCAGTAGTCGTCCCACTGGCCCACTGCCACACTCACGGCATAGGTCTTGAGCAGAAAATCAACATCACACACCTCGTGAATCCACTGATAAAAACTCTCGTCGCTCTTACCGTTCAGTTTCAGCATGAAGTCGACAAGTTGCGCCTTGGCGTTTTCAAAGCGTTTAGTGTTGGTTTCCAGCGAGTAGGTATGATTGTCATCGCTGTCGTCATCATACCAGAAATCGCCGTTATAGGGGTTGTTCAGGTTCGCCATGCCGTTGGCATACTTACACTTCCACAGGTTGCCCTTGGCGGTGCCGAAATGAGCCTCGTCCTTGCGTCGTTTCAAGAAATTCTCGTCAACCGGCTCAATCATCTCATACACGCCATAATAGGCCTCAGTACTGTCGCTCTCCACATGCAGCCACAGGCGGCAATACACATCGTCGGCAGCCGTCCACACACCATAGCGGCGGAACAGGTCGTAGCAGTACATCTCGCGCATATAGGCGGGGTCGTCCTTGAACCACTTCAGGTGCAGTTTGCGCACGCCCTGAATGGTGTGCTCGTCGTCTTTCACATATTTGCGCAAGTTTATGCCAAAGTGCACATGGTGCCAGTCGGCGTTGTCGGTCATGTGCAGCCAGCCGCCACCCCAGCCTTCAGGCCGGCGACGCGAGGTGTTGCCCTTCAACCGCAGTCCAATGCTGTCAATCACCGTTTCCTGCCCATCCTTGATAAAGGTTGCGCGCTTTGCCATAATATACTGCTTGGTTTGATGATTGGCATCATAGAGCGTGAGCAGGCGGTTCCACTCGGCCACCGATACCTCGATGTGCAATTCGGGCAACTGCTTGGCATCGTAGTCCCACACATAGTCGTAGCCCGTTTTTTCCACGATGCCGTTCAATATGCGGTTTATCAGGTCGGTCACATCGCTCACATTCACGCGTCCGTCGCCGTTCACATCGGCAATTTCATCGTCAATTTCGCTGATGCCAAGTATTTTGTTAATCAGCGTCGACACATCGCTCACATTCACGCGAAGATCACTGTTCACATCACCTCTGATGCCTGCCACCGCAAAAGCAGTAGCACTCAGCATCGTCAATATCGTTAATAAGTATCTTTTTATCATTATGTTAATAGATTGGATGAGCAAAGTTAGCATTTTTTTTTCAATTTCATTCTCCCTATAATCGCATAATGTATTAATTTTGTAAAAAACTATTGGTTACATGGATTTATCTGCCGATTTCATCAAACTCATCCAGCACACGCTGCCCAACGAGGCCCGCGACCTCATCGATGCCATCACACGCACCGAGCCGTCGGTGGCAATCAGGCTCAACGATGCCAAGACGCAAGCCACTCCTCCCGATGGTCACACCGTGCCCTGGTGCCCACTCGGTTTTTACCTGAACCAGCGGCCCCAGTTCACCTTCGACATCGATTTTCAGGCAGGGCGCTACTATGTGCAGGATGCCTCATCCATGTTCATCTGGCATCTCATCAAGTCGCTCGTCAATTCGCCTGTCACCTACCTCGACCTCTGCGCCGCCCCTGGGGGCAAGACCACAGCTGCACTCTCGGCTCTGCCGCAAGGTTCCCTCGTGGTGGCCAACGAGGTAGTGCCTTCGCGCGCACGCATCCTGTGCGACAACGTGGCAAAATGGGGCGCACCCAACTGTCTGGTAACCAGTAGCCAGCCTGCCACATTAGGTAACCTCAAGCACTGCTTCGACGTGATTGCCGCCGATGTGCCTTGCAGCGGTGAGGGCATGATGCGCAAAGACGACGAGGCAGTAAGCCAGTGGACACCCGCCCTTGTCGAGCAATGCGCCGCGCGCCAGCGTGCCATCATCGCCGATGTGTGGCCGGCACTGAAACCTGGTGGATTGCTCATTTACAGCACTTGCACCTACAACCGTAGCGAGAACGAGGAGATGATTGAGTGGATTGCTGCCGAATTCGGTGCCACATCGGTTCCAGTGCCCATTCAAGACGACTGGAACATCACGCCTGCCATCGACTCGACCATGCACGCCTATCGCTTCCTGCCGCATCGCACCCGGGGCGAGGGGCTCTTCATGGCAGTGCTGCAGAAACCAGACGACCAGCCTTGCAAAACCATGCAGATCAAGAAGGGAAGAACCCCCTTCAAGACCTCGGCTGCCGCCTCACAGGTGCGCCAGTGGGTTACCCAACCGGCCGACTATGTCTACAGCGATGTGGACGATACCACCATAGCCACACCCCAGTCACTCCTGCCGCTGGTCCAGCTCATGCAGGCGTCGAAGGTCAATGTGTTGCTTTCGGGCGTCCAGCTTGCCACTTTCAAGGGCAAGAATCTCGTCCCTCACTGGGCACTGGCACACTCCACCGCCCTCAACCGCAACGCCTTCAGCACCGCCGAGGTCGACTACCTCACCGCCATTCACTTCCTGCAAGGTCTGGCCGTGAGCATCGACGCGCCTCGTGGCTATGTGCTGCTCACCCACCGAGGCACGCCCATCGGTTGGGTCAACAACCTGGGCAACCGTGCCAACAACCTCCTGCCCAAGCCCCTGCGCATCCTCAGCCAGCACATCCCCGATGTCCCACCCCATTTGCTCGCTTGATTTGCCTACTCGCAACTAATTTTTTAACTTTGCATTCTCATTCAGTTCAATACTTATATGGCAACAGAATCTAACTTTATCGACTATGTGAAAATATTGTGCCGCAGCGGTAACGGCGGCGCTGGCTCGGCACACCTGCATCGTGCCAAATACATGCCCAAAGGCGGCCCCGACGGCGGCGACGGCGGCCGTGGCGGCCACATCTACCTCAAGGGCAACAGCAACCTGTGGACGCTCATCCACCTCAAGTTCACCCGCCACATCTTCGCCACCAATGGTATGCCGGGCTATGAAAACCAGTGCACCGGCAAGGACGGCGAGGACCGCACCATCGAGGTGCCTTGCGGCACGGCCGTGTACGACGCCGAGACGGGCCAGTTCCTGTGCGATGTGACACGCGACGGACAGGTGGTGAAACTGCTCAAGGGCGGACGCGGCGGACTGGGCAACACCCACTTCAAGTCGGCCACCCGACAGACGCCCCGCTTTGCCCAGCCAGGCGAGCATGGTGTCGAGAAGGCCATCATCCTCGAGCTCAAGCTGCTTGCCGATGTGGGTCTCGTGGGCTTCCCCAATGCGGGCAAGTCAACCTTGCTCTCGGTCATCTCGGCGGCAAAGCCCAAGATTGCCAATTACCCCTTCACCACCCTCGAGCCTAACCTGGGCATTGTCACCTACCGCGGCCAGCAGTCGTTCGTCATGGCCGACATCCCGGGCATTATCGAGGGCGCCAGCGAGGGCCGTGGACTGGGCCTGCGCTTCCTGCGTCACATCGAGCGCAATGCGGTGCTGCTGTTCATGATTCCAGCCGATGCCGACGACATCCGGCGCGAGTACGCCATTCTGTGCCACGAACTTGAGACCTTCAACCCCGACCTAGTCGAGAAACCCCGTGTGCTCGCAATCACCAAGTGCGACATGCTCGACGACGAACTCATCGACCAGATGCGCGACGAACTGCCCGAGGGCATCGAGGCACTCTTTATCTCGTCGGTGGCGCAGAAAGGACTCACCGAACTCAAGGACCTGCTGTGGCGCACCATCAACGACGAGCGCAACCGCATACCCGAGTCTACCACTATGCGCGACCTCGACGAGCGCCATCGCGTCAAGGAAGAGGACAACTTCATCTTCGCTGCCAAGCCCGAGGAAGACGACGAGGCTCCCGACGCCGGCGGCAAGATGCTCGACGAGGACGAACGCGAGTGGAGCGAAGAGTATTGGGAAGAGGACTTCCGCGACGAGAACGAAGATTTCCAAGTTGTTTCCGACCCCGACGATGCTATTGTCTGAACCCCTGAAATTCGCCACACCCGTCGAGGGTGTGACCGCATTCAACCTCACGCGGGGCGATGCCGATGCCAACCCCTACAGCGAGGTCAACCTGTGCAACTACACGGGCGATAGCACCATTCATGTCGTCACGGGCCGCGCTGCCCTGTGCGAGCACCTGCGCATCCCCATCGACCACCTGGTCATGCCGCGTCAGACCCACGACAACCGCGTGGCGGTCATCGACAGCCAGTTCATGCAACTCAACTTCGACGAGCGCAACGAGCGCCTGCAGGGCATCGACGCCCTCATCACACCCCTCACGGGCGTGTGCATTGGCGTGAACACCGCCGACTGCGTGCCCATCGTCATCGCCGACCCCGTGACGGGTCTCATCGCCGTGGCACATGCCGGTTGGAAGGGCACCGTGGCACGCATCGCCACCCAAGTGGTGCAGCGCATGGTGCAGATGGGCGCCAACCCTGCCAACATGCAGGCTGCCATTGGCGTGAGCATCTGCAAGCGCTGTTTTGAAGTGGGCGACGAGGTGGTGCAGCAGTTCGAGCAGAGCGGCTTCGACATCGGCCGTATCATGCACCGCTACAAAGCCACTGGTAAAGCCCACATCAACCTGCAACTTGCCAACAAACTCACCCTGCACGAGGCTGGCATCGCGCTGTCGCACATCACCATAGCGCACCGATGCTCGCGCTGCAATCCGCACCGCTACTTCTCGGCCCGACGCCTGGGCATCAACTCTGGCCGCACCTTCACCGCCATCATCCGCCGCTAATCCCCATTGCGGCATCTTCTCGACCAGCCCCATCAGGACCAATGGCATCTTCTCGACCAGCCCCATCAGGACCAATGGCATCTTCTCGACAAGCCCCGTAGGGGCGACAGAGAATAGGCAGGGGTAAGCCGCAGGCGCAACCCCTGCAACACGAACATCGTCAAACCACTAGCCCCGTAGGGGCGGCAGAACAAATAACAAAAGCAAAGGCACTGCAAACGATTGGTCTGCAATGCCTTATTTATTATTCCTGAGTACTTCCACTGGGAATCGAACCCAGATTTTAGGTTTAGGAAACCCACGTTCTATCCGTTGAACTATGGAAGCATCCCACATTGTGTTAATTCGCTGCAAAGATACAACTATTCTTCCACTTTTCAAAAAATTCTCTGATTCGCCCTGCATAATAAAGGCCACAATCCGAAGTGGCTGTGACCTTTATTGCAGTTATAGAATCTTGTTTTATTATAGCCTGACGCTATGATTCAGCACATTAGAGCTGGGGACCTGCAGCAACCAGTTTCTTGCCTGCCTCGTTGCTCTCATACTTCTTGAAGTTGTTGATGAAGCGGCTTGCGAGGTCCTTGGCTTTCTCTTCCCACTCGGCTGCGTTAGCATAGGTGTCGCGGGGATCGAGGATGCCGGGGTCTACGCCCTCGAGCTGGGTGGGCACCACAAAGTTGAAGTAGGGGATCATCTTCGTGGGAGCCTTGTCGATGCTGTGGTTCAGGATGGCGTCGATGATGCCGCGGGTGTCGCGAATCGAGATGCGCTTGCCTGTGCCGTTCCAGCCGGTGTTCACCAAATAAGCCTTGGCGCCACTCTTTTCCATGCGCTTCACGAGTTCCTCGGCATACTTTGTGGGATGCAGTTCCAAGAAGGCCTGGCCAAAGCATGCGCTGAAGGTGGGAGTGGGCTCGGTGATACCACGTTCGGTACCGGCCAACTTAGCGGTGAAGCCTGAGAGGAAGTAGTACTTGGTCTGCTCGCTGTCGAGAATCGACACGGGAGGCAGCACGCCAAAGGCGTCGGCGCTCAGGAAGATCACCTGCTTGGCGGCGGGACCGTGGCTATAGGGGCGCTGAATGTTCTTGATGTGATAGATGGGGTAAGAAACGCGGGTGTTCTCGGTCACGCTCTTGTCGGCGAAGTCGATTTTACCATTTTCGTCCACAGTCACGTTCTCGAGCAGAGCATCGCGGCGAATGGCGTTGTAAATGTCGGGCTCGGCATCCTTGTCCAGGTTAATCACCTTAGCGTAGCAGCCGCCTTCGAAGTTAAACACGCCCTCGTCGTCCCAGCCGTGTTCGTCATCACCGATGAGTTTGCGCTTGGGGTCGGTCGACAAAGTAGTCTTGCCGGTACCCGAGAGGCCGAAGAAGATGGCGGTATTCTCGCCGTTCATGTCGGTGTTGGCCGAGCAGTGCATAGCAGCAATGCCCTTCAGCGGCAGGAAGTAGTTCATCATCGAGAAGAGGCCCTTCTTCATCTCGCCACCGTACCAGGTGTTCAGAATCACCTGTTCTTTGCTGGTCACATTAAACACCACAGCGGTGTCACTGTTCAGACCCAGTTCCTTATAGTTCTCGACCTTAGCCTTCGAAGCGTTAAACACCACGAAGTCGGGTTCCTGGCTGGTCAAATTCTTCCTCGTTCTGAGGACGGATGAACATATTGGTCACGAAGTGAGCCTGCCATGCCACCTCCATGATGAAGCGCACTTTCATGCGGGTGTCCTTGTGGGTGCCGCAGAAGCCGTCGACCACATACAATTTCTTGTTCGAGAGTTCTTTTTGGGCGAGTTGCTTGAGAGCGGCCCAAGTCTCTTTCGAGGCGGGTTTGTTGTCGTTTTTATATTCAGGAGTAGTCCACCACACGGTGTCGCGAGAGTTCTCGTCCATGACAATGAATTTGTCTTTAGGCGAGCGGCCGGTGAACACGCCGGTCATCACATTGATGGCGCCGAGTTCGGTTTCCTGACCCACATCGTAGCCCTCCAATCCGGGCTTAGTTTCCTCATTAAACAACACTTCATAGGTGGGGTTGTAGAGCACCTCAGTTGTTCCGGTAATACCATACTTTGTTGCTAAATCTTCTTTTTTAAACCTTGCCATTTTCTTTAAAGAGTTTAAGTTATTATTTATTTTCTTTTTTGCTTTCAATAATTTGGCACAAAATTAAGCATTTATTTCGCAATGGCATAATTTAATTAAGGAAAAATTTCCTTAATCGGCCCTTTTATGTTTTTTTAAGACTCAAAGCAGTAAAACAGTAGAATAGTAAAGCAGTAGAGTAGTTGAATAGTAGAGTAGTTGAGTAGTAGAGTAGTTGAGCAGTAGAGTAGTAGAGTAGTTGAGTAATAGAGCAGTTGAACAGTTGAGCAGTTGAGCAGTAGAGTAGTTGAATAGTTGAGCAGTTGAGTAGTAGAGCTGCAGTTGCTCCCACCGCCACAGTGCCGTCAAGTAATCGGCAACACCATTGCCGAGTGTCCCCTGTCCCTCTGTGCGGCAACACCGTTGCCGCCCTCTGTGCCGTCAAGTAATCGGCAACACCGTTGCCGAGTGTCCCCTGTCCCTCTGTGCGGCAACACCGTTGCCGAGTGTCCCCTGTCCCTCTATGCGGCAACTCCCGTTGCCGCCCTTGTGCCGTTCCGTTGCCGCCCTTGTGCCATCCCTATTGCCACCATCATCCACCGCCCCACACCCGCAAGGGTGCCCTCTGCGGTAACCCTCCTTGATTGAGGCATAGCCACAATCAAGGAGGGACACACGCCCCTCATCCATGTCGCCAGAGGCAACCCCCTCAGCGCTATCGTCCCGCCACATCACAGCGGTTGGTATGCGACACATTGCTCCCGACATCAATGTCGTAAGCAAGAAAAAGCCCTGGATCGCGTCAGCGTTCCGAGGCTCACACAAAATTAAAAAACATTCTCACGTCACCGTGGAAATGGAGTTATAATTTTAGATTATAGTGGACGTTTGATTAGCTTGTAAACATTATCGTATTTCACCATATCCATAAAACTGAATATTATGCTTTTACCTTTGACAGACTTTATTATTGAATTGCGGAAACGTTTTGTAGACTTATAGCCAAAAATAATTTCAACAACAGCTGCTCCATTGTCAAGTGGCTCTTGAAAATATGGACCATCTTCTTGCGTATTAAAGCTTAATAGGCGCACTTCGTTTTCCTTTTCCCAAAAAGCACTTTTTTGAAAAAATGCTCTTTGAGTATTAATCCCTCTGACAGTTTTCTTTAATTTGTCTTTTTTTACGTATTTGATGGGGCGTAATTCTCGATAATGATATGTGCCGTTGTTATCAGTTCGGAAAGAAAAATATTCCGGGGTTAAGCGATACTTTACGCACATACCTTTATGGCTTTCAGCATAGTGAGACCACATTAGAATGTCTTCTAATATAGTATCATCTTCTTTGTATCGTAAACCAGGCTTACTGCTTGTTATGAAACTACGAATACGAAAATACTCAAATGCTTTAACAAAAACGCTTAAATGACTGGGATCTTTGACAATTCCTTTAAGATGTTCTAAGTCGTTCCATATATATGCGATGCTGTCAAATGGGTCGTTCATTGTAGTAGGGCGAGCCATATTAAGCGTATTATTGGTTATGTCGGATTTGTTATATTTTGTTGTGCTACGGAATGAGTATAAAATAACATCGCCAACTGCATTGATCTCATTTGGAATATTATTTTGGAGAAGATAAAAATAATGTTTGAAAGAATCTAAAGATATATCGTAAAGGGATGGTGAAAACATTGAATATATTGTTCCAGCAAGTCCAAATAGATTCTTTTCCTTAAATTGATTATATAGACTCAATACTTCTACACTATCAAAAGCATAAGAAATATTAACGCCGTTGGTATTATATAATCGTAAGGCTTTGTCTATGTAATATTTTGCTTTAGATGTCTCTTTTACTTTATAATAATAGTAATGCGCTAACCAATATTGTGACACACAAGAATTTGTTAACTCTAATTCACCAATAAGTGCCTTTGTAAATCGTATTGACTTACGTTTTCGTTTCATACCTTTAATTATTGGGGCTTATATAACTTATTCTTTCGCTGCTAAAACGCTCTTGATATGCTTCTGCATATCATCATCAATATTAAATAACTTATAGAGCTGTTCATTAATGTCTTTATTAAAGTCAATAATGCCATTGTCATCTGAATAGTCCAGTATATCGGGCACCCATTTTCCTAACGAAGTCAGCGCTTCATCAGTAAGCAAAAACGCAAAACGAATCAACTCACTTTGGGCATAGGCATAAAAGTTTCGAGCCTCTTTTTCAGTATCAAATGTTTTAAGTGCCACTCTCGAGCGACCAAATGCACTATGATTATCAACAACAGCTATCTGATTGCTTCGCTTCTGTCCTCCAGCATTGGCACTTGAAACAATAACTTTCCATTTATCAAGATACTCGACTCCACTAGTTATCACATCACGGTTGGCTATATACCATCTTGCGCGGCCTGCTTTTCCTTTTTTGTCGTTAGTGAAAAGTTTAATCTCATGTTGGAGATCATATTTATCACCTGGATTGTACTCACGAACCAAAGTGGGATTTTCTTCCACAAAACTGCTAGGAATAGAGAACACTTCACGAGATAGTATTGATGAATTCAGAAACTTAAAATTCTTCTCTTTCACTTTCACATTAATCACATTAATAATTCCATTAAAATGTGGATTTAATGGCATTATTGTATCTTTAGGATTGTCTAGACGAATAGTTTTCTCATTATCAAATTTATAGAGAAATCCATCAGATTCTTTTGTAAAAACCTTTAGTACTATTGATATACCATCAGGTAAATCAATGTCTTTAAAAACATAGTTTGAATCAGAATAAACTGTAACAGAATATAGATGTTTATCATTAATCTGTTCTTTCCCAAATTTATCTAAACCTTTTCCAAATCTTTGTATCCATCTACCTGCTGGATATATTAATGAAGAATATGTTGGGTTTATATTGTCTGCTAGTATTTGGAAGAATTGGAAAATATTAGTGATTGGGGGTTGCCCATGAGTTGACGCATTCTTTGCTACAGTGATTTGATACGGAGGATTTCCTACGATTGCTTTAAATTCTAACATATCTTTGAAAGTCTTATTATTATAACTAGCTGGATTTTTAATATCTTGAATTAACGTTTCTAATTGTTTCTTGTCTTTAATTCTTTCAATTAGATTGTCGAAACTGACTGTGTTTACATGCAAGTCGGTACGATAACCAACCAGCACACGCCTCGTGATTTTCTCAGCCATGCGGGTCTTGCACACCACAAACAAGTTCCTTTCAAGCACCGATTTCCACAAGTCCCAATCTTCTTCAGTTGACATGTCGGGACGGCGTTGCAGTTTCCATAGTGTGCAAGCCAACCATAGTGGATAAACACCCGATTTTGAATTGATTTCCAGTATTTTACTATCTGGGTCAAGGAAAACGGTGTCCGTAATACCTTCCTTTTCAACAAGTCGCAGTTCATCAAGCAGTTGCTCATGCTTTTCATCATAAAAATCATAACCGCCCAATGTGTCGGTCATGTGCATATTCACCACCCGCCACGGGGTCAGCACCGTTTCCTTGTCAGGGAAATGGAAGCGTGATATCATTTTCGCCATCGCCACAATGCGTTGCTCAATCGGTAATTCGTCGGCCTGTTTTGCCTCATCTATAGTGCGAGTTGCACTGGCAATGAGTCGGTCTATTCTAATCAAGTGACCTATTTGTTTCATCATCGGTTTGGTGAATCCTTTGGGCATGAATTCTTCCCACGACTTGTCATCAATCACTTGATTACTGATTAGTTCATCTATTGTAAGCGAAGTGGCATCTTCAACTGCACCAAAGAGCAATAAAGGCAACCTCACAAAAATCTGGTCAAGCACATTTTGTGCTCTTCTCCTGCGGTCTGATTCCTGTTTTGAGGTTTTGGGTTTAGGTGCGTTGCAGTTATCACAAACATTACCATGGTTCCCCGAGTGACCACAATTAGGACAATTCCAGCCTTTCGATGGTTTTACTGGCTTTGGTTCACCACAGTTATCGCAAGTTGCACCTGTATTGCCTTCATGATTGCATTTATTGCATTTCCATGTTTGAGGTTTAGGTGGCTTTTGTGGGGCCTTTGCTCCACACACTTCGCATGTGAGGCCTGTCTGACCCTTAGCGCCACATTTCTCGCATGTCCATGCTTTGCCGGTTAAACCTGCCCCCGTGAGAACAATTTCACCATTTGTTCCTGTCTTTACTTTTCCTCCACCAATGAGTTTCCCGATTTTTTCGAGCAATTCATAATCGCTCTCATTGAACGATGCAAAATCCTTAACCAGTTTTTTGCCCTTAAATCCGTTTTTGACAATAAACTCAGTATAGGCATCATTCACTCGTTGCACAAAACTGATGGCATCATATTTGGTTTCACTGCTACCATTCATAGCAATCACGGGGCAGAAACGAAGCAGCGAAGCCACCTTTTGGTTATGTGAACCACTTGATGAACTTCCGCTACCATGCTGCCCTATAGGCGTCATGGCCACCCAGTCGTCTATTACGGTTAATGTGCGGTCAGGAGCAAAATCAAATGCATAACAGTTCGTTTTTATAGCACCATTCTTAAATGGGGTCTGACATCTGAATATGGTCTGCATGAAGTTTGCTGCGCCTGAGTTGTAACCACCACACAACATAAAAACACCAGTCCATTCGGGAACCGATACGCCAGTGGTAAGGCGACCACACGACAAAGTGATGGTTTTCTGATGTGGTTCTAGTTGCTCTTCGGCTTTTCCCCTTATGGCAAGTTCTACTCTTGTCAAAGCATCTTTGGCCAATTTGTCAATTTTTATGTCATCGGGATCCGAACTTGCTATCTTGCTACCCTCACCAGCCACATTCACAATATAATAACCCATTTTAGTGTGCAATGGGTGCTTGAGAATCATGGCTTCCAATGCTTGGGCCTGTGCAACACCAGGAACCATCCACAGGGTGTGGCTTAATGCCCGACGGAACTCGTCGCACGAAAATGGGTAGTTGCTCTCTGGCGATTCTTCACACAATAAGTCAAGAAATTTCTTAACATCGTCTTCATGAACAAAATCTCCCACTTTGGCAGTTGATGGCATTTCTTTACTGTTCTCTTCTGACCATACTCTGAAAAACTCAGCAAAATTGAAGAAGTCATCATCACTTTGCATATAGTTGTTGACTTCAAACACATCGCCAAGATGATAAGTGTAAATGTTCATGCGCGCAAGACCGGCGTAAGGATTCTTTTCATCAGGGTGCTCTTTTTCCCAATTCTCCTTAGCAGTCTGCTCCATCACATAATCCCATGTATATATCTCTTTATCTTCGAACTGTGATAAAATATTATATGGTGTGCCTGAAAGATAGAGCAGTTTTGGATTATTGTTTTCAGTCAGCTCATTGACAACATTCTTTCCAAGTTCCGTTTGTGTGCCTTCATGGGCTTCATCCAAGATAATAAAATCCCATTCATTCTTGAACACCTCATTGTTTTTGTCTATGCCCTTTTTTGATACTTTTTTAGAACCTCGCAAATCTTGCATCGAAGCAAAATAGACATAGCCAGATATTTCACCACTTGACAGATGATTTTGAAGGGTGGCAAAATCTTTCCCTTTCACATCATCTTCGTCAAGACTGGCAAACTTGTCTCCATCTTTAGAGCCATATTCATAATTCTGGAACTTAATAAGGTGATAGTCTTCAAACCAGCCTTTTCTGACGGTCGGGCGATGAGTGAGAATAAGTGTTCGTTTGAACCCCATCTGTCTAATCAGCTCTAGTGCGCACAAGGTTTTGCCAAAACGCATCTTGGCATTCCACAGCATTTTTTCGCCATCATTATTGAAATGCGTAACCGTGTCCTGAATGGCCTTATCCTGTTCAGTGCGGAATACGATTTCTACTCTCTTCTTGCCTGTTACTACAGGACCGTCAATTTTTTCTTTTTCTTCTTTTACTGCCTTTATAGCTTTCTTGGCGGTCTCAACATCCACCTCAAACCATTCATCGGCATTACCATAACTTGAATTAATTACTCGTTTTTTATATTGACTGTTTGTGAGTACATCGTGCACATCATGATCCCAAAAGGCCATTATTTGACCCTTAGAGTTCTCAAACCATGCAACCTCGGTATACTCTATTTTTATGTCAGTAACACCATATGTTCCTAGGTCCTTTAAACGCTTTTCGGTCGCTTCAATCAACTCCTTGCAATTAGGAGTTAGCGATTCAACATCATAACTGTGAACGCTGGTTTTGCCTATTTTCAACGCTCCGTTAATGTCGCCCTTACTGAGAACATATATTACATTGTATTCGGTTGTTTGTAGGGTGATTGCCATATGTTATTGTTTTAATAGTTCCTTGAAAATCATTTCTTTGCCTTTCAGCGGTTCACAAGATGTCCACTCCATAACGCGGCACAAGCGCTCGCAGGGAGAGATTTGCACGGTTTCTTCAAAAATAACGCCTTGCTGTTCTGGAATAGCCATTTTTTCTTTGGGTTCAGAGCCAGGGATGCCATAAGTGAGCCCATCCATTTGCCAGATATTCCATGAAATCACTTCGGCAATCTTTTTCAAGGCCGAGGTGTCGGGCATGGCATTCCACTTATGGTTATAATACTCAACATAAGTTATCAGCATGGCTTCGCGGGCGAGTAAAAGGTTATCGCCCTGCCATTCAAAACCATAGGTCGACTGATATGCCCTTAATACCCAGTTGCGCCAAAGCTCAATATTTCTTTTCTTGCGTTCAGTAGGCGTGTTCTCATGTACCAGCCGTAATTTGCGGTCAAGCAGGCCTATGCGCTTGTTCACAGGAATGAGTTCGCCTGTGGTTGTGTCATACCTGCTCGCCAGATATGGAGCCTCGCCACAAGTGATTTCCATGCGTGGCTCTTTCACATAAGCCCTCCAGTCTTTTCCATCAGGAAAAACGGTGACAGGTTCGGTTTTTGTTATCCAGCCATGGGTGTCGCTCTCGTTCACCTCAGTGTTAAAAACATTTTCGCGACCAAACCAAGCATTGTCAACAAGGTTGTTTTGTGCATTGCATATCCAAGAGGGTGTGAAAACCTCGGCCATATTCCGTGAACGCTGGCGTTGGTCATTTTTCTCTTTTGCAATGCGTGGCTGAATGAGTTGATTATACTTTCCAGTGATTTTTTCTATCGTTATTTCATTGTCAAACGAAAAACCATCACCTAAGCTTTCATAATCATTGCAAGCCAAGATGATATTGCCACCTGTTGTGCGGTCCTTCAGCAAAGTTTCCAAAATTCCGTCACCCAAGTTAAGTAAATCATCTTCACTAATGTCAATGGTATTAATATTTAAATCATAATTCCTCATAATATCGCAAATTTACAAAATTCCCTCGAAAAAACCTTCTATTCCCCTCCTTTATCTTCTTTATTTATGTGTTTTTGAACTATTACCCACGCTCCATTTCCCCTATCTTCGCCCCCACGAACTCAACTCTCAACCCTCAACTCAAAACTTTATTTCCCCCATGTCAACACCCACTATATCCATTCCCCGTTCTCAAAAAAGATGGCCGATCTCGACCATCTTTACTCCTGAAAAGATGCATACCATATTCGTGTCGTCATCCATTCAATTCACGATTCATTTGTGGAAATTCGTGGAGGACTATCATACCACTTTCGTCAATGCCATCATACCACCTTCGTCACCGTTTTCATACCACCTTCGTTCTACCAAAATTTTTCAATCATCTGTCAATCAGCCAATTCCACAATTTCCCAGAATTCCCAGTTTTCCCAGAATTCCCAGTTTTCCCAACTTTCCCAGCTTTCCCAGAATTCCCAACTTTCCACAATTTCCCGCCTTTCCCAGCTTTCCCCGAATTCCCGCCTTTCCCAGCTTTCCCCGCCGTCTCAAAAGTTCCACCCATCCCCGCCATCCCTCAAAAATCTTCTGTCCTTTTGTTCTTCTGTCTTTTTTCTCCTTTTGTCCTTCTGTCTAAAAAAGAACCGCGCACCGCGCGGCTTAGCGTGCCAGCCCCTTTGTGGGACAAAAACCAGTCCGCGCTTTGTGAGAGAACGATTGGCACCAAACAAAAAAGCGACTATGTGTGAGGGAAGATTACTCGGTGGTGGTGGGATGGAGGAGGTCGTGGATGACTTGGCTGGCGATGAGGAGGCCGGCGGCTGCGGGGACATAGGCGTTGCTGGCGGGGACATACTGTTCGTTTTCGATCACGGGCTCAAGGGGTTCGGTGGGCAACTCGTCGCTGCAGACGCACTTGAAGTGGTTGATGCCCTCGCGGCGCAACTGTTTGCGGAGCACCTTGGCGAGGGGGTCGTTCTTGGTCTTGCTGACGTCGCACACGCGGAACGCCATGGGGTTGAACTTGTTGGCGGCGCCCATGCTGCAGATGAAGGGTATGCCCAAGCGGGTGCATCGGCGAACAATCTCCTTTTTGGCGCTGACGGTGTCGATGCAGTCGACGACATAGTCGTAGGGGGTGAGGTCGAGTTCGTCGGCATTGCACACGCGGTAGAAGAGTTTGTGGGTGCGCACCTGGCACTGGGGGTTGATGTCGTGGATGCGCTCGGCCGCCACATCCACCTTATACTGGCCGAGGGTACTTATGAGGGCGATGATCTGGCGGTTGAGGTTGGTGATGGTGACCTTGTCGTTATCGATGAGGTCGAGGGCTCCGACGCCGCTGCGGGCCAAGGCTTCGACCACATAGCCACCCACGCCGCCCACGCCGAAGACGGCGACACGGCTGCGCGCGAGCACCTCCATGGCTGGCGTGCCGAGCAGCATGCGGGTACGGGAAAACTGGTCGGGCATAGGCAATGCGTTGTGTTGTTACACCACAAAGGTAAGCATTTCGGGCCGAATGAGCAAATTGCGAGGAGAGGCGAGCAGGGCTCGCGGTTGAGGGTTGAGAGTTGAGGGTTGAGGGTGGAGAGTTGAGGGTGGAGAGGCGAGCAGGGATCGCGGTTGAGGGGTGAGAGTTTAGAGTTGAGGGTTGAAGGTTGAGGGGTGAGGGTTGAGGGTGGAGAGGGGGCGGATGAATCATTAAAAAACGATAAAATCGAACTAATGTGTAAACTTTATTGTATATTTGCATTCTAACTAAAAAAACCGCATTGCAATGAAACGACTTATAAACACGATGCTGCTGTTGCTCGCCATGACACTGACGACAGAGGCTCAGGACAATGACTATGCCGAGATCACCTTCAAGGAAATCTCCTACAACTTTGGCACCATCAAGGAATCGAAAGGTCCTGTGACACATAAGTTTGAATTCACCAACACCGGAAATAAGCCACTGATTCTCACTAATGTGACTGCATCGTGCGGCTGCACCCGGCCCGAATATCCCACCAAGCCCATCAAGCCTGGCAAGAAGGGGACCATCAAGGTGACCTTCAGCCCCATAGGGCGCGCTGGAGCGTTCAAGAAGACCGTCAAGGTGAAAACCAATGGCCGCGAGCCACGCTCGGTGCTGCAAATTCAGGGTACCATCATCCCTGCCAAACGCGAGAAGAAATAGTCTTGACAAATAAATCGTAATCAGTTTTAGTGCAACCGTTTATGTCCTCTAAAAGATTCTGCTTCGCCTTCATGGTCATGATGCTCCTGGGGTGCACGGCATGGGCGCAGCCCGAACTCACTTGGCTCAAGACGGTGCACGACTACGGCAGCTTCAGCGACACGCTGAAAAAGGTCGACTGCCTGATGCCCTTTGTGAACACGGGCAACGAACCGCTGGTGATCACGCAGGTGCGGCCCTCGTGCGGCTGCACTGTGGCCGAGTATCCGCGCACGCCCATCGCCCCTGGCGACACGGCAGCGGTGCAACTGAGTTTCTACTCACGCAACATTCCTGGTGAATTCCAGAAAGATGTGCTGGTGTACTCCAACACCACGCCACGCAAATCGGTGATTGTGGTGAAAGGCATCGTGATAGGTTCGCCCGAGAGCGTTGACGAAAAATACCCCTATGGCGACGGAGCCATCAGATTCACTCATAACAGCCTGCCGCTGGGCGAGGTGACCAAAGGGCGCTGGCGAGAGGCCTACTTCACGGGCTACAACACCGCCCAAGAGCCCATGCGGGCACGCATCACGGGACTGCCCGCACACATCACCGCGAGGGCATTGCCCGACACCATCATTCCGGGCAAACTGGTGACCATCTCGCTATTCTACGACTCGTGGAAAGCGCCACTCTGGGGCCTGAACACCGACACAATCGCCATCGAGACCTTTCCGCTGGCCGACTCTACCGCCATCAGCACCATGCCGTTCACCGTCATGGCACAGGTGAAGGAGGACTTCACACGGCTGAGCGACAAGGAGCGGCGCGAAGCCCCCGAGGCAGTGTTCTCGACCGACAAGCTGGACTTTGGCACGCTGACCCACAACGAGGCGGCCACGAGCACGCTCACCATCAAGAACGAAGGGAAACGCGACCTCGTGATCAGGCGGCTCTACATCCCCGACGGGCACATCACGGCGCAGGCCGACATGCTGACGGTGAAAAAGGGCAAGAAAGCGACCATCAGCGTGACGGTGAACGGCCTGCAGGAAGCGGTGCTCAACACCACACTCACCGTGATTACCAACGACCCCTATCGGCCACGACAGACGGTGAGGTTGGTGGGATTGAACCAGAAATAAATGAAAACACTTAACTAAGATATGAGCAACCAGGAAATCAAGAAACACAGCAAAGCGGTGACTATGCAACACCCCGAAAACGACAAGCAATACACTGGACTGCAAGTGAATGCGGGAGTGGAGCAGCCACCCATTGTGAGCCCCTATATCAAGAAACGCAAGAAACGCCCGCAACTCACCGTGAACGACTATGTGGAGGGCATCCTGAAAGGAAACACCACGGTGCTGGGACAGGCGGTGACGCTCGTCGAGAGCCTTGCTACCGAGCACCAGGCGATTGCGCAGGAGGTGATCGAGAAATGCCTGCCGCACACGGGCAACAGTCGCCGCATTGGCATCACAGGCGTGCCAGGAGCGGGCAAGAGCACCTCGATCGATGTGTTTGGCACCTATGTGCTGAACCGCTGCGAAACCGACAAACTGGCGGTGCTGGCCATCGACCCGTCGAGCGAGCGCTCCAAGGGCTCCATTCTGGGCGACAAAACGCGCATGGAGCAGCTCTCGGTGCATCCGCGAGCCTTCATTCGCCCTTCACCTTCGGCCGGTTCGCTGGGCGGTGTGGCCCGCAAAACGCGCGAGACCATCATGCTGTGCGAGGCTGCCGGCTACAACAACATATTCGTTGAAACTGTGGGTGTGGGCCAGAGCGAGACGGCTGTGCACTCGATGGTGGACTTCTTCCTGCTCATCCAGATTGCAGGCGCAGGCGACGAGCTGCAGGGCATCAAGCGTGGCATTATGGAGATGGCCGATGCCATTGGCATCAACAAGGCCGACGGCGACAATGTGGACCGCGCCAATCGCCAGGCGCTGGAATTCCGCAACGCGCTGCACCTCTATCCCGTGCCTCCCAGCGGTTTCCTGCCACAGGTGACCACCTACTCGGGCTACTACAACCTGAACATCGACAAGCTGTGGAAGATTGTTGACGATTATTTCGAGTTTGTGCACGGCAACGGCTACTTCGAGGAGCGCCGCCGCCAGCAAGAGAAATACTGGATGTATGAGACTATCAACGAGCAACTTAAGTCGCGTTTCTACAACGATCCCGAGATTGAGCGCCTGCTGCAGGTGAAGCAAGAGATGGTGCTCGACAGCAAGCAGTCGTCGTTTGTGGCCGCAAGCGATGTGCTCAAGTTCTACTACGACAACATCATCAAAAAATAGCATAAACTATGAAGAAACTACTCGCAATCGTCGCATGCGCCGCTGCGCTGCTCATGATCACGCAGTGCTCCATATCCCGGAAAGTGATGGCCAAAGCCTATCCCATAGGGTTTACTGAGCTGCACAACTACTATGTGGTTAACACACACAAGGTGAAGAAGATAGAACGCAAAATCATCACCAGCGAGGAGGAGTTCCGCAACATCTTTGGCGAGGCTGCCGTGATGGGCACCAACGGAACCCCCACCCCAGTGAACTTCAAGACGCAGTTTGTGCTGGCGGTCATTCTGCCTGAGACCAACCGCGTGGTGAGCATGTATCCCGAGAGCGTGCTAGAGAACGGTAATGCCGTGATATTCAACTACAAAGTGGATAAGGGCGAGAAGACCAGTTACACCATGGTGCCCTTTACCGCCATCGCACTCGACCGGCCGCTTGAGATGCTCAGCATGGAATTCTACTTCGAAGAGAAGTAACCCAAGCAACCTGAGCACTTGATCTATTTAAAAGTGGGATGCTGGTACCCCGAAGTGCGCTCACTGAAGCAACCAGAAAACTTAATAACAAGGAACCCTGGAATCACCCTCCAGGGTTTCTTGTGTCTATCGCACTATCGAGGAGCTCCCAGCAACACTAGCAGTTTGCTCAGCACCCCGCAATTCTAGAATTTCTAGTTCCTCTAGATCTTCTAGATTATCTAGCGCCACCAAATGAGCAGCTAGAGCTACTAGAAAAACTAGAACATCTAGCGCTACTAGAGCGGCCAGGACGGCTATCTTCAAGGCTCACTGTAGGGGCGCCACCTGTGGCGACCGCCACCTCGCTGCCATCCAGGGCACAAAAAAGAGGAGCCATTGCTGACTCCTCTCGGTTTAGGGGGCGGTTACCTACTCTCCCACTAAATCGTACCATCTGGCGTGGTACCACGCCGATGGCACTGCACAATAGCGGCAGCGCTGGTCACCTGTGCCGTTAAACAGAAAAGGCCCTGGAGTAAACTCCAGAGCCTTTCCAAATTAAGGGGCGGTTACCTACTCTCCCACTTTCGCAGTACCATCGGCGTGGTGAGGCTTAACTTCTCTGTTCGGAATGGGAAGAGGTGGGACCCTCACGCT
>CACXLJ010000004.1 GCA_902768435.1 uncultured Bacteroidales bacterium | reverse complement strand
ACAACCACAATTTAAAAAACTCTCACAATTATGCTTGAAAATAGGAATCATTGTATTATCTTTGCACAATAAGATCTCAATCAAAACCGACATGAAACGACTTTTATATATCTTGCTCATTATCGGACTATTACCATCAAGAGCCTTTAGTCAGCTTCCTTTGCTGCGCAATTTCAGCACCCAAGATTATAAAGGAGGAACACAAAACTGGGCAATTGACCAAATGGGCGACGGAAGCCTGCTTTTTGCCAACAACAACGGCCTGTTTATCTTCGACAGCGATGATTGGTCGTCGCATCAAGTACCCAATTTCACTAATGTCAGGTCGGTGCTATATCACCAGAAGTCAAGACGAATTTTTGTGGGTGCAACCAATGAATTCGGCTATTTCTACAGCAACGGCAAAAACAAAGGATACAAATACAAATCGCTATCGACTGGTGTCATTTCAAAAATACACACTTTTGGTGAAATATGGAAAATACTTGATTTGGGAACTGATATCGCATTTCAAGCCAAAAATCACATTTTTATACTGAAAGATAACGGCAAAATCATTATTCACCCTGTTAAATATAGAATTGAGAATGCCGCCTATGCCGACGGCAACCTGTTTATTTCGGCATTAGAATGTATTTATAAGTACTCAAATGGCCGCCTTGTAGCAATGCCTGGAATGGATATGTTAAAGGGCAAAGCGGTGCGAGGGGTGGTTTCGTTAGAAAAAGGAGAAATCATTTTTGTCACGGCAAATCATGGGGCATTTGCTTATCGCAACGGGCAATGCAAACCCTACCCTCTTGACATCAACGAACAGCTCAAGAAGAGTCAGGTTTTCTGCACCACTCTCCACCGCAATCATCTCGTGTTTGGCACTGTGCGCGACGGCGCAATCATCAAAGATCTTAATACTGGCATCAATTATTATGTCAACAACAATACTGGTCTAAACAACAACACCATCTTGTCGATGAAATTCGACAAGTCGGGCAACCTATGGCTGGGACTTGACAATGGCATCGCCTATGTGATGATTGACGTGGCGTGCAAAGACCTGCTTGGCAGCAACAATAGCGCCGGAACGGGATATGCCTCCATCATTCACCAGCAAATGCTCTATCTTGGCACCAATCAAGGTGTTTATGTTACCGATTACCCCCTACAGACATCGATCACTCCTGAACGCCCTCAATACATTCACGGAATCACTGGACAGGTGTGGTCACTACAAAATGTGATGGGTTCATTGCTATGTGGATGCGACAATGGTGCCTTTGTCATTGAAGGAAACACAGCACACAAGATTGACAAACTAAGCGGTACCTGGGGATTTGTTGAGCTCCACAAGCATCCAGGATACATCCTTGCATGCGATTACAACGGTTTTGTCATTCTCAAGAAGAATGGCAATGCGTTTCAACTGCAAAACAGGGTAAAAGGTATCGACCTATCGAGTGGCGGATTCATTGAAGACAACGACGGAAGCATCTGGCTAAGCCACTGGCAACAAGGTGTGTATCACTTTAATCTGAGCGATGACTTGACGCATGTGACCCGACTTGAATACTTTCACCAGGGTCATGGCTTGACTGCCGACGACAATAACCTGATATGTAGAATCGACGGCAAAGTTTATATTTCGTCAGCCGATGGATTCAAAACCTACAACCGATCGAGCCACCAACTCGTGAAGGCCGATAACATTAACAAGATTTTCAACACCTATGGGGCTGCACTCAGAGTTATAGAGACCCCTTCAAAGGATTTATGGGCCTATAAGCCCAATTATCTCGCTATTGCTCAGAAAAAATCAAACGGCCAATACAATGTCAAGAGCTTTGCTTACACCAATGTCATCAACCGCTTGCAAATGAGTTTGGGGCACATGGGATTTCTTGACAACAACCACACACTCATGAACTATGACAATGGTTTCTATGTGATGAATCACCAGTTTACTGCGGCAAGAAAACCAGAGCAAGTTTTTGTGCGAAGCGTTTACTCTACCAATGCAAACGACACAATCCTCTACGAGAAGAACCAGGCAACATCGGTTGAGAAACTTGTCATCCCCAAAAGCCTAAACTCGTTGCGCATTGAGTATGTGTTGCCTGAATTCCGTGACAATCAAGCAGTAAGTTACTCTTATTATCTCGAAAACTACGATCGTGGCTGGAGTTCGCCCACTGTTGCCACTGCAAAGGAATACACCAAGCTGAGCAAAGGAAAATATGTGTTCCATGTCAAGGCCCATGACATGCTTTACAACACAACCAGCGAAGCAAAAATCGAGATTGAGATATTGCCAGCATGGTATGAAACCTGGTGGGCCTATTTCATCTATTTCACGCTTGCAATCTTGGCAGCATGGTGGTTCATCAAGTATTTGATAAAACGGTCACAAAGGGAACTCGAGCGCATCAAGGCCGAAAAAGAGCGACAGTTGCGCGAGCAAGAGGCTTTGTTCCAAATTGAAGAAGAGAAGAAAGAAAAGGAATTGGTAAAACTTCGCAACGAGCAGTTGGTCATCGACTTGAAACACAAGTCAAGCCAACTTGCCGACTCAACCATGAATCTTGTGCGCAAAAACGACATGCTCCAGGAACTGGATGAACAGATGCAGGAACTCTCAGGAATCATTGGGAAAGACACACCTAAGACCACTGTCAACAAAATGATCAAGGATGTGAGGCGCAGCATTCAGCGCAACATCAAGGAAGACGAGAACTGGGAGAAGTTTGAAGAAAACTTTAACCTGGTCTATGACAACTTCATGAAGAAGCTCACCGAGCAGTTCCCCGATCTCAAGGCCAACGACAAGAAACTGTGCGCCTACCTGCGCATGGGATTGAGCAGCAAGGAAATGGCATCACTGCTTAACACCACCCTCCGCAGCATTGAAACTGCCCGATACCGCTTGCGCAAGAAACTCAACCTCAAGCAAGGACAAAATCTAACCTCGTTTATTCAAGACTTCGGTTGATAGCATTAATCAAGGAATCCTAACAGACAGAAAGGCACATAACGCGCCCATGGTTTTTGCCACAGCGCGCGCTATGAGCAACCGTTTTGCAGTTTTTTCTTAAAAAGAGACCGAAAAACTTGCCCAATTCAAGATTTCATAGTAAATTCGTAGTCCATTATTATAAGACAACTAAAAACTAATATTATTTATAAATTCTAAAACATTAATACCAAAGTATGAGAACCAAAAATCTTCTACTTGGCGACGAAGCGCTTGCGTTAGGAGCACTGCATGCAGGCCTCACGGGTGTGTATGCATATCCCGGTACTCCGTCGACCGAAATTACTGAGTTTATCCAACAGCATCCGCTTGCAAAAGAGCGCAATGTACACAGTGACTGGTGTGCCAACGAGAAAACTGCCATGGAGGCTGCTCTTGGTGTGTCGTACAGCGGAAAACGCGCGCTGGTGTGCATGAAGCATGTGGGCATGAATGTGTGTGCCGACGCCTTTGTCAACTCAGGCATGACTGGAGCCAACGGCGGTCTGGTGGTAGTTGCATGCGACGACCCATCGATGCACTCGTCACAAAACGAGCAGGACTCGCGCTTCTACGCCGACTTTGCGATGATACCGTGCTTCGAACCGTCGTCACAGCAAGAGACCTACCACATGGTAAAGGAAGCCTACGACTTCTCGGAACGCAACAAAATTCCTGTGCTCATGCGACTGACAACCCGCATGGCTCACTCTCGCGCTGAAGTTGAAACTGGCGAAATTCGCGAAGAGAACCAGATTCACTTCCCCGAAAACGAGCGTCAATGGGTGCTGCTGCCCGCCAATGCCAAGGTGCGCAATGTGCAACTCATCAAGGACTATGCTTCGCTTGAAAAGCAAGCCGAGACTATGGGATTTAACCGCTACATTGACGGCGCCGACAAGTCGATGGGAATCATTGCCTGCGGTATTGCCTATAACTACCTGATGGAGAATTATCCTAATGGTTGCCCCTACCCTGTGCTGAAAATTTCACAATATCCCATTCCCAAGGCTATGGTTCGCCGCCTTGCCAGCGAGTGCAAGAGTCTGATAGTAATGGAAGAAGGTCAACCCTTGATTGAACAGAAACTGAGAGGCATACTCGAATCACCCATTGAAATTAAGGGACGTATCGATGGCACACTGCCTCGCACTGGCGAATTAACTCCCGACTGCGTACGCAAAGCCTTGAAGTTACCCGAAATGGAACTCAATGCCGCTTCACAAGTAACTGTTCCCCGTCCACCAGCATTGTGCCAAGGTTGCGGACACCGCGACTTCTATACAGCACTCAACAATGTGATTCACACCTACCCCACCGCCCGCGTATTCAGCGACATTGGCTGCTACACACTGGGCTGGCTGGCACCATTCCATGCCTTCCACACTTGCGTAGAGATGGGCGCATCGCTCACCATGTCGATTGGCGCTGCCAATTCGGGTGTACATCCTTCGGTAGCAGTTATTGGCGACTCAACCTTCACTCATAGCGGCATGACCGGATTGCTCGATGCTGTGAACTCGAAGGCCAACATCACACTGTGCATCTCGGACAACCTCACTACGGGCATGACAGGAGGTCAAGACTCGGCAGGCACTGGAAAGCTTGAAAACATTTGCCGTGGTCTGGGCGTTGAACCCGAACATGTGCGCGTTATCATCCCTCTCCCCAAGAACTATGACGAGATGGAGAAAGTGATTCGTGAAGAGATTGAATATAAGGGAGTTTCAGTAATCATAGCACGCCGCGAATGCATCCAGACTGCCAAGCGTCATGCTGCACAAAACAAAAAAGCAAAATCATGAAACAGGATATTATCTTATGCGGTGTGGGAGGACAAGGCATCCTTTCAATCGCAACCGTAATTGGTTGGGCAGCACTTGACCAGAATCTGCACCTGAAGCAGGCCGAAGTACACGGCATGAGCCAGCGTGGTGGTGATGTACAGAGTAATTTGCGTCTGTCGTCAGATCCTATCAACAGCGACCTGATTCCACTGGGCGCCTGCGACCTGATTGTTTCGCTCGAACCCATGGAGGCACTCCGTTACCTGCCTTACCTGTCGCCCAATGGCTGGATTATCACCAACTCAACTCCGTTTGTCAACATTCCTAACTATCCTGAAATGGATGATGTGAATGCCGAGCTCAAGAAGGTGAAGAACCTCATCTGCATCGATGTTGATGCCATTGCCAAAGAGGTGAATTCACCACGTAGTGCCAACATGGTGCTGCTGGGTGCCACCGCTGCCGTGCTCAACATGCTTGAACCCGACAAACTGCGTGAAGGCATCACTCAGGTATTCATGCGCAAGGGCCAGGCAATTGTTGACACCAACATTGCAGCCTTTAATGCAGGACTTGAATATGCAAAAAAACACACCTTATAAAATTATACAAAACCATGAATCTACCCATTGCAAAAGAAACCGTCAAGAACCTGCTTGCCGAGAAAGACATTGCTAATGTAGCAAGAGCTACCATACGCCAGCAGGTTGCGATAACAACCGGACTTGAACAACTCAGTGGCGAGAAGTTTGTACACCTTGAGATTGGCGTACCCGGCATTCCTGCGAGCAAAGTGGGAACTGATGCCCAAAAACAAGCCATCGACAATGGCGTGGCCACCATCTATCCCATTATCAGTGGCCTTCCCGAACTCAAGGATAATGCATCTCAGTTTATCAAAGCTTTCCTCGACATCGATATTGCTCCCAAGTGCATCATCCCAACCGTTGGCTCGATGCAGGGAAGTTTCAACCTGATACTGGAATGCTCGCAACTCGATGAGAACAAAGACACCATTTTGTTCATCAATCCTGGTTTCCCGCCCCAAATGCTCCAAGCCAAGATTTTAGGTGCCAAACAGGCATGTTTCGACATCTACAACTATCGTGGCGATAAGTTGGAGGCAAAACTCGAAGAGTTCCTCTCGACTGGCAAGATAGCCGCTATCGTATATTCTAACCCCAACAACCCGGCATGGTATTGCTTGACCGAGCAGGAATTGCAGGTGGTGGCTAAGATGGCCGACAAATATGATGCCATCGTCATCGAAGACCTCGCCTACTTCTGCATGGATTTCCGCAAAGAGTTGTCGAAACCATTTGAACCACCCTATCAGTCAACGGTTGCCAAGTACACCGACAGGTACATTTTGATGATGTCGGGTTCCAAGATCTTCAGCTACGCTGGTGAGCGCATCGCTATCGTGGCTTTCAGCAACAAGATGTTCGATCGCGAGTATCCTCGCCTGCGTCAGCTCTACGGTCTGGGCAAAATGGGTGACAACTATGTGTTGACCTACTTGTATGCTGCCTCGTCGGGCACTTCACACTCGGCTCAATACGCTTTGTCGGCCATGATGAAGGCTGCTGTAGAAGGCAAGTTTGATTTTGTGAAGACCATCAGCGAGTACGGTCGCAGGGCCAAGGTTGCCAAAGAAATCTTTGACCGCAACGGCTTCAGCATCGTCTATGACAAGGATGGCGATGTGAAACTGGCCGACGGTTTCTATTTCACGATTGGCTATCAGGGTATGGACAGCGAGCAATTGCTTACAGGCCTGCTGCGTTGTGGCATCTCGGCCATGGCACTTGACACCACCGGTAGCAGTCAGCCCGGTATCAGGGCCTGTGTGTCGACCCTCTCGACCGACGACGACATGAAAGCCCTTGATGAGCGTCTTGCTTTATTTGTTAAACTTCAAAACGAAGAATCATGATGAATTACATGACCGCCGACGAAGCCGTTAAACTGGTGAAGAGCGGCGACCATATCTATTTTCAAGGTAGTACGGCTATTCCTATTGTGCTGCAAGAGGCCCTTGCACGCCGTGGCCATGAACTGAAAGATGTTACTGTCTATTCAGCCTTCAATATTCCCAAGGGCGAGGCCCCATTCTGCAAGCCCGAATTCAAGGATTCATTCCTGATTAACAGCTTGTTCCTCTGTGGAGACCAACGCAAATGGGTGAATGAAGGTTATGGCTCGATGATTCCGGCATTCTTGGGCGAGATTCCGTTCTTGTTCCGCAGTGGACAGTTGCCTATGGATGTGGCATTTATCAACTGCTCCCTGCCCGACGAGAATGGCTATTGCAGCTATGGCATGAGTGCCGATCTGGCGGTGAGTGCCGTTGAGTCGGCCAAGATTGTGATTGCCGAGATCAACAAGAGCATGCCCTACTTGTGTGGCGGCGCCTTGATTCATGAATCGAAAATCACAGCGGCTGTGGAGTGCGACGACCCCTGCGTGGTTATGGAGTTTGGTGCTCCCACCCCCATTGAGGCTGCCATCGGTCAGAATATCGCCAACGAGATTGAAGATGGCGCCACGCTACAGATTGGCGTGGGCGGCATTCCCAATGCAGTGCTCAACGGCATCAAGCACCACAAGCATCTGGGCTTGCACACCGAGGCCATGACCGATGGTGTGATTCGCCTGATTGAAGAAGGTGTAATCGACAACTCAATGAAAAAGATCAAACCAGGCAAGAGTATTGCCAGTTTGGCACTGGGTTCTCAACACATGTACGACTTCCTGCACTACAACCGTGATGTGGAATTCTATGATGTGGCCTGGACCAACGACCCGCAAATCATTCGCCAGAATCCCAAAGTGGTGGCTATCAATAGCGCCATTGAGGTAGACCTAACGGGTCAGATTTGCGCCGATAGCATAGGTACCACCATCTTCTCGAGTGTGGGCGGACAGCACGACTTCATGTATGGCGGTGCACTCTCGGAAGGCGGCAAAACCTTTATCGCCCTTCCCTCTCGCACAGGCAAAGGCAAGGCTAAGATTGTGCCGACGCTGACACCAGGTGCAGGCGTGGTTACCACCCGTTTCCAGACGCAGTATGTGGCTACGGAGCATGGTATCGTGTATCTGCGTAACAAGAACCTAGCCGAGCGTGCCAAGGCGCTTATTTCGATTGCTCATCCCGATGACCGCGAGGCTTTGGAGCGTGCCGCCTGCGAACGCTTCGGCTACTCCTTCTTGCGCCTGAAGTAAACGCATTACAGAATAGTCAAAAAAATGGGTCTCATCTCTACCGATGGGGCCCATTTGTTTTATCTAAACCCTGAACACACAACCCTAAACCATTCAATGAATGCCGAGTATGATGTTAATGAGGGCGGTAACATCAGAGACATTAATTTTGCCATCGTGATTCACATCGGCAACGGTTTCATCTTTATCAGTGATGCCCAAAATCATATTGATGAGGGCTGTTACATCACTCACATTTACCCGACCATCACCGTTCACATCACCAGGAACCAAAGGCGCCTCCAAATCGTCCACAATATTAACGAAATCCTTCCATTGCTCTGCATTACGATACTCATCATAACGGCCTTTAAGCACATGCAATGTGCATTCGGTCACTTTCACACCCTGAAACGCCATGAAACCCAAATCCACATCAACAGGATGATTGACATAGCAGTAAATGTTATTTAACCCTGTGCAATTAAAGAACAGGCTTAAGCCGGTGGAAGTGACAGAACCTGGGATGGTGATGCTGGCAAGGTTGCTACACCCAGCAAAAGCCATTCCGCCCATTGTGGTTACCGAGTTTCCCATGTTAACACTTGAGAGACTGGTGCAACTTGCGAATGTCAGATCTCCAATTGAAGTAACCGAATTAGAGATTGAAACGCTGGTTAATCCTGACAAATGAAAACACAAATAAGATGGAATATGCTTCACCTGATTGCCAAAGTTGAATGTTGTTATGCTATTCATCTCTTTAAACGGTCTATTATCGGATGTAAAATCAGAACAAGATTTTGCATTCCAATTCACGGTTTTGAGTCCCGTACAACCATCAAATGCATCGTTACTAACAGAAGCAACCGAGTTGCCGATTGTAATCGTGTCAAGACTTCTGCAGTCGGAGAACGCACCATTGCCAATAGAAGTCACCGAATTGCCGATGATGAGATTGGTGAGACCAGTACAACCCGAGAAAGTGCTACTTTCAACAGATGTGACCGAATTGCCGATGATGACGGTAATCAAGCCACTGCAATCAGAGAATGCACTGCCTCCGACAGTTTTAATCGAGTTAGGAATGGTGACCGAAGTCAATCCTGTGCAACCCAAGAATGCACTGTTGCCAATAGAGGTGACCGAGTTGGGGAAAGTGGTCGAGGTCAGACCAGTACACCCATAAAAAGCATCGTTACCAATGGCGATGACTGAATTAGGAATAACTGTGTTCTTGCATCCAGTAATGAGTGTTTTGGAGGCTTTCTCAATAATGGCATTGCAATTATCACGAGAATCATAATTATGATTGCCATTTTCCACAACAATCGACTCCAAACCACTACATTCAATGAACACTTTTTGGCCAATGGAGGTAACGGAACTGGGTATTGTGATGCTGGTCAAGCCTGATAAACCTGCACAGATATACGCTGGAATGTGCTCCACATCATTCCCAATGTTAAATGTAGCAATTGGTAGACAATAAAATGGGCTAAAGTCTTCTGTAATAAAATCGGCACAAGATATTGCATTCCAATTCACTGTTGCAAAATTTTCGCATCCACTGAATGATTGAACCCCTAAGGAGGAAAGCGATTTGCCAATGGTGAGACAGGTCAGGTTTGTGCAATTGGAAAATGCCTGATCACCAATCGAGGTAACAGTATTGGGAATGGTAACGCTTTCAAGTCCACAATAAGAGAAAGCATATTCTCCAATTGTTTGCAGCGACTCGGGAAAAACAAACACTTTCAAGTCGGGATTGTTATCAAATGCCGCATCACCTATCGAGGTAACTGCGCCCTGCAGCGTCACATTTTTCAGCCCCATAGAAGAGAAGACCCTCGGCTCTATTATAGTGTATGATGCAGGCAAAACAATCGACTCAATATGCGAACCCGTGAAAACATTTTCTCCTAAATGCGTCAAAGAATTGCCCAAATCCACCTGGGCCAGATTCTCATAACCAGAGAAAGCCCACCCTCCGATAGTAGTAACATTGTTGCCGATATGAACCATGCGCAAGGATGGAGGTGTTTCAAAAAAACTAACATTCCTGCAAAATGCGGCATTGCCTATTGTAACAAGCGATTCAGGTAAAACAAGTTCTTCCATTTCTAAGCGCGTATTAAAGAACGCATTGTCTCCAATGGCCTGAAGCGAGTTGCCTAAAGACAGTTCGTTTATCGACCCACATTCAGCAAAAGTTGAATTGCCTATTGTCTTCAAGGAATTACCCATCTTGATTTTACTTAGATAGTCGCAATGGTAGAAGGCACTGTCTCCTAGGCTCACAAGCGCATCGGGAAGCTCAATTTCTTTCAGGTTAACACAAGCTTGAAATGCATTCTTCCGGATTTCGGTAAGCGAATTAGGCAAAACGATTGACTGAAAATTGGCCATTAAAAATGCCAATTCCTCAATGGTCTTGACACCATCAGGAATCTCAGTATTTTGGCACCCACTCAGCAGAAGTCCGGTTGCCGTTTCGATGATGGCATTGCAATTGCCACGGGAGTCATACTTTGTGTTCTCGGGCGCAACAACAATCGATTGGGAGCCACAACGGGCAAAAGCCGCCACCCCGATATTGACCAGATTGCGCGGTATGAACAGACTATCTACGTTATGACAATAATAGAAAGCACCATCACCGACCGAGGTCAATGAAGCGGGCAATTCAAGTTTTTTTATATCATGACAATAGTAGAACGCATGATTGCCAATCTGCTTCAAAGAATTAGAAAAGGTGACTTGACGAAGATTCTCACAAAAATAGAATGCCTGAACTCCGATTGACTTCACTGTGTTTGGCATCTCAACTCGCTTAACAGAGTTACCATAAAAAGCTTTTTGACCAATCGATACCACATTGAGTTGTTTGCCTCCAATCTGCACTTGGGCAGGAATCACTAGCTCAGCAGAAGAGTATTGTTCGCCATTTATCAACTCTGCTTCAGTATCGTTGAGCTGCTGATAGGTTATCCCATCTATTACCACAGTTGAATTGGCCGCCACTACTGACACAAAAGCCGCCAAAGCAATAAGAAAAAGATATAATCGTTTCATATATGAACGGTTTAGGTTGAATTCGATTTTTGACTTACAAAAATAATAAATAATGTGAGGAAATGCAAATTAGTGGAAAGGAGATATACACAGGCAGGGGTAACATAGATACCTGCCATACAGCAAGAAAAATCAAGGGCCAGCGAGTGCCAGCCCTTAATTATGTATAATATGTATGGGTCTTATATGACCTACATGTCTAATGTGAAAGCATTGAGATTACATCATGCCGCCCATACCACCCATGCCAGGATTGCCAGCGGGCATTGGAGCCTCTTCCTTCTTCTCGGCAATGACACACTCGGTGGTGAGGAACATGCCAGCGATTGAAGCCGCATTCTCAAGAGCAACGCGTGCAACCTTAGCAGGATCTATAACGCCTGTCTCAAGCAGGTTCTCGTAACGATCGGTGCGGGCATTGTAGCCAAAGTCGCCCTTGCCTTCAAGCACCTTTTGCACCACAACAGCACCTTCGATGCCAGCATTCTCAACGATTTGACGCAGAGGTTCCTCAATAGCACGGCGAATGATGTTGATACCGGTAGTCTCGTCGGCATTGTCGCCCTCAAGGCTTTCGAGCGATTTGAGGCAACGAATGTAAGCTACGCCACCACCAGGAACGATACCTTCGGCCACAGCAGCGCGAGTTGCGCTCAGAGCGTCGTCAACACGGTCTTTCTTTTCTTTCATCTCAACCTCGCTGGGAGCACCAATGTAGAGCACTGCCACGCCACCTGCCATCTTGGCAAGGCGTTCCTGGAGTTTCTCCTTATCATAGGTCGACTTGGTAGTCTCGATCTGGGTCTTAATTTGAGCAACACGGTCGGCAATGTTCTGCTTGTCACCAGCACCATTCACGATGGTAGTGTTCTCTTTATTCACGGTCACCTTCTCGGCACTGCCAAGCATGTCGATGGTAGCGCCATCGAGCTTGATGCCCTTCTCTTCGCTAATCACGGTGCCGCCAGTGAGCACAGCGATATCCTCGAGCATCTCTTTGCGGCGGTCGCCAAAGCCAGGAGCCTTGACTGCACACACCTTGAGAGAACCACGCAGGCGGTTCACCACCAGTGTTGCAAGTGCTTCGCTGTCGACATCTTCAGCAATGATGAGCAACGGACGGCCGCTCTGGGCAGTCTGTTCGAGAATGGGGAGCATATCCTTGAGGACAGAGATTTTCTTGTCGAAAATGAGGATGAAAGGATGATCCATCTCGCACTCCATCTTCTCGGCATTGGTTACAAAGTAGGGAGAAATGTAGCCACGGTCGAACTGCATACCCTCGACAACATCGACATGAGTATCGGTACCCTTGGCTTCCTCAACGGTGATAACGCCGTCTTTCTTCACTTTCTTCATGGCCTCAGCAATGAGTTCGCCAATCTTGGCATCGTTGTTGGCCGAAACGCGAGCAACATTCTCAATCTTGCTGAAATCGTCGCCAACTTCCTGTGACTGAGCCTTGATGCACTCAACCACTTTCTCAACAGCCTTGTCGATACCACGCTTCAGGTCCATGGGATTGGCACCTGCTGCTACATTCTTCAAACCTTCTTGAATAATGGCTTGTGCCAGAATGGTAGCGGTGGTAGTTCCATCACCGGCATCGTCGTTGGTCTTGGATGCAACCTCTTTCACGAGCTGAGCGCCAATGTTCTGGAATTCGTCTTCGAGTTCCACTTCACGAGCAACACTCACACCGTCTTTGGTGATGTGCGGAGCACCAAACTTCTTGTCAAGAATCACATTGCGGCCTTTAGGACCAAGAGTCACTTTCACGGCATTGCTCAATTGGTCAACGCCTTTTTTCAGTTCGTCGCGAGCCTTTATATCAAATTTAATTAACTTTGCCATAATAGTATAATGTGTTTTAAATGTTATTCAATAATACCTAAAATATCGGACTGACGCATAATGAGATACTTGGCCCCATCAAGTTCAATCTCTGTGCCGGCATACTTGCCATAGAGAACAACATCACCAGCCTTGACAATCATCTCTTCATCTTTAGTGCCATTGCCTACGGCAATCACTTTGCCTTTTAAGGGTTTCTCTTTTGCGCTGTCGGGAATAATGATTCCACCAGCGGTAACTTCTTCAGCTTGTGCCGGTTCGACAAGAACACGGTCACCTAATGGTTTAATAATCATAATGTGTTTTATTTTTTAATGTTAGTTGTTTTATGTCTAATCCAGAATAAGCATATTTCGTGCCAAGCGTCACGCGGCGACACAGAGCGACATTTTGTCAGCGATAAACTGTCACTTTCATGCATGAATTGAAAAACCGGTGCATTTTTTATGACATGAAAGGAATTGGCACTTAATTTGCAAAATCGAATGAATGTAATAATATAATGTATTCTTATGATTGATTTTTTTGAACAAGACAACGATATGAGCGACGGCACTTCACACATTGTGCCCATCTTTACTGAAATTCATCACAGCGAGGGTGACGATACCCAACTTAAGGATACCGAACTCAACGACATGCCCATCTTGCCCCTGCGCAACATGGTGCTCTTCCCTGGCATGACAATGCCTGTGGCAGTAGGTCGTGACAAATCGCTCGCACTGATCGATGATATCCAAAAGCATAACCGCCCCATAGGGGTTGTGTGCCAGATCAACAGTCATGTAGAGAACCCAACGAAGAACGACTTATTCACGGTGGGTACGGTTGCCGATATAATTAAGGTGTTACACCTACCCGACAACTCAACCAATGTGATACTGCAAGGACGGTCGAGTTTTGAGCTGAACGAAATCACTGCGCAATCACCCTACCTGAAAGGCAAAGTCACACTTCTCGAAGACCCACTACCCGCCAAGAATGACCGCGAGTTTAAGGTACTGCTTTCGTCAATTCGCGAAATCACCTTCGAGATGCTGAACAATGTGGGTGACAGCGCCAAGGAGATGGTGTTTGCCATCAAGAACATCGACAGCCCGGTTTACCTCATCAACTTCCTTGCCACCAACATTCCCTTTGAGGCACGGCAAAAACAAGCATTGCTCGAAGAGCGCAACATCAAGAAACGCGCTTATCTGCTTTACGGTTACCTCTCAAAAGAGGCTCAACTGGTGGAACTGAAGGCTGCCATCCAGTCGCGTACTCGCGAAGACTTGTCACAACAGCAACGCGAGCACTTCCTGCAGCAGCAAATCAGAACCATACAAGAAGAGCTGGGCAATGGAGACGACGACATCACCGAACTCCAAGAACGCATGGAAAAGATGAAATGGGGCGAAACCGAAGCCGCTCATTTCAAAAAAGAGCTGAAAAAACTGGAACGGCTGAACCCTCAGTCACCCGACTACTCGGTGCAATACGCCTATCTCGACAACCTGCTTTCACTGCCATGGAGAAATTACACAAAAGACAACTTCAACCTGAAGAAGGTCGAGGCCAAACTCAACCATGACCATTATGGACTGGAAAAGGTGAAAGACCGCATTCTTGAGCACCTGTCTGTTCTTAAACTACGCGGTGACCTGAAAGCCCCAATCCTGTGTCTTTATGGCCCTCCGGGTGTAGGCAAGACATCATTGGGCAAATCGGTGGCCGAGGCTCTCAACCGCAAGTATGCTCGCATCTCGCTGGGCGGACTTCATGATGAAGCCGAAATTCGTGGGCATCGCCGCACCTACATTGGAGCTATGCCAGGCCGCATCATGCAAGCCATTGCAAAATGTGGCAGCAGTAATCCCGTGGTTCTGCTTGACGAGATCGACAAGGTAGGACAGGATTTCAAGGGCGACCCTTCGTCGGCGTTGCTTGAGGTGCTTGATCCCGAACAGAACAGTCGTTTCCACGACAACTATATTGACATTGACTACGACCTGTCAAAGGTACTTTTCATCGCCACAGCCAACAACCTGTCGACCATCTCGCAACCCCTGCTCGACCGTATGGAAATCATCGAGATCACTGGTTACATCCTGGAAGAAAAGATTGAAATCGCTCGCAAGCACCTCGTGCCCAAACAGCTTGAAGAAAACGGATTCAAACCCAAAGAAATCACATTCTCCAAGAGCACACTTGTCAAGATCATTGACAACTACACACGCGAGAGTGGTGTGCGTGAACTGGAGAAAAAGATTGGCAAAGTGCTTCGCAAAATTGCACGCGAAAAGGCAACGGGTGCAACATTTGAGACCAACATAACTCCTGACAAACTCGGCCACTATCTGGGCAAAGAAGAGATCAACCGCGACAGTTATGAGGGCAACGAGTTTGCCGGCGTCGTGACAGGATTGGCTTGGACTGCAGTGGGCGGTGAAATACTGTTCATTGAATCGTCGCTGGCAAAAGCTGGCAAGTCGGGCGAGAAACTCACGCTCACCGGCAATCTAGGCGATGTGATGAAGGAATCGGCAGTAATCGCCATGCAGTACATCAAGGCACATGCCGATGCATTTGGTATCAACCACGAGATATTTGACAAGTATAATGTTCACATCCATGTGCCCGAGGGAGCCATACCCAAAGACGGACCATCGGCAGGCGTTACAATGGCCACTTCGCTGGTATCGTCGTTCACACAACGCAAAGTGCGCGACCACTTGGCTATGACAGGCGAAATCACCTTGCGCGGCAAAGTGCTGCCAGTGGGCGGCATCAAGGAAAAGATACTTGCAGCCAAGCGTGCCGGCATCAAATACATTATCTTGTGCAACGAAAACAAGAAAGATGTGGATGAAATCAACGAGCGTTATCTCGAGGGACTCACATTCCACTATGTGAACACGATTCAGGATGTAATTGACTTTGCCCTGCTACCCGACAAGGTAAAGAATCCCCTACCCCTTGAAGGCGCTTAATAACTCTGCCACAAACAATAGAACAACAATAAAAAAGGCTTCTAACAATCTGTCAGAAGCCTTTTTAGTAGTGGTACCGGGAATCGAACCCGGATTGCAAGATTGAGAATCTTGTGGCCTAACCGTTAGCCGATACCACCGTTTAGCGAGTGCAAATTTAGAACAAATTTTTGAATCCACCAAATTTCAGTTAAAATTTTACTGAAAAAAGTAATTTTCAACACCCTTTTCAAGGATTGGACAGGTCGGAATAGGAAGGAATATCATTTAAGAACACATAACTGTCGTCGGCATAGTTGATGCGACAGCAATAGTGATTAAGGCCATTGCTCACAATCAGATAACTTGCATGCAACACCATATTGTAGCGCACAATCTGGTCAAAAGTGTTCTGACTGATCTCAATATGAGGCGCCTTGTACTCCACAATCACCAGCGGATTGCCTGTTGCATCGGCAACTAGCGTGTCGCAACGGCGCTTTATGCCGTTTTGAGTTAACGACACCTCGTTGGCCATAAGAGCAGCTGGAAATCCTTTTTCATCAACAAGAAAGCGCACAAAATGCTGCCGCACCCACTCTTCGGGCGTGAGCGTAACAAAACGGCGACGCAAAGTGTCAAAAATCACCTTGCTGCCATTTGGCTTAGCCTTGATATTAAATGTGTATGTGGGCAAATTCAGTTGCATGGCAGTTTATTTTTAGCAAAGATACACATTATTTTTTACGCAACTATGCATTATTTATTGTATTTTTGTGACATGAACAAATTACCGCTTTTTTTTATCGACGACAATCTGGCAGAATTTGACCTCGAGTCGGCCCTACCGCTACTCGACCCATCGCGCCGTGAAGAGGCCTTGAGATACAGGAGCCGCTCTCTACAGGTGCAATGTGCTGCTGCGTGGCTGTTGTTAAAAAGAGCGATCAAGGAAGTGTTTGACATCAACGAAATGCCAGCAATCGTCACCGGCGAGCATGGCAAGCCCTATTTCATCGATTTCCCCGACATCCACTTCAACCTCAGTCATTGCCGTGAAGCTGTAGCTTGTGCCGTGAGCAACCGCCCCGTGGGCATCGACATCGAATCGGTTCGCACGCCGCTCAATCAGTCGGTTGCGCGCTATGTGCTCACCGACGATGAACTCGAAGCGGTTAACAATGCCGTCATTCCTGAGCTGGAATTCATTCGCTACTGGACACTGAAAGAGAGCATAGTGAAACTCACCGGCAAAGGCATTGCCGATGATGTGAAGACGGTGCTCAAGCGATACGATAACATTACCCATTCACAGGTAACTGTTGATGATAAACAACGCTATGTGTGCACAGTGGCATGGTTCAACGAAGAATTGCCTCCCGATTGTTGCACAAGTGATGAATTCTTGCTAATTTAGCACTGGTTTTTGAGAAACAATAACAATGCCTCCAAAAAAGAACGACATATCATATTTCGGACTCTGCAACGAGATCAAAAACAAGCAGTTCAGACCCATATATGTACTTCAAGGTGAAGAGCCTTATTACATTGACAAACTGTCGGACCTGATTGTGGAAAATGCCTTGACCGAAGATGAGCGAGACTTTAACCTGACTATTGTCTATGGCATAGACGCCGACATCAGGCAAGTGGTCAATGCCTGCAAGCAATATCCCGTGATGGCCCAGCGCCAAGTGGTGATTTTGCGTGAGGCACAGAATATGTCAAAGCCTGGTGTAAGCATTGAGAAAGAATTAAACCTCTTCAAGTTCTATGCCCAAAAACCACTGGAAAGCACTATTCTCGTGATTTGCAACAAGGGTGGAAACCTGAAAGCTCCTGAGTTCTTGAAGGAACTGAAGGCTTCAAAGGCTGGTGTTGTTTTTACCAGCAACAAGGTGAGAGACTACGAACTGCCTCGAATGGTAGTTGACTATGTAAAATCGGCCTCATGCTACATCGACGAGAAATCGGCTACCATGCTGGCCGACTTTGTAGGCACAGACCTTGCGAGGCTTTTCAGCGAAATTGACAAGCTGAAGATGCTTGTGGGGCCCGACAAGAGAATCACACCCGACCTTATTGAACGCAACATAGGCATCAGCAAGGATTACAACAATTTTGAACTTGAAGACGCATTCATCTCGCGCAATGCCGAAAAAGTGTACAGGATTCTTGACTACTTCGAAAAGAATCCCAAAAACAATCCCGCAGTCATCACGGTAAGCATGCTCTTCTCGTTCTTTACCAATGTTTTGCTGGTACGCACCGCTCGCGACAAATCAGAAAAGGCTCTTTTGGCGCAAATCAATTCGCAATCAACCTTCAGACTTGGCAAATTCAAGAAAGCAGCCAACAACTACTCAACGCTTGCATGCGTGAACATCATCAGTTATGTGAGGGAATGTGATGTAAAGTCAAAAGGTCAAGGTTCTAGGCAGAATGCTTACGATCTGCTCAAAGACCTTGCCTACAAAATCCTTCATTCTTAAACAATTATTTCAGGCGGTAGAAATAGCCCAGCGTCAGCATGATCGACATGGAGTTTGAACCCGAAAAAATATCGGTCTTGTGATTGCTGAACACATCGTTCAGACCGTAATAGAAACGGCCCTCAAGCGTTAACGAGTGGTGGCGGTCCTTGATCCATTCCATACCTAATCCAGCCGAAATGCCATAATCGAACCGGTTCTTGATTTTCATGGAAAACTGGCTCGTGCTGCGGTTTGCACTCGGGAATCCTTCAATCGTCTCGAAATGTTCATAATCGAAATTCGACTTCGTCCCCGATGCAATCATAAACCCCACTTCGGGACCTGCATTAAAAAAACCATGAAAATGCTTTGAGCCAAAGAAGATGTGAGTCATTACCGGCAGTTGGACATAAGTCAGGCTGCGCTGATAACTATAATCAAATCCATCAAATTTCTCTTTCCATCCGCGTTGCTCCACATTCAACTCGGCAATAATGCCAAAATGCCGTTCCTCAAGATAGCGAAAAGTGGCACCAAACATGATGCCGGGAATCATCGACTGAGGCACTGATGGGTTGAAGTTGACCTTTGAAAGCGTGGCTCCAGCCTTTCCACCCACCGAAATCTGGGCATCATAATGAGTTTGTGCCCAATTATGCGGCACAAACGCGAAGCACACCAAAATTGCTATGAAATACTTGACAAATCTCATTGAATGATGCTTTCTTTCATTGACGAACCATTGAGATGCAGCATCTTCACATTGTTATTGATGAGTCCGCTCCAATTACTCACGCGTTTAAGGTCAAAATCCATCTGAACACCCTTATAGGCAGGAGTGTCTTCCTTGATTTCGGGCGAATTATTGAGTGATTGCAGCAGATACATGCCCATGTCAAAACCAAGGAGTCCCATCGATGGCGTAGTGTTGAGCATCTTGTCACCAAACATATTGGCAAACTTTTGTTCTACACGGCGGCTGCGGGCGCCCTCATCTTTATAGAAGCGACTGAATATATAAGTGTCGACCGTCTGGAACGACGACTTGAAATCGCTCAAGAATGACACATACTCTGGATAACCGAGAAGAGCGATTTCGCAGTCAAAACGCTGCGACTTGGCTGCAGTCAAAGCGCCAATAAACTTGTTCACCAATTCCTTGCGACCCGATGAGGGGATGAATAAATAATTCATGCCTGGATCCATCACTTGCGACAGACGGTTGTACTCAAGTTTATCGTTCACATTCAGTGTCTTTGTCCTGCGCTTGTTACTCGACATATAGTCCTTGATGCTTGCAAAAATATCTTTGTCTTCACTATTGGCCTCATCAAGATAAATAATGGTGTAATCCTTGAATTTTTCAGCAATCCAGTCGTTAACAAGCGACATCATGTAGAATGTGGGGGTATTGATCTGAATGACTCTGGGATTCTCGGCATAGTCATCATTTCTCGTCGAGAAACAGTTGAAGACCGTCACACCATTTTGCTGACCAAACTTGTTGATGCGTTCAAGCTGTTTGGGCTCACTCGGAGCAATGGCAATATCAAGATTCTTCAGTTCATCAAGAGCTAACAGACTATCGGTCACATTCAAGTTGTGTTGTGTGTCGTAAACATTGATATTCACTTTTTTATTCACTTTATTGCCAATGCTGTCGACAGCCACAAGAAATCCCTTATAAAAATCGGTGTAGAGCAATGCTTGACGAGGAGGATTTGACTTCTGGAGCTGGAATGGCAGGATGATGCCAATATTCAGTTCATTATCGCTGTCAATCTTGTGAACTGTGTTATACACATCGTCCATCTTCTTGGCATAGGTCTGCTCCAGTTCTTTCTCGGTAGCATTGGTTGAACTGATCACCGCTGTTTCTACCCCACTCTGCGGAATGTAGATGATTTTACCTTTTTTGAGTTTTTTCAAGTCGGGGTTAGCCTGACGCAGCTCATTGGCGGTAATGCCATGAGCGGCAGCCACCGACTCATAGGTTTCTTTGTCTTTCACCTCATAGGTGTAGAACTTGGTCACATCTTTCTCTATAGTGATGGTTCCGGTCACATTAGGCTGCACCTTGATTACATCGCCTACAACAAACTTGTCGGGATATATGCCAGGGTTCAATGCTATAAGGTTTTCAATCGTCGTGTTGTATTGTTTCGAAACACTGAAGAGCGTTTCACCACTCTTGATGGTGTGGAAGATGGTTTTCACATCACCTTGCACTTGAGGAGCGTTTTCAGTCACCACTGGTGCTGTTGCAATAGGAGCAGCAAGTGATTTCTGTGGTATAACAAGCACATCGCCCTCCTTCACGCCATTATTGGCTTGAGGATTGGCTTGCACCAGTTCGTCGATGCTCATATTATAATTGCGCGCCAGGCCATAGAGCGATTCGCCTTTCTTCACCACATGGGTCACCGTTTCATTGGCAACCGACGAGGTCACATTCTGCGGCTTGCCCTGGTTAGCAAAAGCGCTCACCGGAAAAAACAGAAGCTGTTTCTTGGCGATGCCTAACTTGGCCGAGGGATTATATGTGATAATCTGGTCGACAGTTACCCCCAACTTCTGGGCAATGCTCTGTATCGACTCATTGTTGCCAGTCTTGTAGAAATAAAAAGATTCGTCGCCAATTGTCTTGATGGGCAAATTCAGTTGTGCTTCGGCAAACAAAGGGCAAAGAATGGTCACCAAAGCCAGAATCATCTGAAAACGAACAGATTTCATAATAGTTATTGTTTGCGCCTCGACTTCATATTTAGACAAGCATGAGGCTAGTTAATAATCCTTTTTTTATACACAACGAGACACAATCGTGTGTCCCACGAGTTAAAATTAAACGCAAATATACAAATAAAATTCAAATTAACCCCAATTATAAGGTAATTATAGCAAATTTATTACGGGATCGCCAATCAAACTCGCTAGTTTAGCACGCAAGCCATCAAGATACTGCAGTTCTTTCATCAACTTGGCAAGCTCCTCAGGACCAGCATTTTCAAGTTTTAGCTGAGCCTCATGTCTTAGCTTGTTGACAATGGCATTTTTCCATGCATAGATGGCCTTGGACACAAGGGGAACAAGCTTATCAATTTCATTGACAACTACAGCTCCGAATTCTGTGTGAATTCGGCTCAAAGCCGGCAAGTCTTCAACCAGTTTTAATGCCACATTGCGCACACTATCGTCTACATCTGAACACAGGCGTTTCTGAAGATATTGTTCCCTGAAAATTTGGAGTTCTTCATTAACCTTACTTGAGAGCCGTGCAGTCAGTTCTTCCTCTAGTTTTGTTGCGGTGTCAATACTGTCAACACCCTTTTGCTGAATTTCTATGATGCCCTGTTTCAACAACCGTTGCATCTCTTCTTGTTCCTGAACATTCTTTGCCTCTAACGATTCATAGAAATGAGGCACCAACTGCACCGAAATGTCAAAAATGCGTTGATACACAGGATTCGAAAAGCGCATGGAATCTGCCTCAAGTTCATTCTTAACATACTCGACAAGTGTGGTAGGCCTGCTTTGCCCATCGTCATACTCTGTATCACATAAGTAGCACATGCCATACTTCACCACATATCTTATCAAGTCGCCTTCATACCGATCAAGCAACGCCTGAAAATCTTTCTTGTTATTTTTATAAGGTCGATGAGGGCGATCAGGACCAACCGTTGGAACATCAGTTCCAGCCCCAATCGGTACAGTCGTTTCTCCAGATTCAGCACCACGACGGTCCTTATACTCCTTCTCACGGTTCTTTTGAATCTGCTTCCCAATTTCGGCCATCACCACCTTTTCTTCATATCCGAATCGATTGCTGCATTGCTTGGCAAATTCCATTCTGATAAACTGATCGGGAATCAACGCTATCGACTGAACAATCTCCCTGATGGCTGCCCCTCGCTTGATGGGATCGTCCTGACAATCCTTCAGCAACACATTAGTCTTGAAACTGATGAAATCGGTTTCATGTTCATCAATATAGGTTTTCACTTCATGTGACGCATGACTTCGAGCGAAACTGTCGGGATCCTCACCCTCAGGCAGCAGCAATATCTTGATGTTCATGCCCTGCCTCAACAACAGGTCCACGCCACGCATAGCAGCATGAACACCGGCATCGTCACCATCAAAAAGTTCGGTCACATTTTGGGTAAAACGGTGTATCTTTTGAATCTGCCCGTCGGTCAACGCGGTGCCCGACGAGGCAATCACATTCTCAAACCCCGACTGGCGCATCGAAATCACATCGGCATATCCCTCAACAATAAAGCACTTTTCCTCCTTGGATATGGCCCGTTTGGCTTGAAACAGTCCATATATTTCGTTGCCCTTAGTGTAGATCATTGATTCGGGTGAATTCACATACTTCGCTTTGTCGTCGTGTAGCGTGCGGCCGCCAAATGCAATCACCTTGCCGGCTATGTTAAACACCGGGAACATCACCCTGCCACGAAAACGATCGTAACCACCACCTTTATTATCATCAATGCACAGTCCCACGCTGAAGAGCACCTCACGGTTATACCCTTTCTTGATAGCAGCGTCGTACAGAGCGCTTCGTCCTTCGGGCGAATAACCCAGATGGAACTTCTTGATTGACTCTTGCGTGAATCCGCGCTCCTTAAAATAAGACATGCCAATCTCTTGGCCTTCACGAGTGTTGGTCAACTGATCTTCAAAAAACTGCAAGGCAAACTCGTTAACCACAAGCATGCTTTCGCGCTCGTTCTCAGCCATGCGCTCGGCATCGGTCAACTCTCGTTCTTCAATTTCAATGTGATATTTCTTGGCAAGATATCGCAGTGCCTCAACATAGGTCATCTGCTCATGCTCCATCACAAAATTCACCACACCCCCGCCAGCACCACAAGCAAAGCACTTATAAATGCCTTTAGTGCGCGACACATTGAACGACGGACGCCTGTCGTTGTGAAACGGGCACAGCCCCAAATAGTTTTGGCCACGCTTTTTCAACGACACAAAGTCACTCACCACGTCCACAATGTCCGCAGCGTCAATAATCCGTTCAACTGTCGTTCTGTCAATCATTTAAACACTTCTTTTAATCCTTCTCTGACCATAAGTACAGGAGACTGGTTTTATCCCCACAAAGATAATCATTAATCACATTACCTCAAAATAAAAATATACTACATTCATTAAAAAACTCACCCATACAAAACATGCAAAAAAAATGTTGTGAAAAACTTTGTTTTGTATTTGTTTTTTTCACTAAATTTGTACTGTTGTTTGATAGCTATATTTTTACACATTTTGCAGCAATACATAAATGGCTGATATTCACCAGAAAACAGCACAACTTGACGCCCGTTATCTTCGCATGGCAAGAATCTGGGCCGAGAATTCCTATTGCAAGCGCCGGCAAGTGGGAGCCCTCATTGTCAAAGACAAGATGATTATCTCTGACGGATACAATGGCACACCAGTAGGATTTGAAAACATTTGTGAGGACGAAAACGACAATACCAAGGCCTATGTGCTGCATGCCGAGGCCAATGCCATCACAAAAGTCGCTCAAAGCAACAACAGCAGCAAGGGTGCCACTCTGTATGTGACCACCTCGCCGTGCATTGAATGCGCCAAACTCATTATCCAGTCGGGCATCAAACGAGTGGTGTTTGGCGAAGTGTACCGACTCACCGACGGTGTCGACCTGCTGAAGCGGGCTGGCATTGAGTGTGTATGCCTCTCTGACAACGAAATTGCTGAAGATAAAATTTAGGAGGCATCACATGAACACCAACGCCAACAACCGTCAACCGTTTTCCTGGGTCCCCATAGCCATAGCAGCTTCGCTTGTAGTGGGAATTTGGTTGGGACTTCTTTTCTCGGGAAAGAAGGCAGGTGAATATGACCGCAAACTCAACAACATCCTCAATCTTGTCTCGAATGAATATGTTGATAACATTGAAGTCGACAGCCTCATAGAACTCTCCATTCCTGAAATCCTTTCTAACCTTGATCCGCACTCCTATTACCTGTCGGCCAAAGAACTTCAGCTGGCCGAAGAGGACCTGAGCGGAAGCTTCAGCGGCATTGGCATTTCATTCCAGATTTCTGAGGACACACTCTATGTTATAGAGGTGATTCCAGGCGGCCCTTCTGAAAAAGCAGGCATTGTTGCAGGCGATAAAATCATTTCGGCCAATGGCAAATCGCTCGTAGGCCTTGACCAGAATGTCATCAAGGAAACACTGCGGGGCAAGAAAGATTCCAAGGTGAAACTTGAAGTGAAGCGCATGACCTCCAACAAGCCCCTCACATTTGTCGTGACGCGAGGCGATGTTCCTGTCAAGGCTGTTGACGCCGCCTACATGATTGAAAAGAATACAGGCTATGTGAGAGTCAACCAGTTTGGGCGAACCACCTACGACGAGTTCATGCAAGCGCTCACCACACTCAAGGCCGACGGCGCAAAACGGTATATCGTTGACCTGAGAGGCAATGGTGGCGGTTACATGGAAATGGCTATCTACATGGCCAACGAGTTCCTGCCCGCCAACCAACTCATTGTTTCGACCAAAGGCCGTTACAAGAACAACGACTCCAAGGTGTGGAGCGACGGCAATGGCTCGTTCAAAGACGATGAGGTGATTGTGCTCATCGATGAGTTCTCGGCAAGCGCCAGCGAAATTTTTGCCGGTGCCATTCAGGATAATGACCGTGGACTAATTGTGGGCTGCCGCTCTTTTGGCAAAGGTCTTGTGCAAAAGCAGTTCGACCTCGGCGACAAGAGCGCCATCAGGCTTACAATCGCCCGCTACTACACCCCAAGTGGCCGCTGCATTCAAAAAGACTACAAGGCACACGGGCTTCTCTCCTATGAAAAAGAGCTTTTCGACCGTTACACCAAAGGCGAACTGTATAGCCGCGACAGCATCAAAACCGACGAGAAGCAGCAGTTCAGGACTCTGCACGGCCGCACAGTGTATGGCGGTGGCGGCATAATTCCCGATATCTTTGTTCCGCAAGATACCACCCCCATCACTTCGTACTACATCGCCATCACTAATGCTCAAATCATCCCGCAATTTGTGCTCAAGTTTGTACAGAGCAACCGGTCGATGCTTAGCGAAGCCAAAGATCACAAGCAGCTGCTACGAATGCTCAACAACAATGAGCAGTTGCTGAACGACTTCGTTGACTTTGCCTCTGAGCATGGAATTCCAGCACGCTGGTACTACATCAATCAATCGAAGGACCTGATCATCAAGACCATTAAGGCCCTAATTGCCCGAGATCTTTTCGGACAAAGTGCCTTCTACCCCATCTACAATCGCAACGACAAGACTGTGGATGCCGCACTCAAGGCCTTCAGCAAGCATCAGGCAACATTCCCCATACTTCCCAACAGTTACTAATTTCAGCTTATTGCCATTATGGAGAAAAAAGAACTTCGTGCCGCAGTAAAACGATTAAAGCAGTCGCTCACCGATGACATGAAACTTGAGCAGTCGAACCAGGTGTTCAACTACATCGAGTCGCTGCCAGTTTTCAAAGAAGCTCGCACGATACTGCTCTATCACTCGCTCCCCGACGAACTGCCCACACATCACATCATCAAGAAATGGGCCTTGGAGAAACAAATATTCCTGCCGCGTGTTAATGGTGTTGACCTGGATGTGGTGCCCCTTGATGCTGAATTGACCGATGACAACCAGTTCCACATCTTTGAGCCCACTGGCTCCAAGACCATTTCGCCCGAAACCCTCGACATCATCATTGTGCCGGCTGTTGCTTTAGACACACAATGCAACCGCATGGGGCGCGGCAAGGGCTTCTACGACAGGCTGCTCAACCCGCTCTCCCACCCCTATACCATTGGTGTAGGGTTTGATTGTCAGATTTTTGACACAATCCCGTGCGAACCGCACGACAAGAAACTCAATGCGGTGGTCACACCCGACATCAAGATTGTTCTATAATGTTCTATATCAAGTAAGTCATGCTACCCATTATTTCCTCAAACACCAAACTGTCGCAAATCATCATTGATGATCCCACTATCTTATCGGTTCTTAGCCGGTTTGGCATCTTACTGGGCGTGGGCGACATGACTATTGAGCACATTTGCCAGCAGAAGAAGATGAATGTGGTTTTCTTCACCACGATTCTCAACACTTTTCGTGACCCCGACTTCTTCCCCGAGAAAATCTTGTATTCTTTCGAAGCGCATTTAATAGTTGATTATCTGAAAAAAACTAACCAAACATATCTGCAATTCCAGTTGCCCAATATTGAGCGCCATCTGCATCTGCTCATCAGTAAGTCCGACGCTCAAAACAGCAATTTGCTCATCATCATGAAATTCTTCAGTGAAGTGAAGGCACAACTCATGAAACGGATTGATGATGACAAGAATCGTTGGTTCCCAGAGATTCTTGCACTCGAAAACAGCGAGGGAAATAAGGTTGAGAGCACTGTGATGGCATTTGATGAATCAAACGATTCTATTGAGGACAAGATTAACGACCTTATCAGCATGTTTGTGGTCCACCTCACAGGCGATTACGATATCAACCTTGGTCAAGCCGTGTTGCTTGCACTTGATAGCTTGAAAAAGGACATAGCCCAGAACAATCGCATCCGCAAGCGCATATTAATGCCTCTCTACCAAGCATTAGCATCAAGACAATGAGCTTATGAAACCATCAGTTGCTATCATCTGCTCCGATTCAATCACATCGCTGGGCATCAATGCTCTGCTGAGAGATCATTTTAATGCCGACACAACCATTATTACTCCCGCCCAGCAGCAAATGCTTGCCAGCTACGCCATGTCGGCAGACTTCGATTTCATCATGATCGATGAAGCCGTCTTGATTCAGAATCTCAGCTATTTCTTGCCATATCGCAACAAGTTGATTCTGCTCACAAACTCGGCTTTAGAGCACGAAACAGACTTTCACCATCTTCTCAGAACCGCATCACTCGACAGCATCATATCCTCGGTCAGCAAAATCTTCAAGTCGGCCAGCAAGGCAACACCTAAAGACAATCATCTGTCGACTCGAGAGATTGAAGTGCTCAAACTGGTAGCTGAAGGAAAACTTAATAAGGAAATAGCAAAAGAATTGAATATCAGCATAAACACGGTACTCACTCATCGCAAGAATATCACAGCAAAACTGGGTATCAAGAGCGTCTCGGGCTTGAGTTTTTATGCTTTGATGAACGGGTTTGTCAAACCTTAAGAAACCACATTATGAGAGCGTTTTTCCTCTATTTTTTATTATTGGTATCGGCCGTTGCATCTCGCGTCATAGCCGATAATATCGACTGGAATGCACCGCTACCCGTCGACTCCAATTTGCGTTATGGCGTGCTCGCCAATGGACTCACATATTATGTGTTTCCTCAACCTGGTTTTGGAACAGTCAACATGAAATTAGTCACCCGAATCGGGTCGGTTGTGGAAAACGAGAATGAAAGAGGTTTAGCCCATTTTCTTGAGCACATGACTTTTGAAGGAACCGAGAGTTACCCTGACGATATGGCAGTAAAACTGCTGCAAAGCTATGGGCTTCACATGGGAGCAGATGTCAACGCATCGACGGGCTTCGACGACACGCAATTTGACATCAAGAACATACCGTCGAACGACACCACCCTGTTCCTGCACTCATTGAGCATACTTAGCGACTGGGCTTGTAACCTCACCTTGACCGACTCGGCTATTGCGAAACAAAAGGGCATCGTACTCGAGGAATGGCGCACAGGCCATGATTACAACGAACGAATGCTCGACGCCATGTGCAAGACATTGCTTGCCGGCAGTCGATATGCCGACCGAACACCTATCGGGTCGATGGATGTTATAACAAATCTTGATTCCAAGACCCTCACAGAATTCTATCACCGGTGGTATCGCCCCGACTTGCAAGCCATCATGGTCGTGGGCGACTGCGACCCCGACATAACTGTTGATGCTATCAAGTATCTGTTCGGTCCTATCCAACTCCCTGATAATCCTGAAACACGCCAAGCCTACGAACTCCCGTTTCACAAGGGCCTGAACTATTGTAAGTTTGTTGACCCTGAAGCTGCCAGTACCCCAGTAGGCATCTTCTTCCAACACGCCAAACCATCACGGGAAAGACTCAACACGCGAGCCTATTATCGCGACTATGCCATTCAACGCCTTGCTGTCACCATGCTCAATTTGCGACTTGGCGAGGCATGCCTGAAACAAGGAGCACCCATGTCATCGGCCCAATGCGATTATGAGGATTTCCTGGTCGCAGCCACTGCCGACGCTTTCGGTCTAAGTGCCGATGCCAAACAAGGACAGTCGCTGGAAACCTATACCGAGTTACTGACCGAGGCCCGAAGGGCTCAAGTGCATGGATTCAGCGAGAGCGAACTTGAAAGGGCCAAATCATTCCTATTGGGCCGAATCGATAATACGCTTGAAGAGAATGAGAATCAACACCGCAATGATTACATCGAGTCGTACATCGAAAACTTTGAGCAAGGTACTGACTTGTACGACATGAAGCAATCAGCATTGCTGCTCCGTGACATTGTGATCAATCACTGTCCGTTGAGCGATATTGACAACTACATTCACGACATAATCACCCCCAACAATGTGAGTGTGATGATTGCCGGACCGCAGACCGATGAGGCGACCTACCCTGACAAAGCCACATTAGACAAGGTGTTTCAAGAAGTTTTTGAGTCTACACCCGACAAGTACGACGACAGCATGAGTGCTGCTCCAATCCTGTCAACCCCACCCACCCCCGGAATCATCTCAAACTGCACTACAAGCGACTCCATCGTCTATACAGTAACATTGGGCAATGGCGCCACAGTTATGCTGCTCCCCACAACGGTCAAAAACGACGAAATTCTCTTCAATGCCTACAGCAATGGCGGCTGGATGGCCTACGACAACAAGCACTCTGAGGCTTTGCGTGCCATGAACGATGTAATCGAGTACAGCGCACTGGGTGGCATCCCTTATAATGAACTCAAGAAGAGGCTTATCAACACTAATTTGAGCCTTGTGTTTGAACTAACGCCCTACCAAGATACATTTACAGGTAATTCGGGCAAGCGCGACCTTGAAACACTGTTCCAGGTGCTCTATCTCTATTTTACTGACATTCAGAAAGACAATCAGTCGTTTGATGCCTACAAGAGTGCCATGATATCGGATTACCGTCAGTCGCGAAGCAATCCCAAAGTCATCTTTACCGACTCGATTCTCTCGACGGTGTATCCCGACATTGCATACGCCAAAACACTGAATGAAGAAGATGTGAACCGGCTTGACTATGACGAACTGTTGTCGCTCTACCGCGAGCGAGTAGCCAACCCTGGCGATTATGTGTTCACCTTTGTAGGCAACTTCACAGTTGATTCGATCATGCCTCTCATCAGCACTTACATCGCTTCGATACCCGACAATGGCATGCGTGAGGAACCTGTCATGAAATCGCTTGTGCGGCGAGGCAACTACAGCAACAGTTTCAAATTGCCCATGCTCACGCCCAAGACATCGGTTGAGATGGAAATTTATGCTCCCTGCACCTTCTCGATTAAGAACAAGGTGCTTACCGACATGCTGACAAGTGCATTCGACATCCTGATCAACAACGAGATTAGAGAGAAGATGAACAGCAGTTACGGTGCATCGGTGGTGTGTGACCTCGAAGAGTATTCTAACCAGTTTGAGTTCAAATGCTTGTTCGACACCAATAATGCCGATGCCGACGAGGTTTACAAGATATGCCGACAAGTGATTGACAGCACACTGCGCAACGGCATCAGCGCCGAGACCTTCAATGACATCTACAACCAGCAGGTGAACTCTTTCTACTTTGCCATCAATGCCAACTCGTTCTGGGCCTATCACCTGTATTTGTATGCCAAAGGCTATGACTATGTTAATGAACTGCAAACCACGCTTATGGACCTGACGGTTGAGAAGTTCAATCATTTCATTGCGTCACTCATGCCCATCAGCGACCTCACCACTATCATGAAGGGGGAATGACGCAAGTCCTCACTTAACAACCTTCACCAGAACAGGTCACATATATATAACAACAAAGCCCGCAATGCGGGCTTTGTTGTTGATTATCAAACAATTGTCAAGCATCACAACTTGACAAGATTCGCTAAGCAGATAGATTAAATCCACTTCACATAGGCGAAGTCCTGACGATGTGGCAGGTTCACATTCCATGGATACACCCTGAAAGCATAACGGAAAATACCAGAATTCTTCAGTTTGCTCTTCATGCGGTAAGTGACGATGTCGCCATTCTGCGACTCCACATCAAATGGAATGGTCTTAAAGAATTTCACCTCGCCATCCACTTCCTGATTCACCACCATTTCCACACACAGGTCGGTGCCAAGGCCAGCGGTGTTCAAGCGAACCATAGCCTCGACCGAGTCACCGTTGTTGGTAGCAGCACGCAGCGAGTCAGACATATTCACCTCAACAGCCTCCACCTTATCCCACTTCTCGGCCACGCGCTCTTTCCAAGCAACGATTTCCTTGGCAAGTGCATAGTTGCTGGCTTTCAGTTTCTTGCTGCGCTCAGCCTCCTTGTTGTAGAAGCGATCAAAGTAATCAAGCATCATGCGCGACATCGTGTAGTTAGGAGCGATGTGAGCAATCGAGTTCTTGATATACTGAATCCACATGGGTGAATAGCCCTTCGAGTTCTTGGCAAAGTAAAGAGGAATAATCTCGTTCTCGAGCATTGAATAGATGGTAGCAGCATCAAGCTTGTCCTGCTGAGCCTGGTCGGTGTAGTTGCGCACATTGGTGAGCGCCCAACCGGCACCCTCGCGATAACCCTCGTACCACCAGCCATCGAGCACCGAGAAGTTGAGCAGACCGTTCATTTCGGCCTTCTCGCCCGAAGTACCTGATGCCTCTAACGGACGGGTTGGCGTATTCAACCAGATGTCAACACCCGTGATGAGTCGTTTCGACACCATCATGTCGTAGTTCTCAAGGAAGATAATCTTGCCCAGGAACTGAGGCATCTTTGAGATTTCCACAATGCGGCGAATAAGGTCCTTGCCAGCACCGTCGGCAGGGTGTGCCTTGCCGGCATAGATGAACTGAACGGGGAATTGTTCGTTGTTCACAATCTTCTCGAGTCGCTCCAGGTCGGTAAAGAGCAAGTGAGCACGCTTGTAGGTAGCAAAGCGGCGAGCAAAGCCAATGAGTAGCGCGTTGGGATTGATCTTATCGACAATCGACATGATGCGGGTGGGATCGCCCTGGTTCTTGAGCCAAGTCTTGCTGAAGTCGCGGCGAACGAAGTCGATGAACTTGTTTTTCAGGCGCATGCGCATGTTCCAGATTTCCTCATCGGGAACCTTGAGGATGGGTGCCCAAGTCTTTTCGTCTTCTTGATGGCTCATATAGTCATCACCAAGCACCTTGGCATAATACTCCTTCCACTCCGAAGCAGCCCAAGTGGGCATGTGCACGCCATTGGTAACATATCCCACATGCGATTCCTCGGGAGCATAGCCTTTCCACACACCCTGGAACATCTTGCGCGACACCTGACCGTGGAGCCAGCTCACGCCATTAGATTCCTGAGTGGTGTTGAGTGCAAACACGCTCATCGAGAACTTCTCGTCGGTATCAGGATTCTCGCGACCCATGTTCATCAAATCCTGCCAGGTGATGCCTAACTTAGCGGGGAATTCACCCATATAGCGACCAAAGAGGTCTTCGTCGAAGTAGTCGTGACCGGCGGGCACTGGAGTGTGAACCGTGTAGAGCGAAGTGGCGCGCACCACCTCAAGCGCTTCGTTGAAGTTCAAGCCTTCCTCGTTCACATAATCGACCAGACGCTGCAGGTTGAGCAGCGCTGCATGACCCTCGTTGCAGTGATAGAGATCGGTCTTGATGCCCAGTTTCTTGAGCATCATCACACCGCCAATACCCAGCAGATATTCCTGCTTGATGCGGTTTTCCCAATCGCCGCCATAGAGCTGATGCGTGATGGGACGGTCGAAATCGCCATTGATGTCGAGATCGGTATCGAGCAGATACAGACTCATGCGACCCACATTCACACGCCATACCTTGGCGTAGACCATGCGACCGGGATAAGGCACCTCAAGCACCAACTGCTGTCCGTGCTCGTCGATAACGGGGTCGATGGGCAGCTGGTCGAAGTTCTGTGCCTCATAGTTGGCAATCTGCTGACCGTCGATTGAAAGCGATTGGGTAAAATATCCATAACGATACAGGAAACCTACAGCCGTCATTCTCACACAACGGTCACTTGCCTCCTTGATGTAGTCGCCGGCAAGTATACCCAGACCACCTGAATAAATCTTGAGTGCATTGCACAGACCATATTCCATGCTGAAGTAAGATACCGATGGCAAGTCTTCGCGCATGGGTTCTTCCATATACTTCTTGAATTGATCAAACACGCGATCGATGCGTGCAACGAGTGCTTTGTCATTAGCCATCTCGTCGAGTCGAGCCGATGGCAGTTTGCGCAGCAGCATCACGGGGTTTTGTCCAGTTTTGCGCCACAGTTCCCTGTCAAGGTCATGGAACAGGTTCTTGCCCTCGCTGTTCCACACCCACCACAGGTTGCGTGAGAGTTCTTCCAGTTTCCTCAAGGGTTCGGGAAGTTCTGTTTTCACTGTTATGCTCCGCCACATAGGAGCATTCGAATTGTTAGTCTTAATTTTCATATATATGTAAAAAAATTATTTGGTTTCAATATCGTTCAAGCCATAGGCTTCAAGGTAATACTTGATGAAATTGCTCCACGACGCCATGCGGGCAGTACGCTTGGCCTGCTGGGCAATCTTTGCCACCACCTTCGCGTCAAGAGCAGCGAAGCGGCTGATGAAATCCTGAATCTCAACCACACAGTGATGATAATTGTGGTCGGTTCGCTCAATCACCTTCACGCCGCAATCTTCAAACTTGTCGGCTACATCACTCAGCACCCACTGACCGAATCCCGAGAGATTGGTGGTGACAGTAGGCACCCCGAATGCGATGCTCTCGAGCGGTGTGTAACCCCAAGGTTCATAATAGGAAGCAAACACAGTGAGGTCAAGCCCTATGAGCAGTTCATAGTAGGTCATGTCGAAGATGCCGTCGTCACCATTCAGGTAGCAAGGCACATAAATCACATGCACATTGTCGGCAGCATCGTTGTTGAAGCCCATGTGACGCATGGTGCTCAAGATGGGGTCACTCTCAGGATTGTTCAGCACATGTGTGATGCAAGGCTCCTGCAGTGCAGTGTGCTTTCCCTTGGCAAGTGACTCGGCCAGATCGGCACGAGCCTCTTTGGTCCAACCTGGCACAAGCACGAAAGCCAGCACTTGGGTCTTGGAGTCGTCGCTCAAACAGCTCATTGTGTCGAGGAACATATCAAGTCCCTTGTTGCGGAACTCCTGCCGGCCCGAAGTGCCAACAATGAGGGTATTCTTGCCATAGCGTTTGCCTGTGAGGCGACTTGCCACCTTAAGCAACATCTTCCTTGCCTCGTCACGCTTGGTCTCATAGAGTTTGCCTTTGGGCACAAAGTTCTGCTCAAAGCCGTTGGGTGTGATGAGCGGCTTGCGCTCTAGAAGTTGCTCGCATTCACGAGCAGTGACCTCGCTCACCGTAGTGAAAGCGGTGGCCTGCTGGGCAGCGGTTTTCTCAACCGAGTGCTTGGCTTCTACATTCAGTTCCTCTGCCATTTGGTCACCAAAGTAGCCAGGCAGATAGGCATAGAGCTGCTTGCCGTTACCGCTGATGCTGCGGCCTGTGGTGGTGGCGTGAGTGGTGAATACAGTGGTGGCCTCGGGCAGATGCAGTTTCACATGCAGCAGGCCCATGCCCACGGTCCACTCGTCGAAGTGAGCCACCACATGCTTGGGATCAATCCCTTTCCACTGCACAAGGCTCTCGATGACTAGTGCTGAGGCTTCAGCAAAAATGCACGACTCGTCGTAGTCGCCATAACCATGCAGCGAGTCCACACCATAGTGCTCCCACATGGTTGCATAAAGCTGGTTTCGCGTTGCATAGAGCTGGTCAAATTTCACCAGCACCACAAGCGGACGGCCGGGCACATCCCAGCGGCCCGTGCGCACCTCCACGCCCTCAGGCACCATCCCCGAACGCTTCCACGCATCGAGCGGAGTCTTCATCTCCTTGAAGAATGGCGATGGCTTATCGGCCGACCAGATATCAGGACCGATAAAAACCACTTTATCTTTGAAAAGCTTTTGTAGGGTTTTGGCCTTAGTCGACAGCACAGCATAGATGCCGCCTACCTTATTACAGACCTCCCAACTTGTTTCAAACAACAAATCAAGCATTGTGCTTCTCTTTATTTACCTTAAATTAAAGTGCAAAATTACAAAAAAATTCTCTAACTCAATCATTTCCACGGCTCGGCAACTCAATCACATTGATAAACGATTTTTATAAACTATTGAGAAACAAACAGATAACATAGCCAACAATTTGAAATAATTTTCAAAATAAATTAATTGACAATTATGTGTGGCATACTCATTTCCAATACATTACAAGAAATGCAATCGTTTTCATGAATAAATCGGCATTACCAGGCCACGCAGTGCACAGATATTTATGGGACTCACGCAGATTGAGCAGATTACTCAATTAAGCTGACTTCTTGGTAGTGGCATCAACCAAGAAGGACAAACAGATAATAATGTCGAAGCACAGAGGACAAGAAAGCGGACTAAGGTTCAGCTCGGCGTGAAAAGAAAAAAGCCCGGGTGCAAGTGGATTGCATCCGGGCAGAGTTCATAAGTTATTCAAACCCTAAAACTTACGCTATGAAAGATTATTAAAATTAGACTTCTTCATAGGGGACATCTTCGGCACCATTGCCGCCGTTGCCTTGCTGGCCGTTAGCGCCACCACCCTGCTGGAAGGGGTTACCGCCCTGGAAACCGCCAGCACCGGGTTGCGGGCCACCTGCTCCAGGCTGAGCGCCGCCTGCCTGACCGTACATCTCCTGCGAGATAGCGTGGAAGCGTTCGTTAAGCTCGTTCATGGCAGCGTCGATGGCTGCAATGTCCTGACTCTTGTGAGCCTCTTTGAGCTTGTTGAGCGACTCCTCGATAGTAGCCTTCTTGTCGGCGGGCAGTTTGTCGCCCAGATCCTTGAGGCTCTTCTCGGTCTGGAAAATCATGGCGTCGGCCTGATTGATCTTGTCGATGCGCTCCTTCTCCTTTTGGTCGGCAGCAGCATTGGCAGCAGCTTCGTCCTTCATGCGCTGGATTTCAGCGTCGGTCAAACCGCTCGACGACTCGATGCGTATGCTCTGCTCCTTACCTGTAGCCTTGTCAACAGCCTTCACATTCATGATACCGTTGGCATCGACTTCGAACGACACTTCGATCTGTGGCACGCCACGCGGTGCGGGGGTGATGCCATCAAGGTGGAACTTGCCGAGGGTCTTGCAGTCGCGTGCCATGGGACGCTCGCCCTGAAGCACATGAATCTCGACCGAGGGCTGGTTGTCGACAGCCGTTGAGAACACCTGGCTCTTGCGAATAGGAATTGTGGTATTGGCATCGATGAGCTTGGTCATCACGCCACCCAGAGTCTCGATGCCCACTGACAGGGGCACCACATCGAGCAGCAGCACATCCTTCACATCACCGCTGAGCACACCGCCTTGAATAGCGGCACCTACAGCCACCACTTCGTCGGGGTTCACACCCTTAGAAGGAGCTTTGCCGAAGAACTTCTGCACGATTTCCTGAACAGCAGGAATACGGGTTGAACCACCCACCAGAATCACATCGTCGATGTCGCTGGTCGACAGACCGGCATCGCTCAAGGCCTTGCGGCAAGGTTCGAGCGTAGACTGAATGAGGTCGTCGCACAGTTGCTCGAATTTGGCACGAGTGAGGGTTTTCACCAAGTGCTTGGGTATGCCGTTAACTGGCATGATATAAGGCAGGTTGATTTCGGTGCTCATTGAGCTCGAGAGTTCTATCTTGGCCTTCTCGGCAGCCTCTTTCAGGCGCTGCAGAGCCATAGGATCCTTGCGCAGGTCAACACCTTCCTCGTTCTGGAATTCCTCGGCAAGCCAGTTGATGATGCGCTGGTCGAAGTCGTCACCACCCAGGTGGGTGTCACCATTGGTCGATTTCACTTCAAACACACCATCGCCCAGATTCAGAATGGAGATATCGAATGTACCGCCACCCAAGTCGAAGACGGCAATGTTCTTGTCGTCGGCGCTCTTGTCAAGGCCATAAGCCAGAGCGGCTGCAGTAGGTTCGTTCACGATGCGCTGCACATTGAGTCCGGCAATCTCGCCAGCCTCCTTGGTAGCCTTGCGCTGCGAGTCGTTGAAGTAAGCAGGCACGGTGATGACGGCGTCGGTCACTGTCTGGCCCAGGTAATCCTCGGCGGTCTTCTTCATCTTTTGCAGCACCATAGCCGAAATTTCCTGTGGTGTGTACTGGCGACCGTCAATCTCTACACGAGGCTGATTGCTGCCGTTGTTCACCACTTTATAAGGCATGCGTTCAATCTCCTTGGTCACATGGTCGATGCTCTCGCCCATGAAACGCTTGATGGAGTAAACTGTGCGCGTGGGGTTAGTAATAGCCTGACGCTTGGCGGGGTCGCCCACCTTGCGTTCGCCATTATCTACAAATGCAACTACCGATGGAGTGGTGTTGCGTCCTTCACTGTTCGGTATTACTACCGGATTTTTTCCTTCGAGAACAGCCACACACGAGTTGGTTGTTCCTAAATCGATTCCTATGATCTTTCCCATAATATTGTGTTGTTTTAATGTTTTTACAATGTCATTGTCCCACTTGCGGACACTAATAATATAGCAAACCCCGTGCCAAATAAATGACGATGCAAAAGAATGTGACATAATTCTGCCACTCTGTCAGTAGTGAAATGGCCCTATTTTGCCAATGTTGAGGCATATCGGTCATTTTTTGCACTTGTTAATGATATTTTATGAAACTTTAGTCGCATATTTGTGTAAAACAGCACTGCGATATCAAGAAATTTTTAGTAAATTTGCACATTATTTTATAAGGATTGCCGTGAAATGCGGCACACCAAGTTACAGCGAAAACATCAATTTATTCAATAACAATTTTTTAAAACAACTCACTATGCAAATTTCACACATTGAACATGTAGGAATAGCAGTTACTTCGCTCGAAGAAGCTATCCCATTCTATGAGAATTTACTTGGTTTCAAATGCTTCGCCATCGAAGAAGTAGAAGATCAGCACGTGAAAACCGCTTTCTTCAAAGTGGGCCAGACAAAGATCGAACTTCTTGAAGCTACCAGCCCTGACAGCGCGATAGCTAAATTCATCGAGAAGAATGGCGGCCGTGGCGGCATTCAGCACATTGCCTTCGCAGTAGAAGACGGCGTTGCCAACGCACTTGCCGAGGTGCAGGAAAAAGGCGGCCGTGTGGTCGACAAAGAGCCTCGCAAAGGCGCAGAGGGCCTGAACATCGCCTTCCTCCACCCCAAGACCACTTGCGGTGCGCTTGTAGAACTTTGTGAAAATCCCAACAAATAAGAATAAGGAAATGAGTAAGCAACTCGAAAAAATCCAACAGCTCATTGACATGCGCGCTCAGGCTCGCATGGGCGGTGGCGAGAAAGCCATTGCCAAGCAGCACGAAAAGGGCAAATATACAGCCCGCGAAAGAATAAACATGCTCCTTGATCCGGGCAGTTTCGAAGAACTTGACATGTTTGTACGTCACCGCTGCACCAACTTCGGGCAAGAGAAGAAATCTTTTCCCGGTGATGGCGTGGTTACCGGCTACGGTACAGTTAACGGCCGTTTAGTGTATGTTTTTGCTCAAGACTTTACCGTGATAGGTGGCTCTTTGGGCGAAGCTATGGCCATGAAAATGTGCAAAGTGATGGACCTTGCCATGAAGCAGGGTGCCCCCATTATTGGTCTCAACGACTCTGGTGGTGCTCGCATTCCAGAGGGAATTAACGCTTTGGCCGGCTATGCTGAAATTTTTCAACGCAATATTGACGCCAGCGGTGTAGTTCCTCAGATTTCGGCCATCCTGGGCCCCTGCGCAGGTGGTGCAGTGTACTCCCCTGCCCTAACCGACTTCACACTTATGGCAAAAGGAACCTCATTCATGTTCCTTACTGGTCCTGCTGTGGTCAAGACCGTTACCGGTGAGAATGTGACTCAAGAGCAACTGGGTGGTGCCACCGTGCATGCTCAAAAGAGTGGTGTAACCCACTTTGCTTGCGATACCGAAGAAGAGGTGATAGAAACCATTAAACGACTGCTGAGTTATATGCCCAGCAACAACATGGAAGAAGCTCCACGCCAGGAGTGCAACGACCCGATTGATCGCGTTGAGGATGCTCTTAATAATATCATACCTGAAAGCGCTAACGACCCCTACAATATGTATGATGTGATTGGCGCAATAGTGGATAACGGTGAGTTCCTGGAGGTGCATCGTGACTTTGCCAAGAACATTATAGTGGGCTTTGCACGATTCAACGGTCAAGCCGTGGGCGTAGTTGCCAATCAACCTCAGCACATGGCTGGCGTGCTCGATGTTAACGCTTCGAAGAAAGGTGGTCGTTTTGTACGTTTCTGCGATGCGTTCAACATTCCACTTGTCACACTTGTTGATGTGCCCGGATTCCTTCCCGGTACAGGACAAGAGTATAATGCCGTGATTCTCAATGGCGCTAAGCTGCTCTACGCATACGGCGAAGCTAGCGTGCCCAAAGTGACTGTCACACTGCGCAAGAGCTATGGTGGTAGTCACATCGTGATGAGCTGCAAGCAGTTGCGTGGTGACATGAACTACGCTTGGCCCAGCGCCGAAATTGCCGTGATGGGTGCTGCCGGTGCCGCCGGAATTCTCTATGCCAAGGAGATGAAGGCCGCCAAGACTGCCGCCGCCGAGGCCAAAGAGGCTGGTGACGAGGCCAAGGCCAAGGAAATCATGGAAGAAAACAAGAAATTCATTGAGGAAAAAGAACAGGAATATAACGACCTGTTCTGCACGCCCTACAATGCAGCCAAATATGGCTATATTGATGACGTGATAGAGCCTCGCAATACGCGCTTCCGCGTGATTCGTGCTTTGGAGCAGCTTCGCACCAAAAAGTACAATAATCCCGCCAAGAAGCACGGCAATATTCCTTTGTAATAAAGCATGCTTACTATGAAAAAAGGTATTATACTGTCACTATTGGTTGCTGTTACAGGTTTCATTGCCTCGGCACAAGGTCGCATGGACTTGCGCTTTAACGAGGTGATGACGCAAAACGATAGCAACCTGATTGACCAAACAGGCCATCGCAGCGCATGGATTGAGGTGTTCAACAGCTCTTATAGCACTGTGGGTATGGAGCAGATGTTCATCGCAAACCAACCCATTGATATGAGCAATTTGGGTGGCAAAAAGCCCAAGGATTACCTCAATGAATATGCTGCCGCGCACCCCGACGTGCTTTATGAGATACCTCGTGGAGACGTGGCCACAAAACTTGCTCCACGCTCTCATGTGGTTTTCTTTGCCGACGGCAACTCGGCTTTGGGTGCGTTGCATCTGTCATTTAAAATTGAACCGGGCAAAGAAAATAGCCTCTACCTGTATGACGTTAACGGTGATTTGGTGGATGTGGTGAACATCCCTGCTAATTTGCCAGCTAACTGCACCTTTGCACTAAAAGCTGACGGGCAGAGCAAACTCATTGACGGCAAAATGGACTCCGAAGCTTGGGGCGTGCGTGACGGTGCCACCGATGTCACGGCCATCACCCCTGGAAAATATAACTTGGGTGTGGTGAACGAGAATATTGAGAAGTTTGCCAAAGAAGATTCTCACGGGTTTATTATTTCTGTCGTTGCTATGCTTATCGTGTTTTCGGCTTTGCTCATGCTCAGCATCTTGTTCTGGCTCTTTGGCAAGGCTAACAAGGCCGCAAACAAGCAGAATAAGCCCACCTCGCCCGTCACCACCGACAACGTGGCCGATGTGCCCCCCACGGCTTCAGGCACCGAACACGAGGCTATTGCAGCCATCTGCATGGCACTCTATCAGCATTTCAATTCTCATGACGAGGAGAGTGGCGTGCTCACTTTCAATCGCGACGCTAACACTGCATGGTCATCTAAAGCAAGAATGATGCGCATAGTCCCCGTCAAGAGATAACACGAATGCAAGTTCAATTCTAATCATAAATTTAAAAACACAAATGAAAGAATACAAATATAAAATCAACGGCAATGAATACAAGGTTGCCGTAGGCGATATTCAGGACAACATTGCCCAGATTCAGGTGAATGGTGCCCAATATGAAGTGGAGCTCGAAGATATGCCTAAGGTCTCGAAGGTGGTGAAACGCACACCAGTTGAGACAAGTGCGCCTGCAGCAGCACCACAACCAGCAAAGAAACAAGTGGCCGCGGGTGCTGGCGACTACGTCATAGAGTCGCCTCTGCCTGGTACTATCAAGGAGATTTACGTCAAAGAAGGCCAGCAGGTGAAGGCCTCAGATGTGGTTTGCATTCTCGAAGCAATGAAAATGGGTAACGAGATTCATGCCGGAAAAGATGGCGTTGTCAAGTCGATTAATGTAGCAAAAGAAGATTCAGTGCTTGAAGGCACTACAATCATGGTAATTGGTTAATTAGGCTATGGTACTACTAGAAAGTTTCTTAACCAGCAATCTTGAGCAATTCTGGAATTTCACCGGTTTTGCCAATTGCACATGGCCAAACCTTATCATGATTTGCGTTGGCCTGCTGTTTATTTATTTGGCCATCAAACATGATTTTGAGCCCATGTTGCTCGTTCCCATCGGCTTTGGTATCCTCATTGGCAACATTCCGTTCCAGCCCGGTAACGAGATTGGAATCTACGAGGAAGGGTCGGTGCTCAATATCCTATATCAAGGTGTCGTTAAGGGATGGTATCCTCCGCTCATTTTCTTGGGCATTGGCGCCATGACCGACTTTACGGCACTTCTCGCAAATCCCAAGCTCATGCTTGTGGGTGCCGCTGCTCAGTTTGGTATCTTTGGAGCCTACATGATTGCCTTGGCTATTGGCTTCATGCCCGATCAAGCAGGCGCTATCGCAATTATTGGCGGAGCTGATGGTCCTACAGCCATCTTCCTGTCGGGGAAATTGGCTCCCAATCTCATGGGAGCTATCGCCGTGTGTGCTTACTCCTATATGGCTCTTGTTCCTGTGATTCAGCCTCCTGTCATGCGCTTACTCACCACAAACAAAGAGCGCAAGATTAAGATGAAACCCGCACGCAAGGTGAGCCAAACCGAGAAGATACTGTTCCCCATCTTCGGCCTGTTGCTCACATGCTTCTTCGTGCCTTCGGGCTTACCTCTGCTGGGTATGCTCTTCTTCGGAAATCTGTTGCGAGAGAGTGGTGTCACCACACGTTTGGCCAAGACAGCCAGCAATGCCATGACCGACATTGTAACCATTGTGCTAGGAATGACAGTGGGTGCATCTACTCAGGCTTCGGAGTTCCTCACTGCTGACACCATCTTTATCTTCTTCCTGGGCTTCTGCGCATTTGTGATAGCCTCTTGCTCTGGCGTGCTTTTCGTCAAGCTCTTCAACTTGTTCCTGCCTAAGGATCAGAAGTTGAATCCCCTCATTGGCAATGCCGGTGTGAGTGCAGTGCCTATGGCTGCTCGTATCAGTAATGACGTAGGTCTGAAGTACGACCCCAGCAACTACCTGCTCATGCACGCCATGGGCCCGAATGTGGCTGGTGTGATTGGCTCGGCAGTTGCCGCCGGTGTGCTTCTTGGATTCTTGGGATAAACATGACAAAGATGACACACATTATTTAATATATATAGGCGGACAATCTTGTTCGCCTATATTTTTTTGAAACATTTTCCGACACCTAATATGGCAGAAGAGAAAATCATCATCTACCAACTGATGCCTCGCTGGTTTACCAACACCAATGATAAAAACCAGTTTAACGGCACCATTGAGCAAAATGGCGTGGGCAAATTGAACCACATCACTCCCCATGTGCTGCGCTCGATAAAAGCTTTGGGTACGACCCATGTGTGGTACACAGGCGTGATTGAACATGCGACTAAAAGTGATTATTCAAGTTTTGGCATTGAATCAAGTAATAGTCAAGTTGTTAAAGGAAACGCAGGTTCGCCTTACGCAATCCGAGATTACTATGACATTGACCCCGATTTAGCCGTTGATGTGCCACATCGCATGCAAGAGTTTGAACTGCTCGTGCAACGCACTCATGATGCCGGATTGAAGGTGGTGATTGACTTTGTGCCCAACCATGTGGCAAGGGAGTATCGCTCCGATGCTAAGCCCAAAGGGGTATCAGACTTGGGCGAGAACGACAACATCGAGCGCTTCTTTGCGCCCGACAATAATTTCTACTATATCACCGGGCATGACTTTGTGCCGCCCGTATCATGCGACAACGGGAAACAATATAGCGAGCATCCTGCTAAAGCAACCGGTAACGACTGCTACCGCGAGAACCCAAGCATTAACGACTGGTACGAGACCGTGAAACTCAACTACGGCATCGACCCAGGGTGCAACTGCTGCTACTTCTACCCCGTTCCATCGACCTGGCACAAGATGCTGCACATCCTGAAGTTCTGGGCAGGCAAGGGTGTCGACGCTTTCCGTTGCGACATGGCGCACATGGTGCCTGTGGAGTTTTGGCGCTGGGCCATCGACCAGGTGAAAGAAGAATTCCCGCACATCGTGTTCATTGCCGAAATCTATGACACAGGATTGTATCATGACTACATAGATCGTGGACACTTCGATTATTTGTATGACAAAGTGACACTCTATGACACCTTGCGAGCTGTCGTGTGCGGTCAAGCGCCTGCCAGCGCCATCACAGGCTGCTGGCAAACCATCGAGGGGTTGCAAGACCACATGCTTAACTTCCTTGAGAACCACGATGAGCAACGCATTGCATCGGTTCATTTTGCAGGTGATGCGAAGAAGGCCATCCCCGCATTGGCAGTGAGCGCCGCCATATCGCGCTGTCCGTTCATGCTCTACGCAGGGCAAGAACTGGGTGAACGGGCCGAAGGTGCCACCGGGTTTAGTGGAGATGATGGAAGGACATCGATTTTCGACTATATCGCCGTTGATACAATACAGCGCTGGTACAACCGCGGACGATGCAACAGCATGCTGCTCACCGACAACGAGAAGGCGTTGCGCAACACTTATGCCAGCATCTTGAAGACTTGCCACACCGAACCTGCCATTGCCGAAGGCGAGTTCTACGACCTGATGTATGTGAACTACAACTCGCTCAACCCCAATAAGCAATATGCATTTTTGCGTCACCACAAGAATGAGACGATATTAGTAGTGGCTAACTTCGATGACCACGAGGCCGTGTGCAATGTGCATGTGCCTGAGCACGCATTCCAGCACCTGGACATCGCTCCAGACGAAAAAAAGGGCGTGGAACTCATTTCGCGCAAGAAAGCCGTCATGACATTTTCCCACCAAAAACCCTTAACCATTTCAATTCAGCCACTTAGCGTGGTGTTCTGGAAATTCAAATGATTTTTTTGATATTTGTTAATAAATTGTGAGATTATTTCTCGTTCAAATCTCCGAAAATTTCTTAAATTTGCACTATCATTTAACAGCCATAAAATAGCCTAAAAAAACTATGAGCAATTCTAATCAGCCCTTCAAGATTTTCTCGGGAACCAAATCCATGTACCTGTCTCAAGAAATTTCCAAATGCCTGGACATTCCTTTGGGCAAAATGAACATTCAACGCTTTGCCGACGGCGAATTTGAAGTCTCGTTTGAGGAGTCGATTCGCGGCGACGAGGTCTACCTCATCCAATCTACTTTCCCCAACAGCGACAACCTCATGGAACTACTGCTGATGATTGACGCCGCTAAGCGCGCATCGGCCAAGACCGTGATTGCTGTAGTGCCCTACTTTGGCTGGGCCCGACAGGATCGCAAGGACAAACCCCGTGTGTCGATTGCCGCCAAACTGGTTGCCGACCTCTTGAGCAAAGCTGGCATTGACCGTCTGATCACCATGGACCTCCATGCCGACCAGATTCAGGGCTTTTTTAATGTGCCCGTCGATCACCTTTATGCATCGTCGGTGTTCATCCCATTCATCAAGAAGATGAAACTCGACGACATGATCATCGCATCGCCCGATGTGGGTGGTGCCAAGCGTGCCAACACCTATGCCAAGTACTTCAACTCGCCCCTCGTGCTGTGCCACAAGCAGCGCGCCAAGGCCAATGTGGTTGAGAAGATGACCATCATTGGCGATGTTGAAGGTAAGGATGTGGTGCTGGTCGACGACATGATCGACACCGCAGGCACCATTTGCAAGGCAGCTAATGTGATGAAGGAAGCCGGAGCACGCTCGGTGAGAGCTCTTGCCTCGCACGCATTGATGAGTGGACCGGCATGCGAACGCGTCACCGACAGCGCACTTGCCGAAGTGATTTTCACCAACTCAATTCCCTTCGACACGGCACGCTGCCCCAAAGCAACCATCGTGAGCATTGCCCAACTTTTTGCCGACACCATGATGCGTGTGCACAACAACGAGGCAATCAGCTCGCAATACCTCATCTGATACAGTATTTTTCTTTTTCATATTTTTGAAATGCCACCGCCCTTGTGGGTAGTGGCATTTCATTTTTTTCCAACAAAAATTTGAAATTTATTGTATAATTCAAAAAAAATATTTAAATTTACCCCATATTTTATGCAACTATCTACAAACTATTAAAATTTATTGTTTAACCAAAAACCATGCATTTATGAAGAATGTTTTCTTAACATTAGCATTGTGCGTCTCACTGAGCGGCATGGCTCAGCTCGTGAATGTTGGCTCGATTGAAAAAGTCAACATCCCTGCGAGCGAAGTCAACAAAGTGGCCGCAATTAGTCCTGATGGCAGCTACCTGCTCATCACTACTGATTTTAACAAGGGACTCACAAAGTTCGACCTGAACACCGGCGAGTCAACACTCGTCACTGATGCCGAAGGTGCTGGATTTGATGCCAAGATCTCACAAGATGGCAAAAGCGTCATCTATCGTGAGAGAACGCTCAACAACAAGCACATGCGCCAAACTGCTCTCAAAAGCAAAGACCTCACAACTGGTGAGAGCAAACAGATTGTGAAAGCATCGCGTAATCTCAACGCAGCTGCCATCCAAGGCAACACCGCCATCGCCATCAACAAAGGCAAGATGGAAAAGAAAGCCCTTGGAGCCGAAAAAGCAAAAGTTGAAATGCCCGTTGTCTATGTTAACCAGAATTACCAGCTCTTTGTCAACATCAATGGCAAAACCAGGCAGCTTGCGCCACTGGGCAACCAGTGCCGCTACATCTGGCCTTCGATTTCGCCCGATGGAACCAAAGCGCTGTTCTATGTGTCGGCCAATGGCGCTTATGTGTGCAACCTCGACGGCAGTGGACTGCAGTCGTTAGGATGCGTGCGTGCCCCCAAGTGGTATGGCAACAATCTGATTGTTGGCATGAACGACCAGGACGACGGTGAAGTTTTCACTTCAAGCGAAATCGTGGCAGTTGACTTGCAAGGCAATCGCCAAGTGCTCACCGACAACTCTGTGATAGCCATGTATCCTCAGCCCAGCGCCGACGGCAGCAAGATTGCCTTCTCGACACCCACAGGCGAGGCTTATATTATTAACATCGTTAAATGATTACAGCTATGAAGAAGATATTATTACTTGCAGCAGCTGCAATCATGGCAGCATTTGCCATTCAGGCAAAAACAACCGATGAACTGCGCTTTTACATCAACCCGGGTCACGGCAGCTGGGGTCCCAACGACCGTCCAATGGCCACTATCCCCTATCCGATGCTCCCCGACACTGGACGCCCTGACACCTGCGGTTTCTATGAGTCAAATACCAACCTGTGGAAGTGTCTGCGCCTGCGCGAAGAGCTGATTGCCATGGGCGTAGATCCTAACAACATCACCATGTCGCGCGTCAAGAATGGCCCCTATCCCTATGTGGCTGGTGCTGCAGATGCTGAAATCTACAATCGTGATCTGTCTGAGATATGCGAAGAGGTAGAAGTCGGCAATTACGACATGTTTATTTCCATACACTCCAATGCCGCAACAGATGGTTCTGAGGCTAATTACCCACTCTACCTGTATCGTGGTTATGACGATGGACAGACGGGCGGTGCTGGATATACGGGCAATGCAGTGGCAGGTAGTCGCGATATGGCAGTGGCTAACTGGCCCTATCACCACTTCGATCTGAATTTCGAGCCTCAGAGTTACTACCACACTACAATGAATGTTCGTGGTGACATTAACTTCTACGGCTCTTCTAGTACCCGCGTAGATCCCAATACCGGAATTGCTTATACAGGTTATTTGGGTGTTCTGAAGCATGGCGCCCCCGGCTTCCTGCTCGAAGGCTATTTCCACACCTATCAGCCTGCACGCCACCGTGCACTGAACCCCGATTACGACTATCTCGAGGGAGTTCGTGTTTCGCGCGGCATTGCATCATACTTCGAAATTCCCATGAAGGGCACAGGCGAGATTGTTGGCACGGTCAAGGACATGCATGAAAGAATCGAAAACAGCCTGTTCAATTACTCGGCCAACTCTAACGACCAGTGGCTCCCCTTGAATGGTGCCACCGTGCGTCTGCTCAAGAATGGCAATGAAGTGGCAACCTACAATGTAGACAACAACTACAACGGCCTGTTTGCCTTCTTCAACCTCGAGCCTGGTGAATACACCCTCGATGCCACTTGCCAAGGTTACAAAGCACTTGGCGAGTCGCTTGACGGTCCCGTTGAGATTGGCACCGTTACAGTAGCAGCCAACCAAACCAGCTGGCCTCTCCTGTATCTCGAGAACAACGATTATGTACCCCCAACCGATGTCTATGAGAACTATCCCAACCCCGATCAGCCCGCTTACTTGAAACTCGCCGACGAGTTCAACTTCAATCAAACTCCCACAAGCTTTGAGTTTGTTGGCACTGTGAAGGATGCAGTTCAACTGGGCGACTCAACCATCGTGCTCACCAACGAGGGCATCAATCCTCACCTCTATCTTGTCAAGACCAGCACCAACGAGCTCATCAAGGAATTGAGCACCACTGGCATCTACACTGAGGACAGCCCCGGCTTCTTCAGTGCACTCAACGCCATCAACAAGACTGCCGACAACAAGCTGGTTGGTGTCTCGCTTACCGAGAATCAATATGGTGCCAGCAATGTCACAGATGGTTACACTCGTGGCACAGCTCGCGTTTACATCTGGAACGACTTTGACAGTGATCCTACACTGTACGCATCAACTCAAAACTCTGGCAACTACAATGTTGCAAATGTCGGTCATGCAATTTTGGTGAATGGTGCATCAACCCAAGACTGTGAGATCATTATCCCTGCCATGACAACAGGAACATCATGCCAAGTGCGCCTTGTTCACATACTCATGGCCGGCGGTGTACAGAGTTCAGTGTTCTACGACAAAGTGCACAGCGCTGGTATTGTAGGCACACAGACTGAATATGGCGAAGAACTCCATATGGTGGTTTCTCCCAACGACGATGCTAAGGTCATCCTTGGTGGCATGGGCACTATCGCTGAATTCACATCGCCCACCACAAGCCAAGGCATACCTAACGATGTGAAACTGTTGAGCAGCGAGTTTGGCGCAACAGGCGTCGGATTCCAGTGCTTCAAGTATGCCGGTCACAGCCTGCTCGTTACTCCCTATGCAGTGGATGGCGAAGTTAAGGGCATCAAGATCATTGACATCACTGGCGGTGTTGAGAACGCTAAGCTCATCAAGACCACCAACACCGATGTTACTCTTGCCGGAGCTAAGGCTCACCACGATCCCATACTCAACGGACTTACCAAAAACATTGCTACCGCTTATGTTGACGGCGTCGACATCAATGCCACCCTCACTGCCGAAAACAACCACACGCTGTTCACGACCAAGGGTGCTGCACAAGATGTAGTGAAAGGCATCTATGCTTATGGATTGAGCGATGAGGCTGGTGACTCGCAGTACACCTTCACCTTCACCGCCAACGATGATGCTCAGGCCGCTTTCCTCATCTTCACCGATGCCTCAACGGGCGCAACCGTAGGCAGTGTTGAAGTTCCCAATGTGCAAGCAGGCGTGAACACCATCACACTCACCTACGACCAAATCCCGGGCAACAACAATCAGCCGATGAACTGGGCCGTGAATCTGGTGGGCAAGAGCATCCCGACAATTAATGTGCTCAACAACCCCAACGATTTCGCATTTAACCGTATTGGTAATGTGGTAGATAACAGTCCTGAGAGCGACTACTTCGGTCGCTTCTACCTTGTAGACCGCATTGGGTCCAACAACACCGACAATGGCATTTATGCTTATAACCCCGACTGGACAAGAATTAACAGCACTGCCATTTTCAACGACTATGTACTGGGTAATCCATTCCGTCTGGCAACTGACGAGCATGGTATGCTCTACATGGCCAACTGGGCCGACGGCGCACGCTCGGGCGTTTACAAGATTGATCCTGCCACACTCAACGATGTTGTTCCGTTCTTCATCGGCACACACGCATCGGATGGCTCAATCACCACTGCCAACGGTGAAGTGATTTGTACATCAACACCTTCTGTATTCATCGCAGGAACCGGTGCCGACACCCACATGTATTGCCACCTTGAGGACTATAACAACGATATTTCTCAATACAACATTGGCAATGCCGACGGTTCAATCATGGAAACTTGGAACCAAGCTGCTTCAAGATTCTGGGGCGTAGGCGCCAAACTCATCAGCACACATGCTGCTGTCTTCCACGAGACTGCCGATGGTGGCATCTGGATTGTTCAAAACCGTAGCGCTGGCCAAAACAACACAAGTGTACCTTCGATTATGTATGTTAACAATGAAGGTAACATTGTGTTTAACAGTGGAAGTGTTGACCTCCCGATGCATGAGCATCTCACGGGTACACAGTATGCTGCCGGTGCTTTCAATGCCGAAGGCAACATGATGGTTGTGAACCAGCCCGACGGAACACTCAAGTTCTTCTCGGTTACCTACGACGAAGCCGGTGTTCCCGATGTTCAGTATCTGTACGACTACAAGGCCGGTGTTGGCAATCTTGTGACGCAAATCAACTTCGACTATGCAGGCAACCTGTTCGTCTCTGGTAGCAAACTCGCAATCCTCTCGATTCCCACCGAGGACAACCAGGCAACAACTCCTGCCAAGAAAGAGATGATTATTGTCAAGAGCCAAGCCAATAATGGCGATGTGAACAATGACGGTGAAGTTGATGTTCGTGACATCACCGCTCTCATCGATGTTATCATGAACTCTGTCACCGACAACCCACGCGCCGATGTGAACAACGACAGCGAGATTGATGTTCGTGACATCACTGCTCTCATCGACATCATCATGAACAACTAATTCACAGCGTCCCATTCCCTCCACCAGGAGGGAATGTGGACCTGGAATTCACTTGAAACAACGCTTTACAGCAGCCTCTTCTTTGTTACATTCTCACGCTGCTGTCGAGTTAAACCATAAAGGGACTACTCCATCGCGGGTAGTCTCTTTTTTAGTTTTAACTATATTTCATTCTCATTCTCAGGCATTTTTATGGTAGTTATTATTGTATAACAGCAAATTAATGTGTAAATTTGCTCACTTTTTAGTCTACAATTTAATCATAACCTTTATATGAAAATGAAAAATATATTATCTCACACAAAACGCATGCTAGTGATGGCAATTTGCCTGTGTGCCACTTGGCAAGTCAACGCCATCACCATCAAAGTGATGAAAGGTGGCACAGCACCACACCTCTACACTTGGACAGGCGATGGTTCATCAAAAGTTGAGTACTCAGGCACATGGCCCGGAACCCAATTCTCCGACAAGGATGGCAACGACTACTGGACTATGGACGTTGCCGGAGCCAACACTGTCAACCTCATTTTCAGCATGGACGGTAGCCCGCAATCATTGGATATACTTAATGTATCAGGTGTTAACGGAGTGGCCACATTCATGTACGATGGCAAGACAAATTGCTTCAGCACGATGCCTCAATTAGAACAGTCTGAAGGATTTATTTATTTCAAATGCCCCACTGATTTCAACGGCATCCCAAAAGCCTATCTTTGGAATGGAAACCAGAATAACGGCTGGCCGGGGGAAGAAATGACATTGTTGGGACAAGATGGAGCCGGTTGGAGAATTTTCAAATTTGACTGCTCTCACTTATCATTCACTCCTGCGAATGTCATTTTTAACACTGACAGACAAACCGACGACCTCAACTATGTTGCTAATGGTTATTACGATACATCAGGCAGTCTGGCAACTTTTCACTCACTGACCAGCGGCAACGGTTATACCGATGCCAATTTCCGCGCCGGTATTGCCTCACAGCTTGGCATTAGCGACGGAAATGTGTTTGCACCTTATTATGTAACTTATCTCGATGTGAGCAACTGTGGCATTACCAGCTTGGCAGGTATCGCTAATTTTGCCAACCTGCAAACCCTCATCGCCAGCAACAATAGTATCACCTGTACAAAAACCGACCGCACCAAGCTAAACTTGAGCAACAATACAAATCTCGAGATCCTAAATGTTAACGGCAATAACGGAATCACATCGGTCGATATTGCGGCACTTACCGGGCTTAGCCACTTAGAAATGAATAATTGCAATATAAATGACGATCAAACATTTTCGCCTGCCGGCTCACATAATGCACTTACTTATCTTGACATGAGCAACAACCCAACTGAAAAGGGTTTCTCTTGGCATCAATATCTGCCTAACCTCGAAACTCTGATCGTTGGCGGTGCCAATATCAGGCCAACAGGTTTCACTCAAGGGACGAACTACTTTTCAGGCATGAGCAAACTCAAGTATTTAGATGTGAGCAATTGCCCATTGGTTACCAGCATTTACCTCACTGGCGCTCCGAACCTTGAGACTTTAATTCTCAATAAGAATACAGCACTGCAAAGCGCCACTGCAACAAGTAGCGGCAAACTCATCGGCTTAAATTCGCTTGCCAAGCTCAAACATGTTGAATTTACCGACATAGATCTGAGTACATCAACTTTCATAGGCAATCTTGCTGCATCTAAAACCACGCTGGAATATCTTGATTTGAGCCGCGCCACATTGAATGAGCCTTCTTTGTCGAGTTTTACGGCCCTCAAAACCTTCAAGGCAGCAGGCAACTATAACCTGACAAGTGGAAGTAGCAAATACAGTCTTACAACGCTCACCATCAACAATTCACCCGAATTGTCATCAATAGACCTTACCGGAGACCAGGGCTTGGTAACACTGAACCTGACCAACATAGGCCGCGACAACAACAATATTGACGGTCTGTTTACCGGGCTCACCGACTGCTCAGCACTCGAAATGATGAATTTAGATGGCAACGGTTTCACAAGTGTTCCAGCATTCGGTCACAACTCATACACATCGTTAAAGCTGAATAAGAACCAGCTCACAAGCATTGACATGAGTAATGCTGACCTCGGTGTTCAGTTCCTCTATGCCGAAGAGAACGGGCTGGGTGGCGATATTGAGCTTACCGCTACAAGCGCAGGTTCGCTCAAGGGACTTGACCTGGGCAACAACGGTTTCACCTCGTTCAAGGCCGAAGGTACTGCCCTCTCGGCGCTGATGATTGGCGACAACACTAGCCTCACCACCCTGGAACTGCATGGCAACAACAACCTCACTTGCACTACGGCCGGTACCACGATGAGCGAAGGCAGCGGCCTGTATCTGTTAGGCAACAAGAATCTGGAATCCATCAACATCGAGAACAGCAAGTTCAATAACATAGGTGCCAACGGTTCGCTCAATGGTCTTAGCAAAGTGAAGACCCTGCGCGCCTCGCATAATGAGTTTGAGACCTTCACCAACAGCAACTACGACAACGCCGACTCACGAAGCAAAGACCTTGCAACCATCGTGGGCAAGCCAAGCCTTGAACACCTAACCGGTCTGGAGAATTTGGATCTGAGTTACAACCTGCTTAAAGACTCGGTGCACCTGTATCGCAACACGCAACTCAAACGACTTGACGTGAGCCACAATCAGATTTTAGGTCCCTTGCCCACAACTGAGGCTGAGCGCACGGCAATGATTAACAAGAAACTCACCACCTGCTTGAAGTATGGTGTGACAATCAAAGGCGACTCCACCGGCAACCACAAAATTGGTCCCGTGGGCAAATCAGTCACTCTAACTGATGATTTGCGCAACGAACTCACACAATATGACACCTATCGTCAGGAGTATCGTTATGCCGACTTCCGTCCGTGTGACCTGCGCGACACCACGGGCCTCTATCACCTTGACCTGTACTATAACACCCAACTGGAATATCTCGACATCAGCTATACCAATATTCACAACACAGCTGCTGAACGAAAATATATGAATCCCGGTTGGGAAAGCAGTCCTGATGGTTGGGATGGTTGGGTTAGCAACTATACACCAAATGCCCAATACGGACCAGTGAAGCACCACTTCATCTTAATCAATCGTGCCGAAGGCCTACGCGTGTTCAAAGCCGACCACAACAATATGCAATCGCTTGGTACGGCAAACAATCTGCAACTGGATACACTGAGCGCGACTCACATGTATGGCGACTGTGCCTTTATGGCCGACGTGAGCATTCATGGTTATGGCGGCTACATCGGTTACGGTTCTAAAGGATTCACCAGCCCCAACTGTGCTAAAGCCAAATATGTGGACTTGAGTTATGGCGGCTACTATAGCATTACACCCACGAACTTGACCAATGTGGAGAAACTGATTCTCACCGGCAACCCGTTGGGTGGGGGGCATTATCCCGACTATGTGCTCGATGTGACACACAACAGCAAACTGCAACAGCTTCAGGCAGACCAGTGTACTGACTTGCAGACCATTGAGGCACATCATTTGGACCACCTCTCCACACTTGATGTAACCAACGATGCCTACTTAAAGACTTTGCGGGCATACAACGACCCGGTGCTCTACAAAGTGCAAACCGAAGATTTCATCACGGGTCTGGCATCGTGCACAGCGCTTGAGGAGTTGTGGGTGTCTGAAGACAATCTGCGCACACTCAACATCGATGCCAACACCAATCTGCTAACGCTCAAGTGCTATGATAACTTCAAACTGCCCGAACTTGCACTGAGTAACAACACCAAGTTGAGCTATCTTGATTTCCACAACTGCAAGTTAAACGACATTAATCTGCAAGCGAATCAGCAGCTCGCCTACCTCAACTGCAACAGCCCTCGAGTTGCCGAGCATCTTGAAGAAGACGGCATCAACAAACTGAGCGACCTCGACATCTACTCCGATAAGATTGAGACCGTGCTTGCCAACTGCAACAACCTGTATCGCATGACAGGACTCAACAAGCCCACGCTCACCACGCTGGAGTTTGAGCAAAACCACATCAACGGCATTGACCTCAGCAACACCGGGCTCAATGCCAGCACACTGAAGGATGCCGACAACGGTCGCACCATTGTTGCCGACTATACCATCGTCACTGTGAAAGATGCCAATTACAATGCCACGCATTATGACCTGTACTTCTTCCAGCTCGATAGTCTGGCAGGCAGTGATGGAGGTGTGTTTATTGGCAACAAGTATAGTCAAGACCCGCTGAAAGACAATGCTTATCGCGAAGATCTGAATTACGAAGGCATGGTTTCCTCACAAATTACCAACTGGACGGCCAATGCAAAACTGCTTAATACAAACAGCAAAAACTCACCCGTCAATCTCGATGATGTGGAGAGCCTGATTGACCCCGACAGGGTGATTGGCACCATTGTAGTGCTTGATGAAGGTCCAAAACATGCCGAATACACCTACGATACGGGTGTGAGCGGGCACACCAGCACCTACTACCTCGACTGGGATGCACCTAGCGTAATTACTGCTGTGACCGAAATTGAGAACGACAACAAACCTACCGTGACCGGTGGCGTTGGGGCCATCACCATCCAGGCTCCCGAAGGCACTGCCATCATGGTATATGACATGGCAGGCCGACTGGTGCAGCAAACCACTGCAGGTGGTGGCGATGTGGTCATCGACGGCATGTCGCCTGGCGTATACATTGTGAACGGCGAAAAAGTGATTGTGAAGTAATCTTCCACTCATCAAGCTATCATATAATCGGCGGTATTCAGTGAAATACTGCCGATTATTCTTTTTAAAATTGGCAGTTTGGCGCAAAATGTGTAATTTTGCATGTTCTAAAGCAATGTTGTTGAACACATGATTAAAAAAAGCACTCTTGAAAAGGTCATCAGCGAGGACCTGGCAGCCATCTGGACAATTCTGAGCTCGGAGGAGAAACGCAGAATTGCGGATAACTTCATGATTCACAATTTCAAAAAGAATCAGATTATCTATGCCGAGAACGATGCCCCCGAATACCTGTGGTGCCTACTCAAAGGCAAGGTGAAGCTGGTGAAAGATGGCATAGGTGGCCGTCAGCAGATATTGCGACTTTACCGGCCAATTCAATATTTTGGTTATCGCGCCTACTTTGCCAGCGAGCCCTATGTGTCGACTGCCATGGCATTTGAGCCATCGACACTTGGCGCGCTCCCCATGAGCATTGTCAAGGAGATGATCGACGAGAATCGCAACCTGGCATGGTTCTTTATTCACGAACTCTCAAAGAATCTGGGCGGCTCGGACAGCAAAATCGTATCGCTCACACAAAAGCGCATACGCGGCCGACTTGCCGAAGCGCTCATCTTGCTCATCGACAACTATGGCTTTGAGGACGATGGTGCAACCCTCAAAATCTATATGGCTCGCGAAGATATTGCAAACCTGTCGAACATGACCACATCCAATGCCATACGCACCCTCTCGGCATTTGTCCAGGAACGCATCATCACCGTCGATGGCCGACGCATCAAGGTTGTGAACCAGAACGCTTTGCGACACATCAGTAAATTTGGATAACCATGCTCATAGCTCAAGCCAAAAGAAAAGAGAACATTGCCGAATACCTGCTCTACATGTGGCAGGTTGAAGACCTCATACGCGCCAACCATTGCGACATTGATGAACTGCAGCGCAATGTGATTGACCGCTTTCAAGCCGACGATGAAACCAGCCACCAGATGCGCGAATGGTATGACTCGCTCATCAAGATGATGGAACTGGAACATGTGAAAGAAAGCGGACACTTGCAAATCAACAAGAATGTGCTCATTCGTCTCAACGACCTGCACCGCTTGTTGCTCCAATCGCCCAAATACCCTGAGTATGGGGCACAGTACTACCAGGCGCTTCCCTTCATTGTGGAACTGCGCGCCAAAGCGCCACAAGGCAAGCAGGTTGACGAGCTTGAGACCTGTTTTCAGGCACTCTATGGTGTGCTGCTGCTCAAGCTTCAGGGCAAAGAAGTCTCGAAAGAAACCGAGAAAGCCATCGGGCACATATCCTATTTCATTGGCATGCTCGCCGCCTACTTCAAGAAGGACGAAGCCGGTGAACTCTTTGACGAAAATGACAACATCAACTGAATGACAAACATGAATACACGCAACATACTCATCACGGGATCCAATGGTCAGCTTGGGCACGAAATGCGCAATGTGATTGAAACCAATCCCAATCTGAACGGCATTTACACCGATGTGGAAGAACTCGATATCACCTCACTGGAAGCCATCAACTCGTTTCTTGATGCACAACCTGCCGATGTGATTGTGAACTGTGCTGCCTTCACAGCGGTTGACCGCGCCGAACAGGACACTGACCTTTGCCACAAACTCAATGTGGAGGCAGTCGAAAACCTGGCACGAGCTGCTAAGGCACACGGAGCGAAACTCATTCACATCTCGACCGACTATGTATTCGATGGCACGGCACACCTGCCCTATCGCGAAGACTGCCCCACCTGCCCCGCATCGGTCTATGGTTCCACCAAACTCGAGGGCGAAAAACGCTTGCAGGCAGTGCTTCCAATGGACAGCATCATTGTGCGCACAGCGTGGCTCTACTCGCCCTATGGCAAGAACTTTGTGAAAACCATGATGCAACTGGGACGCACGCGGCCTCAGCTCAACGTGGTGTGCGACCAGGTGGGAACCCCCACCTATGCGCTCGATTTGGCACGCGCCATCGTGTCCATCATCAATGCCCCGGAATGGCAGCCAGGCATCTACCACTTCAGCAACGAGGGCGCCATCTCATGGTATGACTTCACCAAGGCCATTCACCGCATTGCAGGCATCACCGGTTGTGATGTGCAGCCCTGCTCTACCGAGCAATACCCCACTCCAGCCCGCCGCCCGCACTACAGCGTGCTCGACAAGTCGCTCATCAAGCGCACTTTTGGGTTGAAGATCCCCTATTGGGAAGAGAGTCTTGCGCATTGCATCGAGCGGTTAGAAAACAACAACGATTAATCAACTCTAAACATACAAATTATCAACTGTGGCTAACTTAACAGACGAAATCAAGAAACGGCGCACTTTCGCCATCATCTCGCACCCCGATGCGGGTAAAACAACACTCACCGAGAAGCTGCTGCTCTTTGGTGGTGCCATTCATGTGGCAGGTGCCGTGAAATCTAATAAAATCAAGAAAACTGCTACCAGCGACTGGATGGAAATCGAGAAGCAACGCGGCATCTCGGTGGCCACCTCGGTCATGGGATTTGAATACGAAGGCTATAAAATCAACATTCTCGACACGCCGGGTCACCAGGACTTTGCCGAAGACACCTTCCGCACACTCACTGCAGTGGATAGCGTCATCATCGTTGTCGATGTGGCCAAGGGTGTAGAGCAGCAGACGCGCCGACTCATGGAAGTGTGCCGCATGCGCAACACGCCAGTCATTATCTTTGTGAACAAACTCGACCGCGAGGGCCGTGACCCATTTGACATACTCGATGAACTGGAGAGCGAACTGCACATTGATGTGCGTCCACTGAGCTGGCCCATTGGCATAGGCGCCAAGTTCAAGGGTGTATACAACATTTATGAGCAAAACCTGAGCCTTTTCAAGGCCGACAAACAGCATGTGACCGACCGCGTCGACATTCGCGACATCAACGACCCCGCCATCGACAAGGCCATTGGCAGTAACGATGCCGAAAAATTGCGTGCCGACATTGAGCTCATCGATGGCGTGTATCCGCAATTCAGCACCCTCGATTACCTTGATGGCATGGTAGCACCCGTATTCTTCGGTTCGGCCCTCAACACCTTTGGCGTGAAAGAGCTGCTCGACTGCTTTGTGCGCATCGCACCCTCACCACGCCCAGTGCAGGCCATGGAACGCACCGTGGAGCCCGGTGAGGACAAGTTCACCGGTTTCGTGTTCAAGATTCATGCCAACATGGACCCCAATCACCGCAGTTGTATCGCCTTTGTCAAGGTGTGCTCGGGTGTGTTCCACCGCAACCAGTACTACCTGCATGTGCGCAGCAACAAGCAGATTCGGTTTACTGCTCCCACAGCATTCATGGCGCAGAAGAAGGAAATCATCGATGATGTGTATCCTGGCGATATCGTTGGTCTGCCCGACAATGGCGTGTTCAAGATTGGTGACACGCTCACCGAGGGCGAACTCATTCACTTCAAGGGTCTGCCCAGTTTCTCGCCCGAGATGTTCAAGTACATCGAGAACACCGACCCCATGAAGACCAAGCAGCTCAACAAAGGCATCGAGCAACTCATGGACGAGGGTGTGGCACAGCTTTTCACCAATCAGTTCAACGGCCGCAAGATTGTGGGAACCGTGGGCCAACTGCAGTTTGAGGTTATCCAATACCGTTTGCTGCACGAGTACGGCGCCAGTTGCCGCTGGGACCCCATCCATCTCTACAAGGCATGCTGGATTGAAAGCGATGACGACGATGCCTTGGAAGCATTCAAGCACCGCAAGCGTCAGTTTATGGCAATTGATAAAGACGGGCGCGATGTGTTCCTCGCCGACTCGGCCTATGTGCTGCAGATGGCGCAAGACGATTTCCCGAAAATCAATTTCCACTTCACTTCGGAGTTTTAACAGCCTCATTGCTTGACACGATAATAGATTTTAGGTAACTTTGCGAAATAATACTAACCGCATACACTATGAATCCAGATATTTTAGCAACACTATATGAGAAACATGTGGGCTCAGCACCCACCGAAATCAAACTGATGGACAAGGCCGGTTCCAACCGTTGTTACTATCGTCTCACAGGCGAGAAATCGATTGTGGGCGTCATTGGCGAATCGCGCGAGGAGAACGAGGCCTTTATCTATATAGCCCGCCATTTTAAAAACCAGGGGCTTTCGGTGCCCACAGTCTATGAGGTGAGCGACGACCATATGGCCTACATTCAGGAAGATTTGGGAGGCAAACCCGAAAACATCCTATGGAACAAGATTCGCCGCAGCAGCATCACTCATGCGTTCACCAGCGAAGAGAAGGAATTATTGCGCCGCACCATGCGCGACCTGTGCGACATTCAGTTCCGTGGCACTCAGCGATTCGACTACACCAAGTGCTACCCTGCACAGTGCTTTAACGAACGCTCCATCAAGTGGGATCTGAATTATTTCAAGTATTGCTTCCTGAAAGCCACAGGTGTGATATTCAACGAAGACAAACTCGAAAACGACTTCGAACGCTTGACAAAAGACCTGCTGGCTGTGCCCAGCGAGACCTTCATGTACCGCGATTTCCAGTCGCGCAATGTGATGATTGTGGGCGACCCCGATCATCCCGCCGATTGCCGTCTGGCCTACATCGACTTCCAAGGCGGCCGTCGTGGCCCATACTACTACGATGTGGCATCGTTCGTGTGGCAATCGCGCGCCAAATATCCTGAGGACCTCAAGAAAGAACTTATAGAGGCCTATATGGAGCAACTGCGGCTCTACAAGCCCAATCTTGACGAGAAGGAGTTCCTGGACAACCTGCGCTTGTTCGTGCTCTTCCGCACGCTGCAAGTGCTGGGTGCATACGGCTTCCGCGGATACTTTGAGAAGAAGCCCGACTTCATGAAGAACAGCATCGTGCCCGCAGTAGCCAACCTGCGCCGCTTAATAACGACAACGGCCTTTGATCAGTACCCCTACTTGAGCGAGATTATCAACGAACTGGTGAACATGAAAGACTTCACCAGCGAGGAGAAATCGCTCACTGTGCGTGTCATGAGTTTTGCCTACAAGAAAGGCATCCCCCACGACCCCTCGGGCAACGGTGGCGGTTATGTGTTTGACTGCCGCGCGCTGAACAATCCTGGCAAATATGACAAATACAAAGCCTTTACTGGTCTTGACGATAATGTAATCAAATTCTTGCAGAAGGAAAGCACCATCGACAAGTGGCTCGAGCATGTATATGCCATGGTCGACGAGTCGGTCGAGCGCTACAAGAAGCGCAACTTCACCGACCTGATGGTGTGCTTTGGCTGCACTGGTGGCCAGCATCGCTCGGTCTATGCCGCACAACATCTGGCCGAACACATCCACAAGAAGTTTAATGTGCGCGTCGAACTCACCCACCGCGAACAGAGCGGCCACGACCGCACCTTCAACCCCGTAGAAGAATGAAAGCGCTCATCTTTGCAGCAGGGCTGGGCACGCGCCTGCGTCCCCTGACCAACGACCGCCCCAAAGCGCTTGTCGAGGTAGGTGGCCGCACCATGCTCGAGCGCGTCATCACCCATGTGGCCGAGTGCGGCTTCACCGACATCACCGTGAATGTGCACCACTTTGCCGACAAGGTCATCGACTACCTGCGTGAACACGACAACTTCGGGCTCGACATCCACATCAGCGATGAGCGTGACCGTGTGCTTGAGACGGGTGGAGGCATTCTCAAGGCTCAGCCGTTTCTTGATGGTGATGAACCGTTCCTGGTGCATAATGCCGACATTCTCACCGACCTCGACCTGAATGCATTCTATCAGTCTCACCTCGATTCAGGTGCACTTGCATCGGTGCTGGTCAAGGACCGCATCACTTCGCGCTACTTCCTCTTCGACAACGACCACCGCCTGTGCGGCTGGGTCAACAAGTCGACTGGCGACACGAAGCCCGACGGTTTCGTGTACCGTACTGGTGAGTACAGCGAGTTGGCCTTTGGCGGCATCCATGTCATCTCGCCCGACATCTTCCCATTCCTTCAGGAGTATGCGCAGGCCGATGCCAAATTCTCCATCACCCCATTCTATGCACAGGAGTGCCACACACACCACATTCACGGCTACGAACCGGCTGGCGACTACCGTTGGATTGATGTAGGCAAACCCGAGACCCTCGCCCAGGCACAAGCCCTGTTTGACGAATGAATCACAAGCACAATAACAAAATAAGGAGAGCCGAAACTCTCCTTATTTATTTTAGTAATTGAATAATCTGATTCTTATTCCATTTCAGTCTCAACCAGTTCTTCATCGGCATAGGCCATGTCGTCATCATCATTAGAGTACTGGCTCATCATTTCCTGATATTGAGCCATATACTTCTCTTGCTGCTGTTTGAACTGAGTGTACATGAAATCCAGGAACTGCATGAAGTTCAATTTCTTGCCATCCTTGCCAAGCACATAGAATTGACCACTGCCATTCTTAATGTCCTTGCAAACATTGTCGCCACAAATAGTGTAGTCACCCAATTTCATTCTCATGTAGGTACCCACCATAGCCCCAGCAAACACCTTGCTGGCTTCCTGTGCATCGATGCCGCCTTGTGTAGCCTCTTCGGCATTGGGTGTGCGCAACTTGATGAACGCCATATCGTTACCCTTCACGCCAGCATCAATTTTCACGCCGTCGGTCACAATCGAGAACATATTATTCTGCAGTGTTGCAGCCACATTCTCCTTGCGCACGATATTGCCAACCAGTTTCACAAAGTCGGCAGCCTTCGTGGTCTTGAAGCCAAAAGCCAGTTCATTGAACTCGCCCAAACTGTTACCGTTATAGTCGGTAGCAATGAACAACGGACCGTTGGCCGATGCCAGCAGCGAACCAATGTTCAAGTCACGAATCGTGGGATCCTGATTCATAGCGTCGATCAACGCCTTAACTTGTTCAAATTGAGCAATGTTCTTGCCCTGGATGTTGATTACGACCACATTGTCCATATTGGCAGGCACATACTGCAAGAAGCTGGCATCGCCGGTTGTCAGTGCCGAGTTCAACAACTTGGCAAGGTCACTGTTGTCGTCAATGAACATCTTACTTTCAGCAGTCACAGTGTTATCGGCAAGACTCGAAGTAATGGCAACAGCCTTAATGTCGCTCAACAGTTTCATGACCGTTGCAAAAGAAGGATCCATTTTGTCGCTAAACATAGTCAACAAACCACTCACTTTGCTCATGTTCAAATACATGTTCATATCTTTGTCGTTGTCCAGGCAATCGTCGGCACCCTCGCACTCCGAGATATTGGCGAAGTCGGCCTCAAACTGTTTCTTGGCATAACTCTTGAATGCATCCTGGACTGAACCACCCATCGATACGCCAATCATCATGATGTTGTCCTTCAGGGCAATACCCACATTAGAGCCACCTGTGAACTGAATGCCGTCTTCTTCGCTGAACGAGAGTTTCTCGCCGCCCAGGGCGCCGTCTTCAAGTGCTTTCTTGGTGTCACCGTCGCTCTTCAGCGGCAGATAAGCCACAACAGGCACCTGCATGTTGTCCATCGAGAAATAGGCGTAAATCTTGTTTTCAGTATCCACACCCAGTTTGACAACACCCTTGCAGATTTCGTCAAGCTGGCGCTTGCCGTTCGCACCCATTTCGGCCAACAAACCTTGAGGCAGATTCTTGATAACACCGTCGTCGGCAATCTCGGCACCCGAATGCTCAATGAGGGCTTTAGGATTAAAGGAAGCTACCACAATAGCATCCTTCGGCACCATCTTCTTCATTTTCTTGTCAACCCCGCTACACGAGGCAACAACGATCAGCAAAAACGCTAACGATAAAAATTTAAATGTCTTCATTCGTTTGAAAATAATTATGGTTAAAAATTCCGTGAATTCCACATAACAAAAAGTGTGCCGATTCATCACAGGTCATAGTCCGACACGAAGTCATCCTCGTCATGATCGGGCATTTTTATCGAAGTCAGTATCGACAGCAATGCAAGCACCACATTGTCGTTCTCGTCGGCAGTATAGAAGAGTCCATCGCCTTTAGTGGGACTGCTCAACCCGAAATTGAAGAACGAACTGTAGTCGTTCACCTTGCTCTGCACATACAAGCCCAAAGCCGACTGGCCAAAGCGGTCCTTGCAGTCGGGATAATCGTCGAAGTAATTCCCTTCAAGCAGCTCATGATCAAGTCGAGTGAGATATACAATGTCGTCTATGGCACCCACCAGCAGCGGTTTGCCGCCGTAGTTATACACATGCCGCCCGTTCTTGAAATAGTCGGGCTGCCCCATGCTGCTCGCAAACTGCTTGATTTGCGCAATGATGCCCTCAGCATCCTTCGTCTTGGCGGCAATCGTCACATTCAAGTCGGCTGCAAAATCATCGGCATTGTCGCTGGGCATGTAACTAGGCGACACCGCTATGGCCAGCGGGCCATTGATCGAAGCCAGCATCTGCCGCACATCAAGTTCATCGAGTTGTGGATACATACTCAGCCGTTTCAGCAAGGCATTCACCTGTTCCAGGTTCACAAGCGCTTCGCCGTTGACCGATGCAGCTATCACATATTGCATGCTGCTGGGTATCGCCTTGAGGAAACTGTTGTCGGCACCTGCCAGTGTTGTTTCAAGCAAGCGCACATAGTCGCTCGACTTGCCTGCCTTTATTTCGGCAGTGAGTTTTGCGCTTTCCTTTTCAAGTTTCAAGTGAATTCCGAGTGCATCAACATCTATATCGGTGAGCAGCATCAGCCCAGGCGAACGCCTCATGGCGTCGCTCACAGCGGGCAGACTCTTCAGTGCATCAGTGATACCTTTCACATTCAGCCAGGCATTCACCTCGGCATCGGCATCAAGGCAAGCCATTATATCCTCGTGTCCATCGATGCTTGTTGCATTTTTGTTCAAGATGCTTACGGCTGCATCGCCCATTACATTGTCGGCGGTCGAGCGGTTTGCCTTTCCATAGAATAGCACACCATCGTCAATCACAAACGCATAGTCCAGGTAGTGCAGAAAATCGCGGTCGTGCATCTTCTTGAACTTCAATCCAGTTTCTCGTTCTATAAGCTGTTTTGCCGCATCTTCATCATCAATTCTGGCGAGTACCACATAACGGAATGTCTTATTGGTGAAGAACACATACACATTAGACTCAACATCGAGCCCAAAGCGAGGCAGCACACGCAACAGTTGACTAAAAGCACTCTCCTCGTTCTCGTCGATGGCAGCCTTCAAGCGGTCGGGGATTGCTGGCTTTCCACCTTTCAGCATATCGCCTTCGCTCAAGATCTTCTCCACATCAATTCTCGCCACGACGGTGGCATCCTCCGGAATCATTCCCAGCAAATGCTTGTCGCCACGGTTACATCCACACAGCACCACCAGCAGCAGTGCGACACACATAACACATTTATGCAATTTCAACATATTCGCTCGCTTCTTCTGTTTATTTCACGTTAACAACTCAAGTTTGCTATGACTCAGCGCTTCATTCAGCCACTTTTACAAGCCACATTAAATATATTAGTTACAAAAATAACTAAAAAATCGGAACTCGCAACCATCCACCTTCTAAAAATAACACGCTTATCTGCCTGAGTAGACAATGCCGAAGCCCACAAAATGGTCATAACGCTCGCCAAAGGGCCTGTCATACACCTTGATGAGATACTCATTCACCGTCTGATACTTGTCACCCTCAATCTTCCAGGTCTGCCCCACACCACTGCCATCGGACACCCACAGATACTGATAGTTATAGGCACCCTGCTTGAGCAGCACATCGAGCAGGTAACAACCCGTCGACTCGTCGTAGTGCATGAGCAGCTGAGAGGCCGGAACGCCCTCGGTAAATCCACCTTGAACAAAGAGATTGCCGCCCGTGAGCGGTTCACCCGTGAACAGGCTGAAGTGTGTGACGACATACTCCGACTCGATAAAACTGTCGTCAGCCTCGGCATTGCGCACAGTGAAATGTCCAAACTGCGTCTTGTCGTAGAGATACTGGGTGTTGGCACGCGGTTCGTCGGTGATGAGTGTAGCGTGGTAGTATGGTTCAAAAAACTGAATGCTCTCCACCCCCATATTGAGCACATGCATATTCACCGTCTCAAAACGGCGATACTCATTGCCGGCCGGGAAAATGAGCTGCTGATTATGGTCGTAGGTCACCTTGCCTGCCTGCACCATGAGCGGTTTGGTCACCACTACAGCATTGTCTTCTCGACCATTTTGGGTAACAATGGCCGTAAGCTCGTTATAAGGATCACTCACCTGCCCTTGACGGTAAGCCACTTCAAACGACAGTTGCTGGTGAGCGTCGTTATAGTCCACATCGGTGCGTGAAGTCACTTCGGCATACACCCCTACACTATTCTCGCACACCGAGAAACGCGTTTGGAATAGCAGTTTGTCGGGGTCGTCTTGCTCATAGACCGTGAGCAGATAATTGCCGCTCTTGGTGATGCGCAAATCATTGCTGGGTATTGTGAAATTATAATTGTAATAGGAGACAAAAGTCCCGAAGCTCTGGGCATAGTCCACAATATCGGCCTGGTTGAAGCCGTCGACATACTCGCTCTCAACAAGTGCCGACGGTTGCCAGTTGGCATTGCAGTGTGTCACGCTATAGCGCAGATAGTGCACATCATAGTCGAGCAAGTCGAAGTTCACATTGAGCGCGTCGTCACTTCCCAGCACATAGATGGGCGGGAAATAGCGGTTGCTCATTGGCGCAACAGTGAGCGAATGGATGCGGTTGTCATAGAGCAATGCACCCGTATTGACTGCTGCAGTCAGCGACGATGTCACACAAAGCACCGCCGCAAACAAGGTGAAGATACGCTGTTTCATTGTCATATCAATAATTTTTTCTTAGACCGAAAAAATCAGAAAAGGCTTAATGGGGTCTGCTGCACCAGCTTATGAGCCTTTTGCAACGATTCAGGGTCGGCCGAGATGCCTATGGAGCGAAGCTTCATGTCAAAGGCCGTCTTGCACGCCATGCCTGTGCCACAGCACAAGTCGAGCAAAATGCCCTGGTCGGGACAAGCCGCCTCGAGCAAACGCCGGCACATGTTCTCGTTTAACTCATGACCTGCTTTGCTCAGCATCACCGAGCCACCAGTCTTGAGTACGCGCTTCACTTCACGCATCACATCGGCATTCGACCTCACCGTGCGGTCGAGAGGCACCGAGGTGAGCACACAGTCGATGCTGTCATCCTCAATCTGGCCCAAAATCTCGAGCAGGTCACCCTGAATGAACTTGGGGAAAGGAGTATCGCCCAGTTCAGTCACCAGACCGTTCACAACCTTGGTTACAGGTGCTTGCTCTGGTTGTGGCTCTGTTTCATGAGGAACTGGTTGAGCAGCAGTTTCGGCAGGCAGTATTTCAGGAGCAACAGACACTGTTGCTACTTCATCGCCATTGCCGCTCACCTCAGCCTTGAGATACTCCATCGCCAGCTCGGCCAGCGGGTCGTTGCCTATCTCGTTAAGCGCGTTAAAGGCCAGCCATAATGCCACAAGTTCGTCGGGGTCGGAGTGGAACAAGCGTGCAAGCCTCACCACCTGATCACGCTTGGGGCGGCGTTCACCATGCTCATAGCGGCTATACATGGGTATGTCGACACCCACCGCACGAGCCACCTCGCGCTGCTTCATGCCGCTTTGCATTCTCAACTGTCGTAATCGTTCAGGAAATAGCATAGCATTATTTTTTTGACTAATATTGACAAAAATACATCATTCTGAACTATAATCAAAGAAAAAACAAAAAAAATACCACTATCAAAGAAAAAAAACAGGAAAAAGTGCCTGAAACATTGCACAATAAGATTTTTTTTGTAACTTTGCACCGCTTTTCGCAACCTCTGACAGGAAGAAGTGTGGCCTGTGAATGTTGCAAGAGTCATTTATCACTGTAATTATTAAGATTTTAAAATGGACTTAATTAAGATTGCTGAGCAAGCTTTTGCTACCAAGAAAGAACTTCCTGAATTTTTCCCTGGTGACACTATCACCGTAGCTTACCGCATTAAAGAAGGTAACAAGGAACGTATTCAGCAATACCGTGGCGTTGTCATCAAGATCAATGGCGAAGGCGACAAGAAACGCTTCACCGTTCGCAAAATCAGTGACAACATCGGTGTTGAGCGCATCTTCCCCATCGAGTCGCCTTTCATCGACAACATCGTCATCAACAAGCACGGTCGTGTGCGTCGCGCTAAACTGTATTACCTGCGCAAACTCACCGGCAAGAAGGCACGCATCAAAGAGCGCCGCATCATCAAGAAGGAAGCTTAAGCATCTTTTTGCTCAAGGAAAATATGAAAGAACCGATACTTTTTTAGTATTCGGTTCTTTTTTATTTCATTTTTTCATTATATTTGTAGTCGATTATACTGAAACAGAGAATTCCGAAACGCTTGAAAGGGAGTAGGATGCTTATCACATAACATTTTAAACTATGGCTGAAGAGAAAAAAGAAGGACTGCTCGACCAGGCTACGAGCTTCATCAAAGACCAGGCCGGTGAACTGCTGAGCGGCGACACCACCGACATCAAGAAACAGGCCGCCGAGATTGGCAAGAAAATCATGCCCGACTCTCTCGACGACAAGGTAGACGATGTGGTGAATACCGCTGTCGACTTCCTCAAAGACACTTTTGGCAAGAAGTAGACCCAATGGCACAACGCGCCCAAAAAGCCAACAAAACAAAAAGAATCTCTGGAACAAACCGGAGATTCTTTTTTATGTCTTATTATTGATCACAAGGGTTACGACTTCTTGTGGTGGTGATGATGCTTGTGTGAATGATATAAATAACCGTAATAGTACTTCCTCAGCCTGTGAAGGTACCATAAGTTCAAGAAGAAGAAGCCAAGTGCAGCACCAACCGAATCGGCAACCCAGTCAAATGGGTCATAAGTGCGTCCGTTCTCCATCACAAGCTGTGCTACCTCCATCAGGCCTCCCAAGATAATGGCACAACTCATCAGGGCAATCTCCTGCCCCATGCGGGTCTTGTGTGGAAAGCGGATTTTGGCAAAATCGAGAATATAAGCGACAGCACAAAGAAAATACATGACCACATGTGACAGCTTGTCGAATCCTCTGAAAAAGTGGACATTGTTCAGATTTAACGGATTAGCAGCAAGCGACAGATACACAATTACCGCAGTTATTACCAGTGACATCAAACCTTTAGGTATTGACAACACACATTTTTCCACTAAGTGCTTCACTTGCAATTATGATTTATTCGTTTATCTGGTGTTAATAGTGGCGCAAAATTATATAATTTTCCTAAATCACACAACAAAACAGCTCGCTTTTTTCCTATCAATTCTGGATGAATTGCTTCTTTTATACACATTTTTATATTAAATTTGCATCATAACAACGCTATGACCTATATGGGAAAACTTGCCGATTTCTTCACGATGACAAGGCGCGAACGCATAGGAACGCTTGTGGTCACCTTATTGCTTGCCATGGCAGTGGGTGCTTTGATTGGCGTGAAATCGTGTGTCCGCAGCAGTTCACTCCCATCCGAAGCAAACACACAAATTCAGGAATTCAAGCAACAGGTTGAGGCTGTCGACTCTGCTTCAACCCATCATCGGCATCACAAGAAAACAGGCAAGAAGACGAGTAACAAACAAAAAGGCAAAGAGCACAAGAGCAAATCGAAACAACCGAACAGGCACAACAACAACCCGCCCAGACGGTTCGACGATGTACCCACATTTTAATACAATCACCACTATGAAACAAATAGAACGAATCCAGGAAATGGAGCAGCATCTCGACAAGGCTCAAGCCGCCATTAAATCGCTTGAGCTGGCCATTGAGCAGTATGCCGACGCCCAAGAGTCGATCAACAAACTCAAAACCTACCTAGGCAGCAAGGAGTGGAAAAAAGACTATCGCGACAGCGAAGCCGGCAAGATGCCCGACGGTCTGAAGTGCGGCGTGCTCAGCGAAGACGGCATTTGGAACATGCTCGACGATGTCAACGAAATCAACATGGAAATGATTCGACTTGCAACCGATGCCACAAAAGACGAATAACCTCACCCTTATTCAACACTCAAAATCAAGAATCATGGACATAGAATGGGAAGATGGATTCAAGATCAATGTCAGCAGCGATGACCATGCCGTTACCATCTCGGCCAACAAAGAAGGATTGCTATCACTGGCCAAGCAACTCACCACACTGGCCAATGAAAAGGCTGGTGCACACATCCACTATGACGAGCACAATTCGCTCGAAGACAATTCCACACCGCTAATCATTGGAAAGATTGATTAAATCAATAACAACGGGCGAGCCACCAGCACAGTAGCTCGCCCAGTTATTTTGTATCCAATCTGTTTACTGACGACCCGTTACGGTCACATCACGATAGGTGCGGCCAATAAGGCCCTGCAGCACCTTGCCGGGACCAAGTTCCTCGGCTTCGGTCATGCCGTCGGCTACCATTGCAGCCATGATATGGCTCCAACGCACGGGAGCAGTAAGCTGCTTAATGAGGTTCTCCTTGATTTCGGCAGGATCAGTGTGAGGTTTGGCATCCACATCCTGATAGATGGGGCACACGGGCTCAGAGAAGTCGGCTTCTTCAATAGCCTTGGCGAGCTCGGCACGGGCAGGCTCCATAAGGGGCGAGTGGAAAGCACCACCCACCTTCAGGGGCAGAGCACGCTTGGCACCGGCTTCCTTAAACATGGCACAAGCCTTCTCGATCGATTCAACTTCGCCCGAGATCACCACCTGACCGGGGCTGTTATAGTTAGCGGGCACACAAATGCCTTCGACCTTGGCGCAAATCTCTTCAACCTTCTCGTCGTCCATGCCAATGATGGCAGCCATTGTCGAGGGCTTGGCCTCGCAAGCCTTTTGCATGGCGAGTGCACGAGCCTCAACCAGTTTCAAGCCCTGTTCAAAGGGCAGCACGCCAGCGGCAACCAGTGCCGAGAACTCGCCCAGCGAGTGACCAGCAACCATGTCGGGCTTGAATTCTTCGCCCAGCGTCTTGGCGAGTATCACCGAGTGCAGGAACACTGCAGGTTGTGTAACTTTAGTTTGCTTCAGGTCGTCTTCAGTTCCCTCAAACATCAGGTCGGTGATGCGGAAACCGAGCACTTCATTAGCTTTCTCAAACATTTCTTTAGCCATCGCATTGTTCTCGTACAGGTCCTTGCCCATACCCACGAACTGTGCGCCTTGACCGGGAAATACAAATGCTTTCATTTCTTCTATGTCTTTTAATTAACGAAAAATTTCTTTATTGGACTGCAAAGGTACGGATATTTTTAATATTTACAATAGACAACGGGTGAATATTGACTGAAAAGTCAACTTTTTAGCACCGACGTGGTGATACCCACCCAAAGCGGGATGCTCAAAGTGGATGAGAAAGTCGAAGAGTATGGTTCCTTCGGGCAACTGAATTGCTCAGCAGTGGCACCATTGGCCACATGAAGCCATCATAAAAGTAAAGCTAAATAATACAATTCTAAATGACATTTAAGCATAATCATTGTTGGAAAAGGGCAGAAAAAAACATGCAAATCAAGACAAAATATGCAAAATAAACGAATATAATGAAGTATTTTTGTCGAAATTGTAAAATAAATGCAGCCTTCTAAAGCATTATGAACCAGGAAAATACAAATCATATCGTAGAATAATCGCAGTTTCACCACAATTAAAATCATTATCAAAATAGCATAAGTATTGCATATTTGTCATCTTTTTTATAAATTTGCAATCAAAACGATACCAAAAATCAGTATTTTACTAAATTTTTTAATTATCATATTATTCACCATTAACATTAAGTAATGAAAAAGAAAATCGCAACATTTTTACTCATTCTCATGTGTGCCGTTTTTGCTGGCGCACAAACCAGAACAGTAAAAGGAACGGTTGTTGACCAAGTCAACGAACCCGTGATTGGTGCCAGCGTTACCGTATTGGGGACGACTAATGGCACAGTGACCGACTTTGACGGAAACTTTGTGTTGAACAATGTACCCGACGGAGCGATCATCAAGTTCACCTACATTGCCATGCAGTCACAAGAACTGCCTGCGCAAGATGTGATGAATGTGCAACTGATGGACGATGTGAAGAATCTTGACGAAGTGGTCGTGATTGGTTACGGCTCGGCTCAAGCAAAAGACCTGACATCTCCCATCACAGTAGTGAAAGGCGACGAACTGCTTTCTACTCCTTCTTCATCGCCCATGGCCGCTATGCAAGGCAAGGTAGCCGGCGTGAATGTGGTTAACAGCGGTACTCCTGGCGAGGGACCAAAAGTAACGATACGCGGTAACGGTTCGTTCTCGGCCAACTCTCCTTTGTATGTTGTTGATGGTATGTTCTACGACAACATCAACTTTTTGAACAGCACCGACATCGAAGACATGTCGATTTTGAAAGACGCATCGGCAGCAGCCATCTATGGTGTACGCGCAGCTAACGGCGTTGTGATTATCACAACCAAGAAAGGTAACAAAAACCAGCCTGCACGCATCACCTATAATGGTTATGTTGGTTTCCAGAAGGCTACCAATGTGCTGAAGATGGCAAATTCATCTGAATATGCAACCATGCTCCTTGAAGCCAACTATTCGGCCTATGAATCCTACATGAAGGCTTCTATCGACCATTACGGAGGCAGCTATGCCAACAGTGATTTCCACAACTGGACCTATGCAGCCAACACCGACTGGTATAACGAGCTACTTCGCACTGCCATGATCACCAATCACGGCCTGAGCATAGCCGGCGGCGGAGAAAAAGCCACTTACTCACTGGGATTCAACTATCTGCATCAGGATGGTGTAATGAATGTAAACAACTATTACAACCGATTGAATTTCCGTGCCGCCCTTGATTACGAGGCTACCAAGTGGTTGAAAGTGGGCTTCAATGGAGTATTTAGCAAAGGGACCCAGCGAGTCCCCAACAATGCAGCATGGCAGCAGGCATTTAACGCCCCTGGCATCTACACAGTCATGGACGATAAAAACACTGTTGGCACTCCCGTGCGTTATGGCTCGCCCGAAAGTGTTGGCCTCACCAACAACTTCTACAATCCTGTGGCTTCGGCCAAGTACTTTGACAGCAAGAACGAAAGCAACCAGTATTTGACTAACTTCTATGCTCAAATCAATTTTATTCCTAGCAAATTGAACTTGCGCACAAGCTACAGTTACGACTACATCAATTATCGTGGCCGTTCCTATGTGCCCGAATACTATGTATCAAACCAGCAAAAAAGCGACCAGTCAAGTCTCACCAAGTCTAATTCCACCTTTAATAATTATATTTGGGATAACATCCTCACCTACAAAGACACTTTTGGCGACCACAACTTTGGCGCCATGCTGGGTTTCTCAATGCGTGAAGAAAGCTATCGCTTCCTGACTGGATCGGCTAATGATGTGCCTGGACAGATCGACGAGTACCAATACATTCATCAGGGTTCACCCAGCACTCGTACTGGCGACGACGACGGAACCACTTATCGCGGAATGTCATATTTCACACGATTGAATTATGACTACCTTGGCAAGTATTTGCTGATGTTCACCTTCCGTGCCGACGGTTCGAGCAAGTATCAAGAGAAATGGGGTTACTTCCCCTCGGTGGGTGCTGCTTGGGTTATCTCTCGCGAGAACTTCATGCAAGACCAGCATGTGTTCGACTACATGAAGCTGCGTGCCAGCTGGGGTCGCTTAGGTAACGACCACGTGGCTGCAAGCGACGGGTTTGCTTCTATCAGCACAGGCTATAATGCAAGCGGTGTATTTGGCAACAGTGTTTTCTCTGGTTTCCAAAACAATTCTTACTTCAGCTATCTCGAATGGGAGGTTGTTGACGAGACCAATGTGGGTCTGAACTTTGCCATGTTCCACAATAGGCTCGATGTTGACATCGACTGGTTCTATCGCATGACCAAGAAGGCTGTGATTTCGCCTCGTCTGCCCTTCAGCAACGATGTGCTTGCAGGCAACCACGGCAAGATACTGAACACTGGTGTTGATGTCTCTATCAACTGGAGCGACCGCATCGGCAACGATTTCCGTTACAACATTGGCGCAAACCTGTCGTACATCAAGAACGAAGTGAAGAACCTCAACGGTCTGCCCTATATCGCTGGTGGCAAAACCTATCAGATTGTAGGCGAACAGATGAATTCGTTCTATGGCTATGTTCAGGAAGGCATCTATCAAACCGAGGCCGAGTGTGCCAGCGATCCCACTGCAATTGCCAATGGTTTGAAGCCTGGCGACTTCAAATATAAAGACCTGAATGGCGATGGCATTGTAGACGGCAACGACCGCACCGCTTTGGGTTCCTACCTGCCCAACTTCATTTACAGCATCAATCTTGGGTTCCAATGGAAGAATCTTGATTTCAGCATCACGACCTACGGCAATGCTGGTGCACAAATGTTTAACCGCAAGCGTGCGCTTCGCTATGCACAATCAAACTACAACTTCGACCACGATCAGGTTGCAAACCGTTGGACTTCGGCTGGATCAACCAACAAGTATCCCAGTGCCGAAGGTTGGATTCGCACCTGGAATGTGAGCGACCAGCGAGTTAACTCTTTCTTTATTGAAGATGCTAACTTCTTCCGCATTCAGAACATCACGCTCGGTTACACATTCAAGAACATCAAGTTTGGCAGTTACACCCTTCCCAGCTTGCGTCTGAGCGCAACAGCCGACCGCCCGCTCACCCTCTTCAGTGCTAATGCCTTCACTCCTGAATTGAGCGATGCCGAAGGATGGGATACCGAAGTATATCCTCTCACAGCCACCTACACATTCGGTGTAACAATTGATTTCTAAACATTCTCTCAACTTAATAAATGACAAGACAATGAAAATTTTGAAATATTTGATGATTCTCGCACTGCCTGCCTTGATGATGATAGGCAGCACATCGTGCGACGACTTCCTTAACAAAGAGCCCGAGAACACTGTTCCCGAAAAGGAAGTGGACTACACCGATATTGATAATATGTATATGCCCGTTTCGGGTGTTTATGGCAAGTTGCGCACGGGTGGTATGCACTGGGTTATCTGGCCATTGAGCATCATTCGTGATGGTGACGTGTGGAGTGGCCGTGTAGATGACCAAGGTATCTTGGTCGACTATGGCAACTTGAAATATGACAACTCATTCTGGGGCCTGAACGAAATGTGGAACCAATATTATGGCATTATCAAGGTTGCTAACGGTGCTCTAGCTGCCCTCGACAACTACAGCGAGAACATCTCAACCGACGCAATGCGAGCCAAATATCGTGCATATTGTGGCGAAGTGAGAATCCTTCGCGCCTATGCCTACTATCGCTTGTCGCAAGCATTTGGCCCCGTAACCATCCTGCGCGACAACAACCAGGCCGACATGACGCCATCGACAGTGAATGCTGTAGAGAAGTATATGCTTGAAGACCTCCAGTATGCAATTGAAAATTGCGACAAGGTGCGCCCCAATGAGGCCGAACACTATGGCGCAGCAACTGCTTTCACCGCCATGCATCTTGCCGCCAAGATTCACCTGAATCGTGGCGAAAATGCCGAAGCCGAATCGCTTACCGACCAAATCATCAACAGCAACAAGTTCTCGCTCTACAGCGACTACTACAACCTGTTCAAGATTCCTGGCAAGTTGTGCAATGAGAGCCTGCTCGAATGCCAATGCACCGACTTCGGACAAGGAGCTGGCGACATGGTCGATGCCGACCAATGGTTTGTGTTCCAAGGCCCTGGTTGCATGGGCGGATGGAACTTTGTAGGCATTACCGACAATTTCATTAACTGGGCCACGGCTCGTGGCGAAACAATTCGTCTTGAAACTTCGGTACTTGCTGGCGGAACCACCACTCGTGATGGCGATGTGATTACTCTGCAAGGTAACCCCAACAACACCAACAACTGGAACGGCAAGGCCTATACGCCCACCAACCAGTTGACACCTGGCCGCAGTAAATATGGTTCAAACAACAACATTCGCATCCTTCGCTATGCCGATGTGCTTCTCATCAATGCCGAAGCCAAGGTTCGTCAGAACAAGAATGGTGATGCTCCCTTCAATCAAGTTCGCACTCGCGCAAAAATGCCAACCCTCAGCAATGTGACTGTCGACCAGATTCTTGACGAGCGCCGCATGGAACTCGTGTGCGAATGGGGCGAACGCTACAACGACCTGTGCCGCACCGGCAAGGCAAGCAGCCAACTCAGCGGATGGAACGAAAGCCTGCGCTACTATCCCTATCCGTTGACTCAGCTTCAGAATGTAGAAACACTTTCCAATACTCCGAAAGACGAATAAACAACACATGAGTGCATTGCACTTATCATAGTACATGTTTTTATTCTAATTCAGTTCAAGGGGTGTTACACTTCAAGCAACACTTGATGCTGCGACACCCCTTTTTTTAAAAAACTCACAACGATGCCATTCAACCGATTATATCTCACATGTCTATGTCTCGGTGCGCTTGCGACCTCAACCCCAGTTGCCGCCGATTCTATCAAGGTCGTAAAAGGGCAAATAAGCGACTATTATATCCCTGAAGTCATCAACTATGAGGTAACCGGTATCGTCACCGACGAGAATGGCCAACCGCTCGAAAGGGCGACTGTGATGTGGCTTTACAGTCCAGCGCACTGCAACACCGATGCCCAGGGACGATATTCAATTATCGGAACCGACAACGACAACAAGTTGTGCATCTATTATCCCGGCAAAGAAATGCTCATCATGGAGCGACTATCCCAGCAACGCCAAGTGAATGTAAAACTGCAGCCCAAGACCAGCAAATCTACAGCGCTCGAACGAAAAGCCGCACAAGCCACGCAATGGTACGACCCGACCGACAACACCACGAGCACCTACTGCAACCCCATGAACATCAGTTACAACTATGAACCATGGAACAACAACACCCGCAATGGTGGTTCGTTTCGCTCAAGTGCCGACCCTATGGGACTCACCTACAAGGGTGAATACTACCTGTTCTCGACCAATCAAGGCGGCTTCCACTACTCCAAGAACTTGAGCGACTGGGATTTCACGCCAGCCTCGTTTCAGCGATATCCGCACGACGATGATGAATGTGCCCCTGCTGCTTGGGTGTGTGGCGACACATTATTTTATACAGGTTCTACCTACGAAGGTCTGCCCATCTGGTACACCACCCAACCCCTAAGCGGTCGTTTTCGCCGAGCCATTGAGCGCAACACCCTCCCGACATGGGATCCCTACATTTTTCTAGACGACGACGGAAAACTTTATGAATATTATGGGTCAAGCAATGAATATCCGGTGAAAGGCGTGCAGATAAGCCGTCAAGACTTCACCCCCATCAGCAAGATACACGACCTGGTGCTGCTCCAGCCCAAGCAGCACGGGTGGGAACGGTTTGGCATGAACAACGACGATGAAGTGACCCTGAAACCTTTTATGGAAGGGGCGTTTATGACCAAGCATAACGGGCTTTATTATTTCCAATATGGTGCCCCGGGCACTGAATTCAAGGTGTATGCCGACGGTGTGTATGTGGGGGATTCCCCACTTGGACCCTTCACCTACCAGCGGCACAATCCCATGAGCTACAAGCCCGGTGGGTTTGTTCAGGGTGTGGGACATGGAGGCACATTTACCGACCTTAACGGCAACTACTGGCATGTGGGTACCTGCATGCTCTCGCTCAAATACAAATTCGAACGCCGTATCGGCCTATATCCCGTGTACTTCGACAACGACGGTATCATGTGGTGCAACACTGCTTTTGGCGACTATCCCTGCTGGAATGCCGACTATGACATGAAATACCCATCAGAGCGATTCACAGGTTGGATGCTGCTCTCTTTCGGCAAACCAGTCACCGTCTCGAGCACCGACAGTACGCTCACAGCAAGCAGCATTACCGACGAGAACATGCGCACCTACTGGAGTGCCGCCTCAGGCAATCCTGGTGAATGGGCCACGATAGATTTGGGCAAGGTGATGACCATCAATGCGTTTCAGTTGAACTACTACGACCATCACACCCTACAACACAATCGCGCCAACGACACTTATTATCAATATAGAGTGTGGAGCAGCAACGACGGCAAAGAATGGCAACTTGTCGTTGACAAGAGCGACAGCGACCGTGACACCCCTCACGACTATGTGCAGCTCCGCGCCCCGCTCCAATCCCGTTTCATAAAAGTCGAGAATCTTCACATGCCAGGCAATGGATACTTCTGCCTGAGCGATTTGCGCATCTTTGGCAACGCCAACGGCATCCCACCCGTCGAAGTGAAGAAATTCAAAGTTTCTCGTGACAAGAACGACCCACGCAATGCCATGATCACCTGGCTCGCTCAACCCGATGCTTATGGATACAACATCTACTACGGCATCTCTCCCGACAAGCTGTATCATTGCATTACAGTGAATGGTGCAAATGAGTATGACCTGAGAGGACTTGACCTTGGCACCAGTTATTCATTTGCCATCGAGGCATTAAATGAATCAGGCCGCAGTAAACTTTCTAAAACAATTTATGTCAAATAATCTATAAGCTATGCTGAAACTAAAATACATTATCATCGCCACTGCATTTGTTGTCTTGTTTTCTTGTAACAAGGCAGCTGGCAATAACACATCGAGCGACGAGCCTTCAGGCACTACCGATGCCGCTGGACGACCGCTCAGTTTTGAAAACGACGACCAGTTGCTCGACTACATTCAAAAAGTGCATCTCAATTATATGTGGGATGGCGCTGAACCCACATCGGGACTGGCATGTGAACGCATTCACTTAGACAACAATTATCCACAAAACGACCAGGATGTGGTTACTACTGGTGGAAGCGGTTTTGGCATAGCAGGCCTTTTGGTGGGCATCGAACGAGGTTTCATTCCTCGTAACGAAGGAGTGAAACGGCTCACAAAAATCGTGGATTATCTTGCGAAGGCCGACCGATTCCATGGCGTATGGCCCCATTGGTTGCATGGACCCACAGGCAAAGTCAAGCCTTTCGGGGAAAAAGACAACGGTGGCGACCTTGTCGAGAGCTGCTTCTTGATGCAAGGTCTGCTGTGCGTCCGACAATATTTCAAAGACGGCAACGAAGCCGAAAAAGTTCTTGCCTCTAAAATCGATGCATTGTGGCGTGATATGGAGTTTGACTGGTACACGCATGGCGGACAAGATGTCATCTATTGGCATTGGTCGCCTAACTATGCATGGGAAATGAATTTCCCGCTTGAAGGCTACAACGAGTGCCTCATCGTGTATATTCTCGCAGCAGCCTCCCCCACCCATCCAGTACCGGCATCAGCCTATCACAAAGGCTGGGCACGAAGTGGTGGCATAACCACTACAGCAGCTCCCTATAACCATCCGTTGGAACTGAAGCACAATGGTGCCGAAGCCACCGGAGGACCTCTTTTCTGGGCTCACTACAGCTGGATAGGACTTGATCCTCGAAACCTGAGTGACCAATACGCCAACTATTGGAATGTGGTGCGCAATCACGCATTGAGCAATTACGACTACTGCGTTGCCAATCCCAAGCATTACAAAGGGTATGGCAAAGATTGCTGGGGCCTCACTGCCAGTTATTCGACCGTGGGCTACTCGGCCCATTGCCCAAGCAACGACCTGGGAGTCATCACCCCCACTGCCGCACTGTCATCAATGCCATATACCCCACAAGAGTCGATGGATGCTTTGAAAGGATTCTGGAAAAAGGGACCAAAGATTTGGGGAAAATATGGCTTCTACGACGCATTCAGCGAGAGTAGCAATTGGGTAGTCCCCCACTATCTGGCCATCGACCAATGCACGATTGCCCCAATGATCGAGAATTACCGCTCAGGATTGCTCTGGAACCTTTTCATGAGTTGCCCTGAAATCCAGGATGGTCTGTCAAAACTTGGTTTTAAGACTAATTAATTTCACTCTGAAACAAATATACAAATAAATACATCTCCTATGAAACACAAACAATTATCAGTCTTTTTGGCTGCCTGTTTATTTGCCGCAAGCGCATGGGCTGCCAGTGACGCAAAGATGAATCAGTTTATCGACAACCTGATGAGCAAGATGACTTTGCAAGAGAAAATCGGCCAACTCAATCTACCAGTGACCGGCGACATTGTTACCGGAACAGCCAAGAGCAGTGACATCGCTGGTAAAATCAAGCTAGGACAAGTGGGTGGACTCTTCAATCTGAAAGGCGTTGAAGCGATTCGCGAAATCCAGAAGATTGCTGTTGAACAGAGCCGACTTCATATTCCTCTCATCTTTGGCATGGATGTGATTCATGGCTACGAAACCGTGTTCCCTATCCCCTTTGCCTTGTCAATGACATGGGATATGCAGGCCATTGAGCGATCGGCGCGCATAGCTTCGGTCGAGGCAACTGCCGACGGCATCGCATGGACATTCAGCCCCATGGTCGACATCTGCCGCGAACCTCGTTGGGGCCGCATGAGCGAAGGCAGTGGCGAAGACCCCTATCTGGGCAGCCGCATTGCCGAGGCCATGGTGCGTGGCTATCAGGGCATCGACCTCACCGACCCCACCACCATGATGGCGTGCGTGAAGCACTTCGCTCTGTATGGTGCTCCCGAAGCCGGACGCGACTACAACACCGTCGACATGAGCCGTGTGCGCATGTTCAACGAGTATTTCCCACCCTATAAAGCCGCTGCCGATGCTGGTGCTGGTAGTTTCATGACCTCGTTCAATACGGTAGACTACATCCCGGCAACCGGTAACCGCTGGCTCATGACCGAGGTGCTCCGCGACATGTGGCACTTCAATGGTTTTGTAGTGACCGACTACACTGCCATCAGCGAGATGATCAATCATGGTCTGGGCGACCTCCAGCAAGTATCGGCACTCGCCCTGAATGCTGGCACCGACATGGACATGGTGGCCGACGGCTTTGTAGGCACCCTCGAGAAATCGCTCCAGGAGGGCAAAGTCACCCTCGAGGCCATCAACACCGCATGCCGTCGCATCCTGGAAGCCAAATACAAACTGGGACTCTTCGACGACCCCTACCGCTATCTCGACGCCAAGCGTGCAAAACGCGACATCTATACCAATGAGCACCGTGCCGAAGCACGCCGCATTGCCACAGAATCCTTCGTGCTGCTCGAGAACAGCGACAAACTGCTGCCCCTCAAGAAACAAGGAACCATCGCACTGGTTGGCCCGCTTGCCAACACCCGCGCCAATATGCCGGGCACATGGAGCGTGGCTGCTACCAGCGACCGCTACAGCACCCTGCTCGAAGCCATGCAGCGAGCCGTGGGCGACAAGGCCCAAGTGCTCTATGCCAAGGGCTGCAATGTGTGCTACGACGAGGAACTGGAGAAAAACAGCACCATGTTCGGCCGCGAAATGCGTGACCCACGCAGTGCCGACGAATTGCGCGACGAAGCTTTGCGTATTGCCTCTCAAGCCGATGTGATTGTGGCTGCCATGGGCGAACCCAGCGAAATGAGCGGCGAGTCAAGCAGCCGCAGCGACATTGCTATACTCGATGCGCAAAAGGACCTGCTCACTGCACTCAAGGCCACCGGCAAACCCGTAGTGCTGCTTAACTTCTCGGGCCGCGCTACGGCCATGACCTGGGAAAAGGAAAACTTCTCAACCATCCTCAATGTGTGGTTCGGAGGCAGCGAGGCCGCCGATGCCATTTGCGATGTGGTGTTTGGCGATGTGGCTCCCAGTGGTCACCTCACCGCCAGCATGCCCAAGAATGTGGGCCAAGTGCCCATCTACTACAACCACCTGAACACGGGTCGCCCCAATCCCAAGTGGTTTACCAAGTTCACGAGCAATTACCTGGATGTCGACAACGAGCCTCTCTACCCCTTCGGTTACGGTCTGTCATATACATCGTTCAACTATAGTCCCATCACGATCTCCAATACCACAATGACACGCGATGGCAGCATCAAGGCCAGCGTCAATGTCACCAACACCGGCTCACGCGAGGCTAGCGAAGTGGTGCAACTCTACATCCGCGATCTTGTGGGGTCTATTTCACGACCCGTGAAAGAACTCAAGGACTTCGCACGCATCACCCTCAAGCCAGGCGAGACCAAGACGGTAGAGTTCACCATCAACGCCGACAAGCTCAAGTTCTACAACAGTGAACTGCATTATGATTGTGAACCAGGAGATTTCGACCTCATGATTGGCCCCAACAGCCGCGATGTGGAAACCCTCCGATTCACGCTCCAGTAATTTTTTATTTTTCAAAAACCGCAACTTATATTATCTTTGCACAAAAGAATTAAAAACTAACGATTATGCTCAACTCAATATTATTGCTCTTTGGCACATTTGGTGCAGGCGAAATCATTATTATTGCACTCGTCATCTTGCTCCTCTTCGGCGGCAGAAAGATTCCCGAACTCATGAAGGGACTCGGCAAAGGCGTGAAAAGCTTCAAGCAGGGCATGAACGAGGTCGAAGACGAAATCAAGAAATCGGTCGACGAGAAGCCTAACAACGCATCAAACCCCGACAAAAAGGAGTAATATAGCCCCTTTCTACATTCATGCTATTGGATAAGGCATATTATGCACTTATGTCAAGCCATTAGCATCATGCATTTTCGCTGAAACATGGCTGAAAACGACGAAAACAAACTGCAGGAAATGTCGCTTTGGGAGCATCTCGACGCGTTGCGTTCGGTGCTCTTCAAAGCGGCCATTGTTTTGCTGGTCTTTGCCATCGCTTTCTTTATCTTCATGCCTTCCATTTTCGATGGTGTCATCCTGGCCCCCTGTCACGGCGATTTTGTGCTCTACCGGCTGTTTGAGAAAATCACGGCAGGCATCTCTTTCGTCCCCGATTTTTCATCCCAAGGCTTCGAGGTCAAGCTCATCAACATCCAGCTTGCCTCACAGTTTTTCATCCACATGAGCACCTCGTTTTGGCTTGCTCTGGTCTTTGCTTTCCCCATCATCATTTACTTGCTATGGACCTTTGTGAGCCCTGCGCTCTATCCCAATGAAAAAAAGGGAGTTAGGAAGGCATTCTTAATGGGAAACTTTATGTTTTTCTTGGGCGTGGCTGTGGGCTATTTTGTGGTGTTCCCCATCACCTTGCGGTTCCTTGCCGACTACCATGTGAGCGAACTCATTCCTAACCAGATTTCGCTCGACAGTTACATGGACACCTTCCTGATGCTCATCTTTATTTTAGGCATTGTTTTCGAGTTGCCACTGCTCTCATGGCTGCTTGGCAAATTGGGGGTGATTCACCGTGAATTCTTCAGGAAATACAGGAAACATGCCATCGTGGTATTACTTATTCTTGCGGCCATCATTACCCCCACTGGCGACCCCTTCACACTCACAATCGTTTTCCTGCCGCTTTATCTGCTCTACGAACTCAGCGCATTGCTCGTCAAGCCCACTCTTCCTGAGAAGGAGTAACTAGCGGCGCGAAGTGATGTGATAGCAACTCTGACGCTCCTCTATGAGCGCATAGCACCAGCGTCGCTTACGCAATTCCTTGAGCACATTTCCAAGCACCTTCTTCATCTCGGCATAACTAATCGGTTTCCCGTCCGATGGCAAATCGATATACCGTGCATGGGCCAAGTCGAATGTAGTGGCATAGCAGTGAGCCGACCAAGGCGACGCATTCTGGTTCACCTTCGTCAAATTCTCCACATCGTCGAGCGTGCGCAAGCACGAGGTCACAATCACCTTATATTTCCTTGCCCCTCTTGCAGCCAGCGAATCCTGGAAGTCCTGTCCGATTCGCTCCAGCAGCAGTCGGGCGTTATGCGTCAAGTAAGGTACCGAGTGCGTTAAATTGTCCACGGCATACAGGTCGCAATCACTAATCTTCTCCAATCCTTTTATTGAACTGAAATCCATTCCTTCACGGCTCCTGATAGGTTCTATGCCATGCTTCTGGGCTGCACGCAGATGCGCATCGTTATAATCATTCAGGTAAAACTCCTTTTCCTTTCCTTTCGTCCATTGATCTTTTCCGGTATGAGAGCGATAGCACAAATGCAGCACAAGGGCCAGGACAGCTACTGCGCCCACTCCAGCAAGCACCACACGCACCCGGCCTTTCAGGTAATTCTTCTTTTTCTTTGCCATATCTAACCGTCAGTTAAGATTAACACTGCAAATATACTCACATTTTCCCAATCCTGCCACCACCCGCGTCATTTTCTGCCCTCCTGCAACTCCACAGATGGTGCAGGTTTCTACCCTCACTTTGCAGCGTAGTTGCCCTAACGAAGTTGAGGAGTTGGGGATGAGAAAACTTGTTTACTCATCCCCTAGTCAGCTTGTCAGCTCGTTTGCTCGTCTTCTTTTTAATAATGTTTTTGTAGATTTTTACTATTATATTAGTAATTATTTAAAATTTATTATTAGTTTTGTAGGTTAAATTAATAGGGGCAGCCCGAAACGACCGATGAGCACTGAAGAAAAGAAACACTGGATCAAGAACAAGATTCTGCGCCGCACACTCAAGACGCTGGGCGTGCTGTTGCTGTTGCTCATCCTATTGCCCTTTACCCTCTACATCCCTTGGGTGCAGAATGTTGTGAAAGACTATGCCTGCGAATATGCCTCCAAGAAAACCGGCCTCGACATCAGCATCGACCGCATCCTCATCAAGTTCCCGCTCGACCTGAGCGTGGATGGCGTGCTCATCCTCGACCAGAACAAGGACACCATGTTACGGGCCGAGAACCTCACGGCAGGCATCGAGTTCATGCCGCTGCTCGACCTGAATGTAAAAATCGGTGACACCGAACTCACCAACGGCTACTTCCACACCGTGAGCAAAGACTCGTCGAGCGTCTTCACCGCCGATGTGCGCCACTGCAAGCTGCAAGGCGCTGACATCGACCTCAAGAATCACGAAGTGAACCTGCTAAATGGTGAACTCACCGGCGGTAAGGTGGAACTGCTCTCCTACCCCCACAAGAAGGTTCAGGAACCCGATACCACCGAGTCCACCCCTTGGCGCATCAATGCGCTGCAACTGGCACTCAACGACATCGACTACCACATGCAGATGAAGCCCGATATCGACGAGATGAAGTGCCATGTGGGCAAGGCAAAACTCAATAATGGCCTCGTCGACATGGCGAACCATACCATCACAGCCCGCTCATTGAGTGTGGATAGTGCCGACTGCCAATACTACACGATGAACGAGCGCGATGCCAAGAAGTATCTCGAAACCCACCCTGTGCCTCCCGACACCTTGCCGGGCGACACAGCCACCTGGAGCATACAGGCCGACACCATCAAACTCACCAACACACACGCCACCTATGGGTTGCGCGACTTTGTGGCACGCCTCAACCCCAACAACAAAGCCAAGCGCACGCCTAAACCAGGACTCGACTCCGACTATCTCGATGTGAGCGATGTGAACATAGCCATCTCCAACTTCAACAACTATGGCTCCAGCATCTCGTTTGACATCGACACGCTGCGGGCCAAGGAGCGAAGCGGTTTCCAAATCAAGGAAACCAAGGGCAAGTTTGCCATGAACGATGAGAAGATGGATGTGACCGGTCTCAAACTCAAGACCATGCATAGCGACCTGAACCTGGATGCGCACATCGACAACTCAGTGCTGGCCGACGGGCACAATGGCAACTTCGATGTCAAGACCGACTCGAAACTTGCCATACAAGACCTTACAACGCTCGTTCCCGAAATGCGGGAGACCTTCAAGGGAGTGCCACAATACAACCCCATCACCCTCAAGGCCGACCTCAATGGCAATCCACGCCATGTTAAAATCAAGAATTTTGATGCCAATGTGCCAAAATATGCCCATGCCAAAGTAAACGGCGACCTCTACAATGTGCTCGATTCCAAGAACCTGCGAGGCGATGTGACATTTGACGCCAACTTCCAGAATCTCGACTTCATCAAGCCCACCCTGCTCGACAAGGCCACCGCCAAACAGGTGAATCTGCCACCTATGCAGGCCAAGGGCAAAGTGAAATTTGGCGGCGACAACTATGCCGGCAACATCAACATGAAAATGGCAACAGGCGAACTGGTGGGCAGCGGCAGCTTCAACGGCAAAAAACAGCAATATGATGTTGATGCCACATTCAACAACTTCCCCGTCAAGGCCATTCTGCCCATGGTGCCTGCCGAGAACCTCACCGGCCATGTCAAAGCCAGTGGCAATGGCTTCGACTTCCTAAGCGGCAAGGCCAATGTCAATGCCGATGTCGACCTCAAGAATATCGTCTACGACAAGCAGCGCTACAGCGACATCACCGCTCGGGTCAACATGAACGGCGGCAATGTCAACGCCCATGTGCGTTCCGACAATCCCGACTATCGTGTCAACCTCAATGCCAACGGAACCATTAACAACGACCACTACCTCTTTGATGTGAAAGGCAAAGTGGACAACCTCGATCTGAAAGCGCTTGGACTCTCCGATACACCCCTGGGCGGCACAGGCGACATTGATATGCGTGTCGATTACAATGCCCGCACCAAAGAGGGCGATGCCGACATCAACATGGAGAACCTCAATCTGGACTTGGGCAATGGCAACATTTTGTCGCAAAACGCGCACATGGCACTGTCGTCGCATAACGGAAATGTGAGCGCAAGCATCGATGACGAAGACACACACATCTATTTCCAATCGCAGAACGGCAGTCTTGACAATTTCATGACAGCGCTCAGCAACACGGCTAAAGAGGCCAAAAAGCAAATCGACAATCGTGACCTTGATGTGAACGAACTGCAAGCGAAACTGCCCAAATTCAACATGGAGATGAAGGTTGGCGTGAACGGTATCATTCCTCGATATCTGCAACGCTACGATGTTGACTTCCGCGACATCACGCTGCGTGCCAAGAACGACAGCACCATCTTTGTCGATGCCGATGTGCATGGACTCTCTATCGGCACCACGCTCATCGACACGCTCACCTTCGATGCCACCCAAAAGGGGCGCTTCCTCACCTTCGACGCCCACATGGGCAACCGTCCAGGCACACTCGACGACTTCGCCCAGGTCGACATTCATGGCGGCGCTGTTGGCTCTACTGTCGACTTCCTGGTTGAGCAAAAGAACATTCAGAACGAAACCGGTTACAGACTTGGCATCAACGCCACTCTCGACGACCAGGTCATCAAGGCAAGACTCTTCCCCGAGAATCCCATTATTGGCTACCGCGACTGGACGCTCAACAAAGACAACTATGTGAACTTCAACTACAACACCAATATGCTTGATGCCGACCTCAACCTGAGCAATGGCAACAGTTCTCTGGCACTGCGTACTGAACCTACCGATAATCCATATGTCGAGAACATCCTGCTCAAAATCGACAACATGAAACTTGAGGACTGGATCAAGGAATCGCCCTATACTCCAGCCATCGAGGGCACCGTCAATGCCGACATGAAGGTTGCTTTCGACGGTCACAACCTGGACGGTAACGGTGTCATCACGGTCGACCACCTGGTATATAATCACCGCAAAGAAGGCAACTTCAAACTGAACACTAACCTTGCTGTAGACCCGGCCACAGCCAGCACACGCTTGAATGCCACCATCGAAAGCGATGGTTTGCAAGTGGCCGAGGTAAGCGGCTCGTTGAACGACGAGACAGCAACCGACCCGCTTAACCTCAATGTCAAACTCAACCGCTTCCCGCTCTCCAAGGTTTCGCCCTTCATTCCCGGACGACTCCTCTCGTTCCGAGGCTATGCCGAGGCTAACCTTGAAGTGAAAGGTACTACTTCCAACCCACGCATCAACGGCTTTATCAAAGGTGACTCGGCTGTTGTAGCACTGCCTCGCTATGGTTGCTCGCTGAGGCTTGACGACCAGAAGATTCCTTTCAACAACGGACTTGTCGCTTTCAACAACTTCAAGATTTGGGGATTGAACGACCAGCCCATTAACCTGAACGGTAATCTCGACATCAACACCATGAATATGGATTTGAAACTATCGGGCAACAATGTCCAGGTCATCGGCACCGAACAAAAGCGCTACTCCGAAGTGTTCGGCAAGGGATTTGCCGACATCGATGCCACTGTGAAAGGGTATGACAACGACCTCAACATAAGGGCAAAAGTTTCGGTTCTCCCCAGTTCTAATCTCACCTATGTACTGCAAGAAGATGTGATGCCCACCACCAACGATGTCGACGAGAACATGGTCAAATTCATCAATCCATACGATACCACCGCCACGGTGAGCGACCTCAAGACACTGGCCAACGCATCATCGTCTAACCTCACGCTCGACATCGATATTAAGGAAGGAGCCAAACTCGGAGCATACCTCACTACCGATGGCAAAGACCGCGTGACAATGAATGGTAGCGGACGCCTGAAATACTCGGTCGACTTTGCCGGCAAGGATAATATGGCAGGATCTTACACGATTGAAGAAGGCAATGTCAGGTACACTCCTCCTGTCATTTCACAAAAGAACTTCAACATTCTCAGTGGCAGTACGCTTATATGGTCGGGCGATGTCCTCAATCCGCAGCTCAATGTCACAGGCACACAACTTGTCAAAGCAAGCGTGTCGCAAGACGACGGTTCCTCGCGTGTGGTCGACTTCCTGGTTACCGCCAAAATCACCAACACGCTCAACAACATGAACCTCACCTTCGACATGAGTTCAGAGAACGACATGACCGTGCAAAGCGAGCTGCAGACCATGAGCGAGTCACAGCGCTCAAACGCTGCAATCAACATGCTGCTTTACAACACTTATTCGGGGCTGAACACCAATCCCAACATCAACCTCACAGCCAATGGCGCGCTTTATGCGTTCCTGCAGTCACAACTCAACGGATGGGCCGCTTCAAAACTCAATAACCTGGGACTTGACCTCACCTTCGGCATCAACGAGTTTAATGCCATTAGCAAGGATGGAAAGACTTCGACCGAAACCAGTTACTCTTACAGGCTCGCGAAAACCTTGTTCAACGACCGATTTAAAGTGATTATAGGTGGTGCTATCAACACCCGCGAAACCAACGACCAGAAAGTGGCTGACAATCTTATCAACGACTTATCGATCGAATATTATCTCAATGATACCGGAAACAAGTATTTACGCCTCTTCCACCATCGGGGTGTGGAAAGTGTACTTGAGGGTCAAATCACTAAGACGGGCATAGGTTTTGTCATGAAGCGCAAACTCTCGTCGCTCCGTGAACTGTTCCACAAGGCCCCCAAAAAGGCCATAATTCTGCCACCTGTGCAGGAACTTGACTCCAACGATTCAATTGTTGCTCCTAACGACTCCATTCTTGGCATCCCGCTGAAGAAGGACGATGACGACAACATCCCCATTGATAATAACGCCGTGCAAGAAGGTAGTCCAAAATCTATCAGTAACAGAAATCTCAAACAATGAAATTCTCATCACGACATATTGCAATAATCCTGCTTACAGCTTTGCTGCTTGCCGCCACCGCCTGCTCAACTACCTGCCGACTGGCCGAAGGCGAGGTGCTCTATACCGGCGTCAAGAAACTCAACTACAAGCAAGACAGTGTGAAAATCAACTCCGATGTCAAAGATCAGATTTTCGATGTCATCAATGTCAAGCCCAATAACCCGCTCTACTCGCCCTACTACCGCACTCCATTCCCCATCGGTCTTTGGGTATATAACCACTGGGATCCCGATGCCAAGGGGTTCAAGGGATGGCTCTACAAGATTCTTGTGGCAAGACCCGTGCTCATTAGCCGTGTGCGCCCACAGACACGCGTCGAAATGATCAACAATTTGCTTCGAAACAATGGTTACTTCAGTTCATCGGCATCCTATGAACTCAACTATAACAAGAAAAATCCCAAGAAGGCCAGCATCACCTATAATGTGAATGTCAACCCGCCCTATGTGTTAGGCGACATTAAGTATATCGAAGACAAAACGCCAATCACTCACATCATCGACTCATGTGCGCGTGCTAACACTTATTTCAAGACCGGAAGCCGATATTGCCTCGACTCGCTCAACCAAGTGCGCATCGACATCACCAACGAACTACGAAATCGGGGTTATTATTACTACATGCCCGAATACATGGAGTATATAGCCGATAGTGTCACCACTCCTGGTGTTATTCACATGCAAATGGTTGAGAATGGCAACATTCCAAACTCGGCAACCACACGCTACCTTTTAAATGATGTTACCGTAGTGGTCGACAATGCCGATTTGGGCGGAACACCCGACACCACACATCTCGCAAAAGCCGACATCATCAGGCTCAACCCTGTGAATGTGCGCAACAGCGTGATTCACGACAACCTGTTCTTGCGCAAAGGACGGCCTTTCAGAGTGGGCAACATGGACCGCACGCAGTATCTCCTGTCACGCACTGGCATCTTCAGCAGCATCGACATGCAGGTAGAACCCGTCGACACCATTACACCCAGCGGTGATGGACTCATGAACCTGAACATATTCACCGTGCTCGACAAACCTATCGAGGCTAAAGTCGAGGTACAGGGCGTCTCCAAGTCAAGCAGTTTCATCGGTCCAGGACTCAACCTCTCACTGGCTCACAAGAATCTGTTTGGTGGTGGCGAACGCCTTTCTGGCGACCTCACCATGTCCTATGAATGGCAGACGGGTAAAGGCAGCACTTATAACAACAACGACCTCAACTCCTATGAATTTGGTGCCAAGGTGGAACTTGCCATCCCCAAACTGCTGGCTCCTCGTTTCGTCGACAGGTCTCGCCGCTTCCAAAACTGGACTCGCATCTCAGTCCACGGCAGCCTCATGAATCGACCCGACTTTTTCAAGATGATTCAAGCGGGTTGCGACTTCACCTGGGAGTGGCATACCAACAAGCACTCAATGCACAGCTTCACACCATTCAAACTCACCTATAGCGAACTATTGAACACCACAACTGCCTTCGATTCAACCATGTTCTTCCACCCTGCTCTTGCACATAGTTTCCAGGATATGTTCATCCCTGAAATGCGCTACACTTATACTTACGACAACCAGTGGGGAAACGACGCTATCAACTGGACAAGTACTGTCATTGAGGCCGGTAATGTGTTTGCTGGCATCTGGGCTCTTGCGGGCAAGCACGACGAGAAACTGATGTTCAACACCACTTTCTCCCAATTTGTAAAAGCGCAGACTCAATTAGTGTGGAAACACTACTTCGACAGCGACTTATGTCTGGCATCAAGGGTGTTTTTAGGTGCAGCCTATGCTTATGGCAACATGGATGAAGTGCCCTATCGAGAGCAATTCTACATTGGCGGCGCTAATTCAATCAGAGCATTTACTGTAAGAACCGTTGGACCTGGCAGCTACAATCCTTTCCAGTATCTGGATTTGGGAGTCAGCCGTAATTTAATAGCCTACTATGACCAGGTAGGTGACTTTAAGTTTGAGACCAACTGGGAGTTGCGTTTCCCCATCTTCAGCATTTTCAAGGGAGCAGTATTCCTTGATGCGGGCAACATCTGGTTGCTCAAGGATGACGAAAATAGAGAGGGTGGCAAATTCAAATTCAAGAATTTCTTCAAGGAACTCGCAGTAGGCACTGGCTTGGGTTTGAGACTCGACATCAGCATGCTCGTGGTTCGTGCCGACCTCGGTATTGGCTTGCACCTCCCCTACGAAACCACCAAAAAAGGCTACTACAACATTCCAAAGTTCAAGGATGGACTTGCATTCCACCTCGCTATTGGTTACCCCTTCTGATAAACTATTATCAACATGATAAAAACCCTCTACAATCAAATAAAACAGTACAAGAAGGCTTCGCTGCTCACCCCCATCTTCACATCATGCGAGGTGATTATGGATGTACTCATACCCTATGTGACGGCCAAACTCATCGACCAGGGCATCATGGCCGGCAACATGCAGCAAATCTACTTCTACGGGCTCATTATGCTAGGCATGGCTGCGCTGAGCCTTTACTTCGGTATCAAGGCAGGACAATATGCTTCATACGCCTCATCGGGGTTCGCTGCCAATCTGCGCATCGCCATGTACCGCAACATTCAGCGGTTTGCCTTCAGCGACATCGACAAGTACAGCACATCAGGTCTAATCACACGCATGACCACCGATGTCACCAATCTGCAGAATGCCTTCCAGCAAATTCTGCGCATTACCGTCAGGGCACCTTTCCGCATGATTTTCAGCATCTTCATGTGTTTTGTCATCGACATTCGCATGAGTCTCATTTTTGTGGTGGCATTGGTCATCTTGTCCAGTGTGCTTTTCTTTGTCATAAAAAAGGTGTCCAAGATATTCACCAAGGTTTTCCAGCAATACGATACACTAAATGCCAGCATTCAGGAGAATGTCTGCGGCATCCGTGTGGTCAAGGCCTTCGTCCGTGAAGATCACGAAAAACAAAAATTCAACAAGGCGGCTCTCGGACTCTACAAACTCTATGTCAAGGCTGAGAAGCTCATGGCGCTCAACAACCCCGTCATGAACATGGTTATGTATGGTTGCATCATTGCACTCTCATGGTTCGGGGCACATTTCATTGTCGATGGTTCTCTCACCACCGGCGAACTCACCTCGCTTTTCACTTATGTAATGAGCATTCTCATGTCGCTCATGATGCTCAGCATGATTTTTGTCATGCTCACCATGAGTGCAGCCAGCGGAAAGCGCGTCACAGAGGTCATCAACGAGGTTCCCGACATCGTCAACCCCGAGAATCCGGTGATGCAGGTCAACGATGGCAGCATCGATTTCAACAATGTGAGTTTTGCTTACAAAGGCGGCAGCGGCGAGTATGCCTTGAGTGGCATCAACCTGCACATCAACAGTGGCGAGACCATCGGCATCATTGGCGGTACTGGCAGCGGCAAATCCTCGTTCATCAACCTGGTCAGCCGGCTCTATGATGCATCTAAGGGTCAAGTGCTTGTTGGTGACCGCGATGTCAAGACCTATGACCTTGAAACCTTGCGTAACAATGTGGCGGTAGTGTTACAAAAGAATGTGCTTTTCACAGGCTCCATTCTCGACAACCTGCGCTGGGGCAACCCAAATGCCACCCTCGAAGATTGCAAGCAAGCATGCCACTGGGCGTGCGCCGACGAGTTCATCGACCAGATGCCCGACGGCTACAACACCATGATAGAGCAAGGCGGTGCTAACCTGAGCGGCGGCCAGAAACAACGCCTGTGCATTGCCCGCGCACTGCTCAAGAACCCCAAAATACTGGTTCTTGACGACTCAACCAGCGCGTGCGACAACGCCACCGATGCTGCCATTCAGCGGGCATTCCGCAACGAAATTCCCCACACCACCAAACTCATCATTGCCCAGCGCATCTCAAGTGTTGAGCATTGTGACCGCATCATTGTCATAAACAATGGCAAGGTCGACGCTTTTGACACGCACGAGAACCTGATGAACAACAACAAGATATATCAGGAAATCTATGCCTTGCAGAACGATGAAGGTGGCGACTTCGATAATCCCTACGACGACAACAGAAAGGAGGTGGCAAAATGAGAGGAGGTTTTGTAAACAGCATGCGAGGAGGCTGTGGTATGAGAAACCACAAAGTAGAGGCTGCCACCAACAAGAAGGCGACTCTCACCCGTTTGCTCAAGTATGTCTTGACTAACTATAAGTTCTCGTTCGCAGTCGTGGCCTTGTGCATCGTCATTACATCGGTCACAACGCTTATCTCCAACCTGTTCACGCGCACGCTCATCGACGACTATGTGGTGCCCCTCACTCAGGCAACTAATCCACAGTTCGCCTCGTTAGCACAGACGCTCTTCATTCTGGGCATTATTTTGGCCTTTGGTGCTGCCTGCTCCTATGCTCACAACCGCATCATGATTAATGTGACACAAGGCACCATGCTCAGGCTGCGCAACGACATGTTCAGCCACATGCAGTCACTGCCCATCAGGTACTTCGACAACCACCCGCACGGCAACATCATGTCGGCCTACACCAACGATGTCGACACCCTTCGCCAGATGATCAGCAGCAGCCTTCCACAGGCTTTCAACTCGGTCATCACCATTGCCGTCACCTTCTCCAGCATGATCGTGCTGAGCATCCCGCTCACCTGTGTTTCCATCGTCATGGCCATCGTCATGGGCTTTGCCACGACCAAACTCAGCAAGCGCTCACGCAAGCACTTTGTGCAGCAGCAACGCGCCCTGGCCGATGTCAACGGTTTTATCGAGGAGATGGTCGAGGGGCAAAAGGTGGTCAAAGTCTTCTGCCACGAAGATGAGGCTATCTCACAATTCGAGAGTCTGAACGAGAATTTGCGTGAGAATGCCTATCAGGCCAACCGCATCGCCAACATCGTCATGCCGGTCAACGGCAACCTCGGCAATCTTGGTTATGTGCTCATAGCTGTGGTCGGCGCCACCATTGCCCTCACCACCGACATCGGACTCAGCGTCGGTACCATTGTTGCCTTCCTCACACTCAACAAGAGCTTCACACAACCCATATCGCATGTGAGCCAGCAAATCAACAGCATCATCACTGCCAGTGCAGGTGCCGAGCGCATCTTCAACATCCTCGACGAGACACCCGAACCCGACAACGGCACGGTCGAACTCACCACTGCCATGTACGACACCGAGGGCAACATCGTTCCCTCAATGCATCGCACAGGCATCTGGGCATGGAGAAAAGCCTGCGATGACGGCCATTACGACCTCACCCAACTCAAGGGTGGCGTGGAGTTCAATATGGTTGACTTTGGCTATAACCCCGACAAACAGGTACTCTTCGACATCATTCTCAAAGCCAGGCCAGGCCAAAAGATTGCCTTTGTAGGCGGCACAGGTGCTGGAAAAACCACCATTACCAACCTCATAAACCGTTTCTACGACATCCAGGATGGCAAAATCACATACGACGGCATCGATGTGAACGACATCAAGAAACGACACTTGAGACGAAGTCTGGGCATGGTGTTGCAAGAAACTCACCTCTTCACCGGCACTGTGATGGACAATATCCGATACGGACGACTCGAGGCAAGCGACCAGGAATGTATCGAGGCCGCCAAGCTGGTCAATGCCGACGGCTTTATCCGACGCCTGAGCAATGGATATCAGACCATTCTCAGTGGCAGTGGCAGCAATCTGAGTCAAGGTGAGCGACAGTTGCTTGCCATTGCTCGTGCCGCCGTTGCCGACCCGCCTGTGCTCATCCTTGACGAAGCAACATCATCGATCGACACCCGCACCGAGCGCATCGTGCAGAAAGGCATGGACTCACTCATGAAAGGCCGCACCACCTTTGTCATCGCACACCGCCTCTCTACCGTGCGCAATGCCGATTGCATCATCGTGCTCGACCACGGACGCATCATTGAGCAGGGCAGCCACGACGAACTCCTTACCCTCAAAGGCAAGTACTACCAACTTTACACGGGCCACGACATATAATGCCCCCTTCTGACATCCCGTTCACTGCATAGGCCATTAAGTGACACTTCATGTAAACACTTCAATGGCAAATCTTGCTTTTTGAAAAATAATGTGTATCTTTGTTGACCATTTTGGACAATAGAATGGTCAACATGAAGAACACACTTGAATGATAAGCCTATGCCTCTATCTATCAGTCATAACTACTCACTGCGCAAGCACAACACCTTTGGACTTGATGTCAAAGCCGAACGCTTCGTTGCCTATGACACTGTCGAAGAACTAATCACTGTTCTTGCCGACATCCGCAATGACAAACAACGCACTTTGCACATCGGTAATGGAAGCAACCTGCTGTTTACAAAGGATTTCAAGGGCACAATCTTGCATTCCAACATCAAATTTATTGACATTCTCTCCCGTGATCGAGACGAAGTAATGGTCCGCGTTGGAGCCGGAGTAGCCTGGGATGACTTTTGTGCTGCCATGGCTCGCAACGGATATTATGGCCCCGAGAACCTCTCGCACATTCCGGGTGAGGTAGGTGCTGCGGCAATCCAGAATATTGGTGCCTATGGTGTTGAGGTCGAATCTATCATCCATGAGGTTGAAACCATTGAAATATCAACCGGTAACCCTCGTGTTTTTCAGGCTTCAGAGTGCCAGTATGGTTATCGCGACAGCATTTTCAAGAATCAACTCCAAGGGCAATACATTGTCACGGCAGTTGTCTTTCGCCTGTCCCCATCCCCGAAGTGCCACCTTGACTATGGACAACTGCAAGAATTGCAGTCATCAACAACCACGCCTTCGCCCCAGGCCATACGCGACGCTGTTATCGCCATTCGTCGTTCCAAGCTGCCCGAACCCCAAGACCTTGGCAGTGCCGGCAGTTTTTTCAAGAACCCCGTTGTGCCTGTCGAGGTCTATCAGCACATTGCTCTCTCCTATCCCACAGTTCCTCATTATGTCATCAATGAAGACTCCGTCAAGATTCCTGCTGCATGGCTCATTGAGCAATGCGGACTGAAAGGCAAAGAACTCGGCGGAGCTGCTGTCTATGAACGCCAGCCGCTGATTCTGGTCAACAAGCACAACGCCAAGCCCAACGACATCATTGCTCTTGCCGACCATGTAAAGCAATGTGTCTATAACAAGTTTAACATCACACTGAACCCCGAAGTCAATTATATCTAAACCATCAAAAACAACCAACATGGCATCTTTTTTAGTTGAGGGAAACCATCCATTACACGGTGAAATCACACCTCAAGGTGCAAAGAACGAGGCGCTGCAAGTGATTTGCGCCACCCTGCTCACCACCGACGAAGTCGTCATCGACAACATACCCGATATTCTCGACGTGAACAACCTTATCCACCTGATCTCCGACATGGGTGTAAGAGTTCATCGCCTGAGCGAACATTGCTACAGTTTCAAGGCCGAACATATCGACGCCAACTTCTTGCAAAGCAAGGATTTCATGGAGCAGTGCAACAAGCTGCGCGGTTCGGTCATGCTCATAGCGCCATTGCTCACCCGGCTCGGCTCGATACTCTATGCCAACCCTGGTGGCGACAAAATCGGGCGGCGCAGGCTCGACACACACTTCCGCGGACTCAGCAATTTAGGCGCCACATTCACTTTCGATAAAGATTTGAAAGCCTATAGATTCCAGATCAAAGACCGCCTCATTGGCACCTACATGCTCCTCGACGAGGCATCGGTAACCGGCACGGCCAACATCATCATGGCGGCCGTCATGGCCCGAGGCACAACCACCATCTACAACGCTGCCTGCGAACCCTATATCCAGCAACTCTGCAGGATGCTCAACAGCATGGGAGCACGAATTTCGGGCATTGCATCTAACCTGCTCACCATTGAAGGCGTCGACAGCCTGCATGGTGCACATCACCGCATTCTTCCCGACATGATCGAGGTGGGCAGTTTCATAGGCATGGCAGCCATGACCGGCAGTGAACTCACCATCAAAAATGTGTCGTGGGACAATCTCGGCATTATCCCCGACAGTTTCCGCCGCCTGGGTCTGCGGCTCGAAAAACGGGGCGACGACATGTTCATACCACACCAAGACCACTACGAAATAGAGTCATTTATGGACGGCTCCATTCTCACACTTGCCGATGCCATCTGGCCCGGACTCACGCCCGACCTGCTCAGCGTTCTGCTCGTTGTTGCCACACAGGCCAAGGGCAGCATCCTCATCCACCAGAAGATGTTTGAAAGTCGCCTCTTCTTTGTCGACAAACTCATCGACATGGGGGCTCAAATCATTCTTTGCGATCCGCATCGCGCCGTTGTCATCGGGCATGACCACCGCATACATCTGCGTGCCAACAACATGGTGTCGCCCGACATTCGTGCCGGCATTGCCATGCTCATTGCTGCCATGAGTGCCGATGGCACAAGCCGCATTGGGCATGTTGAGCAGATTGACCGCGGTTACTCCTCGATCGACAGTCGCCTCAATGCCATAGGAGCCAAAATCACACGCATCCCGTAATGCACTAACGACACGACATCTAAAAAACTCCATCGCAAGTCTAATCTTTTTTATAAAATAAGGTGGTTTTATCCCAAAAAGTAGTAACTTTGCGGGCAGTTTAACTAATTCACACATAAACATGAACAAAATCGTTTCGAAAGAACAATTTTCTGAGAAAGTCACTAAACTGGTGGTCGAAGCTCCGCTCATCGCTAAAGCGCGCCGGGCTGGCCATTTTGTCATTGTGCGTTGCGGTGAAAAGGGCGAACGCATTCCCCTCACCATCGCCGACAGCGATCCCGTCGCTGGCACCATTACCTTAGTTATTCAAGCAGTGGGCGACTCTACCAAGAAGATTTGCGCCCTCAACCCCGGCGATGCCCTCACCGATGTAGTGGGTCCTCTCGGACAGGCAACCCACATCGAGAACTACGGCACTGTGCTGTGCTGCGGTGGCGGCGTGGGCGTTGCTCCCCTGCTCCCCATCATCCGCGCCATGAAGGCTGCAGGCAACCGCGTGGTGAGCGTGCTGGCTGGTCGTAGTAAGGATCTCATCATTCTTGAAGATGAGGTGCGCAGTTCGAGCGACGATGTCATCATCATGACCGACGATGGCAGTTACGGCAAGCAAGGCCTTGTTACCGCTGGTGTCGAGGAAGTAATCAAGCGCGAGAAGGTTGACTATTGTGTCACCATTGGTCCCGCCATCATGATGAAGTTTGTGGCTAAACTCACCAAAGAATACAATGTGCCCACCGAGGCTTCGCTCAACGCTATCATGGTCGACGGCACCGGCATGTGCGGTGCTTGCCGCGTGAGCGTGGGTGGCAAGACCCGTTTCGTGTGCGTTGAAGGTCCTGAATTCGATGCTCACCAGATCGACTTCGACGAACTCATGATGCGCCTGCGTGGAGCGCAATAACTCTTCATTTTTTCTTTCATCTTTTTAATTGAATTATCAAAATGGAAAATAACGATATCAATGCTGCTCGCAATGAGCAATGGAGAGTGGAATTGCGTAATAGCAAGTCGCCCAAGGAGCGCACCTCCATCGAACGCGTCGAGATGCCTCAACTCGACCCCGCCTACCGCATCACCTGCAACGAAGAGGTGAACCAAGGCATCAGTGCCGAACAGGCCATGCGTGAGGCTACCCGTTGCCTCGACTGCGCCAACCCGCAGTGCGTCACCGGATGCCCCGTCAACATCAACATCCCTAAATTCATCAAGAACATCGAGCGTGGCAACTTTGCCGAGGCTGCCGCTACCCTCAAGGAAACCAGTTCGCTGCCCGCAGTTTGTGGTCGCGTCTGTCCACAGGAAAAGCAGTGCGAGAGCAAGTGCATCCACCTCAAGATGAAACATCCCGCAGTGGCCATCGGTTACCTCGAGCGCTTTGCCGCCGACTGGCAGCGCAACAATGCCGACAGCATGCCGGCTCCGCAAGTGGCTCCCAAGAATGGCATCAAGGTGGCCGTTATCGGCAGTGGTCCTTCAGGACTCTCATTTGCTGGCGATATGATCAAGCGCGGCTACGATGTCACCGTCTTTGAGGCACTCCACGAGATTGGCGGCGTGCTCAAGTATGGCATCCCCGAGTTCCGTCTGCCCAACGCCATCGTCGACTTCGAGATAGACGGTCTGCGCAAGATGGGCGTTGAATTTGTGAAAGACTGCCTCGTGGGCAAGACCATCACTTACGATGACCTCCACGAGATGGGCTTCAAGGGCGTCTTCGTCGGCTCTGGCGCAGGCTTCCCCCGCTTCATGGACATTCCTGGCGAGAACCTCAACGGCGTCATGTCGAGCAACGAATACCTCACCCGCATCAACCTCATGGGCGCTGGCCGTGGTGGCGACACCCCCGTGCTCAACGGCAAGACCATCGCAGTGGTTGGTGGCGGCAACACCGCTATGGACTCAACCCGCACCGCCAAGCGCATGGGTGCCGAGCGCGTCATCCTCGTCTATCGCCGTAGCGAGGAAGAGATGCCTGCACGCCTCGAAGAGGTGGGCCATGCCAAGGAAGAAGGCATCGAGTTCAAGACCCTCCACAACCCCATCGAGTATATTGGTGACGACAAGGGCCGCGTCAAGGCTATGCGCGTGCAGCGCATGGAACTCGGCGAACCCGATGCTTCGGGCCGTCGCAAACCCGTTCCCGTCGAGGGTGCCATCGAGGAGATTCCCGTCGACCTCGTTATCGTGGCAGTAGGCGTTTCGCCCAACCAGCTCGTGCCCCGCTCTATCCAAGGCCTTGAGGTGAGCAAGCGCAACACCATCGTCGTCAACGAGGAAACCATGCAGTCGAATGTGACCGACCTCTATGCAGGTGGCGACATCGTGCGCGGTGGTGCAACCGTGATTCTCGCCATGGGCGACGGTCGCCGTGCCGCCCTCAACATGCACGAGATGCTCCAGGCTTAGAACCGGATTGATTGTTTCATAACTTATTTTTTTAAGAGGAAGGTGACGCTCGCGCAAGCCGCGTCATCTTTTTTATTTATGTTGCACAGTTCACGCCCTTGCAATATTTTATACTATTAGTATCCGATTAAAGATTGCGAATCTTCTGCTACCTTTTGACAATCAGTGCGATAATGGTATAGACGCCACAAGGCAAAGAATGTCCACGTAAGGCAAGACGCAGTCTCGCTCTGGCCTCTGAGTAACCCCCTTTGGCACTTGTGAAACGAGCGATAGCGAGCCCAACAAGTGTCAAAGGGGGTAGTTGATAACTAAAACCTTGTCGCCGGCGGCGACCCCTTTTGTTTTATCTGACAGCAATAATTGAGAATTACCATATCCTTTATCATCACCAAACACGAACCTCTACACCCTCTAACCTCTAACCTTCTAGTTTTGCAAGTTGTTGCACAACTTGCAAAACTAGAAATCTCCGGCTTGTATAAAACGAATAAAATGTGTAACTTTGCACCCAAAATTCATTAAGGGTATGCAAAAGATAAGAAACGTAGCAATTATCGCACATGTCGACCACGGCAAAACCACGCTCGTCGACAAGATGTTGGCAGCAGGTAACCTCTTCCGCGACAACCAAGTAATAGGCACTCAAATCCTTGACAGCAACGATCTTGAGCGCGAGCGAGGCATCACCATTCTCTCCAAGAACGTTTCTATCAACTATAACGGTTACAAGATCAACATCATCGACACTCCAGGGCATAGCGACTTTGGCGGCGAGGTAGAGCGCGTGCTCAACATGGCCGACGGCTGCCTGCTGCTGGTCGACGCTTTCGAGGGACCCATGCCGCAGACGCGTTTCGTGCTCCAGAAAGCCATTGAGATTGGTCTGAAACCCATTGTGGTCATCAACAAAGTGGACAAACCCAACTGCCGCCCCGACGAGGTTCAGGAACAGGTGTTTGAACTCATGTGCAACCTCGATGCTACCGAAGACCAGCTCGACTTCCCCACCGTGTTTGGCTCTGCCAAGCAAGGATGGATGAGCCTCGACTGGCGTGAACCCACCGACAACATCACTGCCGTGCTCGACGCCATCATTCAATACATACCCGAACCAGCCCTGAACGAGGGCGACCCGCAAATGCTCGTCACCTCGCTCGACTACAACTCCTATGTAGGCCGAATCGCCGTGGGCCGTGTGCACCGTGGCACCCTCACCGATGGCATGGAGATTGGCCTGTGCAAGAAAGACGGCACCGTGGTGAAGCAAAAAATCAAAGAGCTGCGCACCTTCGAAGGCATGGGACAAGTGCATGTGCAGGAAGTGCCCTGCGGCGACATCTGCGCCCTTGTGGGCATCGACGGCTTCGAGATTGGCGACACCATCACACTGCTCGCCAACCCTGAACCCCTGCCCCGCATAGCCATCGACGAGCCCACCATGAGCATGCGATTCACCATCAACGACTCACCGTTCTTCGGCAAAGATGGTAAATTTGTCACCTCGCGCCACATTTGGGACCGTCTGCAGCATGAGTTGCAAAAGAATCTGGCTCTGCGTGTAGAGCGCACCGAAAACGAGGATGCCTGGAATGTGTTTGGTCGTGGCGTGCTGCATCTCTCGGTACTTATCGAGGAAATGCGTCGCGAGGGATACGAACTGCAGGTGGGACAACCGCAAGTCATCATCAAGGAGATCGATGGCATGAAGTGCGAGCCCATCGAGTCGCTCACCATCAATGTGCCTGAGGAGTATGCCAGCAAGATGATCGACATGGTCACCCGTCGCAAGGGCGAGATGACCACCATGGAAACGCAGAACGACCGCATCCACATGGAATTCAAGATTCCGTCGCGAGGCATCATCGGCCTGCGCACCAATGTGCTCACCGCCAGCGCTGGCGAAGCCATCATGGCACATCGTTTCCTCGACTACGAGCCTTGGAAGGGTGAAATCACTCGACGAACCAACGGCTCCATCATCGCTATGGAAGGCGGCACTGCCTATGCCTACGCCATCGACAAATTGCAAGACCGCGGCAAGTTCTTCATCTTCCCGCAAGAAGATGTCTATGCCGGTCAGGTCGTGGGCGAGCACACCAAGGAGAAAGACCTGGTGGTGAATGTGACCAAGAGCAAGAAGCTCACCAACATGCGCGCCAGCGGTGCCGACGACAAGGTGAAAATTGTGCCACCCATCGTGTTCAGCCTCGAAGAAGCCCTCGAGTACATCAAGGCCGACGAGTATGTCGAAATCACCCCCAACCACCTGCGAATGCGCAAAATCATCCTCGACGAACTCGAGCGCAAACGCATTGCCAAGGCTGCCGGCCACCCCGAGGACTAATCCCCTCTCTTAGCCAGTTAGCCGAATCAATGATTTAGGCTTAAACGGCATTTGATTGCATTGACAAACTATCCAATAAGTGAGTTTTTGACCACAAATCAAGAACTCATTTTCTATAAATATCCTTATTTTTTCCTTGTTTTCGTATGTTTTTAATATTGAGGTTACTATGAAGCCCGTCAGGGCTGGGTAGATAATAGGCAGGTGGTGGAGCGAACCACGAAATGCTCGAGAACATTTCAAAGCGAAAGTCGCTCGCAAGAGCGGTGCGCGGTGCCCAAAGGGCATTGAAACTGTTCTCAACATTGCGAAGAACCCCTGTTTTAAGGCGATATTCAATATAATTAGCCCCATCAGGGGCGACAG